>DATMGZ010000154.1:0-50396 GCA_035555155.1 Solirubrobacteraceae bacterium | reverse complement strand
CCTGAAGGTCGATCCGGCCTGGCGGCGACTCGACGAGGAACGGCGCGCCGACGACAAGCGCGAGTTCATCGCCGCCTGCGAGGATTTCGCCGACGGGCACCTGCTGCGCTCGTTCTCGCTCGTCGGCACGCGGGGCGACGCCGACCTGATGCTGCTCAGCCAGGCGCAGAACCTCGAGCGGATCCATGAATTCCACGTGGTGCTGGCGCAGAGCGGGCTCATGAAGTGGTGTACGGTTCCGTACTCGTTCCTTGCGATGACCAAGCCGTCCGAGTACTCAGACGAGTCTCGGCTCGAAGTTCGACCCGGACATGGCAAGTACCTGTTCGTGTACCCGTTCGTCAAGACGCGAAGCTGGTACGCGCTCCCCGCCGACGAGCGCTGGCGGATCATGCAGGAGCACATCAAGGTCGGACGCGAGTTTCCATCCGTCGACCTGAACACGAGCTACTCGTTCGGGCTCGACGACCAGGAGTTCGTGGTCGCCTTCGAGACCGACAACCCGGGCGACTTCCTCGACCTCGTGCAGCGCCTGCGGACCACCGAGTCGAGCTCGTACACGCTGCGCGACACCCCCACGCTGACCTGCATCGCGTGCTCGGTGGAGCGCGCGCTGGGCGCACTCGACGGCGCCCCGCTGTCGCTGGCAGAGTCCTCATAGCACGTGGCCCGGCCACGTTCCTGAGTGAGCAGCGACGCCGGCACCGAGCATCTGCGTGGCGTCGACCCGGTGCTGCGGGCGATCATCGACCAGACGGGTCCCGACGGGCTCGGTGACGCCCGCGCCGGGCGGCCGCCCGACCACTACGGCGCGCTCGTGCGCTCGATCGTCGGCCAGCAGCTCTCGACGAAGGCCGCGCGGGCGATCTTCCAGCGCCTGACCGACCGCTTCGACGGGCGCACGCCGACGCCCGCCCAGGTGCTGGCCGACGATCCCGAGGCGCTGCGGGCCGCCGCCGGTCTCTCCCGCGCCAAGGTCGGCTTCCTGCGCTCGCTGGCCGAGCACGTGCAGGACGGGGACCTCGAGCTCGAGCGCCTGGACGAGCTCCCCGACGATGAGGTGATCGCCGAGCTGGTGGCGGTCAAGGGCATCGGCACCTGGAGCGCCCACATGTTCCTCATGTTCCACCTGCAGCGGCCCGATGTGCTCGCCGTCGGCGATCTCGGGATCCGGCGCGCGATGATGCTCGCCTACGGCCTGCCGGCGCTGCCCGCGCCGGCCGAGATGGAGGCGATCGCCGAGCCGTGGCGGCCGTGGCGCACGCTGGCATGCCGCTACCTGTGGCGCTCACTTGACGCCACGCCCGATTGACCCGGGGCGAGCGGGCCGCTGCTAGACCGCTGAGACCTGTTCCTCGTCCGCTACGCGGAACGAGGAGCCGCAACCGCACGCGGCGATCACGTTGGGGTTCTCGACCTTGAATCCGGCACCCTGGAGCCCGTCGACGAAGTCGATCACGGAGCCGCGCACGTAGGTGAGGCTGGGCGGATCCACCAACAGGCGGATACCCTTGTCCTCGAATACGGTGTCCCCGTCCCGCTGCTCGTCGAAGGCCAGCGCGTACTGGAAGCCCGAGCACCCCCCACCGCGAACGCCGACGCGAAGTCCGGCGGTCGAAGCGGTTGCAGTCTGACCGGCGAGGAATTCCCTCACCTTCTCTGCGCCCTTGTCGGTAAGAGTGATCATGCTTCATTGAGTATAGCGAGCCCACCTCGGTACGCTAGGGGCAGTGTCTGCGACTTCCGATGCAACTCCACAAGAGCTGAAGAGCCGGATCGAGGCCGCGATTCCCGGGTCGAGCGCCGAGGTCACCGGCGACGGCCACCACTTCAATGCGGTGATCTCGGCTCCCACCTTCTCGGGACTGAATCGGCTCGCGCAGCACAGGCTCGTCTACGACGTGTTCGGCGACGAGCTGGGCGGTCGGATTCACGCCCTTGCCATCAAGACCCACGCCACGAGTGAGGAAGCATGACCGACGAGAGCACCAACCCGATGCGCGACGCAATCCAGAGCGCGATCGCCGAGAACACGGTGATCCTGTTCATGAAGGGCACGCCCGAAGCTCCCGCGTGCGGGTTCTCCGCTCGCACGGTGGCGATGCTGCAGTCGCTCGGAGCCCCGTTCGCGGCCGTCGACATCCTGCCGGATCCCCGCATCCGCCAGGAGCTCTCGGCGCTGTCGAACTGGCCCACGATCCCGCAGCTGTTCGTCGACGGCGAGCTGATCGGCGGCTGCGACATCGTGACCGAGATGTACGAGTCGGGCGAGCTCACGCAGGCGCTCGGGCTCGAGCCGGCCGCCCCGGCGGAGGCTCCCGAGGCCGCGCCCGCCGAGGCCCCGCCGCTGACAATCGAGAATCGGCTTTAGGAGGGCGGCTCCGCCGCCCCGGGTGTGGCGCGCGGCGGGCTGGGCCCGGCGGCTAGCATCGCTGCATGAGCGCGACCCGCCGACCGGCCACCGGCTCCGTGGTCGCGCTGCGCTTCGAGGATGGGCGCCTGTGGGCGCTCGACCAGACGCTGCTTCCGTGGCGTGAGCACGAGCTCGAGCTCTCGCGCGCGGGCGAGGTGGCAGCCGCGATCCGGCGACTGGCGATCCGCGGAGCGCCGCTGATCGGCGTCGCCGCCGGCTACGGAGTGGCGCTCGAGCTGGCCGGACAGCCGAACCCGGCGGCGGCACTCGAGCGTGCCTGCGGCGAGCTGCGCGAGGCCCGGCCCACGGCGGTCAACCTGGCCTGGGCGGTCGACCGCGTGCGCGCCGCCGTGCTGGCGGCCGAGCCGGGCGGCGAGGCGGAGGCAGCGCTGGCCGAGGCGCGGGCGATCCACGCCGAGGAGACCGCGGCCAGCGACGTGATGGCGGCGCATGGAGCCGATCTGCTGACCGGCTCGCGGCGCCTGCTGACCCACTGCAACGCCGGGGCGCTCGCCGCTCCGGGTCGCGGCACCGCCCTCGCGGTGGTGGCCGAGCTCGCGGCCCGGGGGCAGCTCGACGGCGTGCTGGCCTGTGAGGCGCGCCCGCTGCTCCAGGGCGCGCGCTTGACCGTCTACGAGCTGGCGCAGCTGGGGATAGCGCATGAGCTCGTCGTCGATGCCGCCGCCCCCGGGCTGATCGCCGCCGGCGCCGTCGACGCGGTGATCATCGGCTGCGACCGCGTCGCTGCCAACGGCGACGTGGCCAACAAGGTCGGCAGCTATCCGCTGGCGCTGGCCGCCCGCGAGGCCGGGATCACGTTCGTGGTCGCGGGCCCGACGTCCACGATCGACCTCGCCTGCGCATCCGGCGCCGAGATCGTGATCGAGGAGCGCCACCCCGATGAGGTCCGCTGCGCGGCCGGCGAGCCGGTGACGGTGTCGGGCACGCCGTGCCGGAACCCGGCCTTCGACGTGACCCCCGCAGCGTTGGTGAGTGCGATCGTGACCGAGCGCGGTGTCGCGCGGCCGGTGAGCTCGGAGTCGATTCAGGCGTTGCTGGCCCGATGAGGGCCGCCGTATCGCAGCCCGGCGGCGAGGTCACCGTGCGGGACGTGCCCGATCCTGAGCCCGGCGAGGGCGAGATCGTCTGCGATGTGGTGGCCTGCGGCGTGTGCGCGTCCGATGTGACCGACTGGTACATCGCCGCGCGGCTCCCGGCGGTGCTCGGCCATGAGCCGGCCGGCATCGTGCGCGCGGTCGGTCCCGGGGTCGAGGGCTGGCGGGTCGGCGACCGCGTCGCGATCCATCACCACGCGCCGTGCGGCGAGTGCCGGCGCTGCCGGCGGGGGCACGAGACGATGTGCGAGCGCTTCCGAGCCACCCGGCTCGATCCCGGCGGGTTCGCCGAACGCGTCCGGATCACGCCCGAGCTGGTGCGGGAGCTGCTGCCGATCCCCGCCGGGCTCGATCCGGTGGCGGCCACGTTCATCGAGCCGCTGGCCTGCGTGCTGCGCGCCCAGGACCGGGCCGGTCTGCGAGGAGGGGACAGCCTGCTCGTCGTCGGCGCCGGCGTCAACGGCCTGCTCCACATCGCCGCCGCGCACGCGCGCTCGGTCGAGGTGGTGTGGGTGCGCGAGCCGCGCCCCGACCGCCTCCGGGCGGCCGAGGCCTGGGGCGCCGAGCGCCACGGTAACGAGCAGGTCGACGTCGCGATCGTGTGCACGCCGAAGCCGCCGGCGATCGCCGCGGCGGCGGCGGCGATCGCCCCGGGCGGCACGCTGTGCTTGTACGCGCCGCCGGCGCCCGGCGACCCGCCGGCCCTCGACGGCACGGCCGTGTTCATGCGCGAGCAGACGATCACGGCGAGCTACTCGGCCGGACCACACGACATGCGCGCGGCCCTGGAGCTGATCGCCGGCGGGCTGATCGACCCCCTGCCCCTCGTCACCCACCGCCTCGGGCTCGAGGACACCGGGCGCGCGCTCGACCTGCAGCGCAGCGGCGAGGCGCTCAAGGCGGTCGTCCTGCCGTGAGGGCGGCGATCCTGTTCGGGCCCGAGGACCTGCGCCGTGGTCGACCCGCAGGCGACGGTCTGACGCGCGCCGGCCGGCGCGGGGCTACAGCGCGTGTTCGGCGCGGGCGCCTTCGCCCGGGCGCTCGGAGTGCAGGCACTCCCGCCCGACGTCGGTCAACCGCCACAGTCGCTCGGCGTGCTCCTCGTCCCACCCCGAGGTCTCGATCAACCGCCGGGAGGAGGCATCCTGCATCGCCGGCAGGACCGCCAGCTCCTCGGCCAGGAGCTCCCAGGCCACGAACCCGAGGCTGACGCCGTCGTCCTCGTCGCAGCGCTCGATGACCCCCAGCACCTGCTCCAGCGGGATCCGTTCGCCGGTCGTCATAGGCTCACCTCGCAGCTCACACGGTTTTGCCGGCGTGAGGCGGATCCGGCGGGACCACCCCACGGGCCCCAGATTGAAGTACGTGTGCGGTCGCCACATCCGCCCTGGGGCCGGAATGGGGGACCGTAATTGCTACGGGGTGGGTCGCGAGGACGCGGGCGGCTCGGACGCCGCCGCTCGCTCACGCCGGAACTCGAGATGCTCGACGATCCGGCGCGAGTCGCAGATCGCCTCGCCGTCGATCACCAGCACCGGCACCCGCCGCTGCCCCGTCAGCGCCTCGACCTCGAGCCGGCGCGAGCGCCGCTGCGGCACCACGGCCGCCTGGAACGGAATCTCGTCGCGCCGCAGCGCGCGCGCCACTTTGCCACATGGACACAGCCAGTCGGTCGGCGTATTGCAGCGGTAGAGGGTCGCCATCGAGCTCAGACGATAAGGGCGCTCAGCAGCCCGGTGCGCCGCATCGCGCCGGCGGCGAGACGGAGCGCCAGCGGCTGTCGGGCGCCGGGCGGCGGCAGGTGCTCGCCCTCCTGCTCGCGGTACCAGGCGATCGTCGCCTCGAGGCAGTCCTCGTGCGGCGAGGTCTTCCAGCTCAGCTCACGCTTGGCCTTGCTGTTGCGAAACGCCCAGTTGAGCGACGCGGCGCGGATATCGATCGCTGAGGGCATATGGACGCCGGGCACGCCGCCGGCCGTCCGGGCCAGGGCCAGTGCGACCGGCAGCGGCAGCTTCACCAGCGGCGGCTCGATTCCGGTCAGCCGCGCGAGGTCGGCGAACAGGCGGTCCAGCGTGAAGTTCCGGTTGCCGAGGATGTAGCGCTCGCCGACCTTGCCGACCTCGTCGGCGAGCAGGTGCCCGCGGGCCACGTCCTCGACGCCGACGATGTTGATCGTCCCGTTCACGTAGGCCGGGATCTCGCGGCGCATGAAGCGGCGCACGAGCGTCGTCGAGGAGCGACCGCGATCCCCCGGCCCCAGCACGTGAGCCGGGTTGACGATCACCAGCGGGAGGCCGCGGGCGACGAACCGCAGCGCCTCGACCTCGGCCTCGTGCTTGGAGTCGACGTAGGGAAGTCCGTGGCGCCCGGTGTTGAACACCTGACGCTCGTCGGCGGTCGATCCGGGCGGGGCGGGTCCAATCGCCGCCACCGAGGACGTGTAGACCACGCCCTCGACGTCGGCGCGGAGCGCCTCCTCGAGCACGATCCGCGTGCCTTCGACGTTGACGGCGAACAGCCGCTCGCGCGGAAGGTTGAGCCGCGTCGTGCCGGCAACATGGAACACGCGATCGACGCCCTGCATCGCGCGGCGAAGCGAGCGGCGATCGAGGATGTCGGCCCGCACGGTGTGCACGTCGAGCGCCGTCAGCGTCTCGGTCCTCGACGCCTGGCGCACCGTCGCACGCAGGTCGTCGCCGCGCTCCACCAGTGCACGCGCCACGTGCGAGCCGATCAGTCCCGTGGCCCCGGTGATCAGAGTGCGCGCCATAAGGCCGCCAGTCTAGTGTCGCTTCGCGCCCGGGCGTGGACGGCTGCACGCCCGTGCGCCGGCGGCGACCGCTGCTAGGGTGGCGCCGGGATGCCGGTCGTAGTCGTTTCCGATACCTGCCATTACCTCCCGCGCGCGCTGCTTGACCAGAACGGCATCCGCGAGGTGAGTCTGTACGTCCATTCGGGCGACGTCGTGCAGCGCGAGAGCGACATCACCGACTACGACGCCTACTACGAGGGCCTGCGCACGGCGGCCGAGCTGCCGAGCACCTCGCAGCCCTCGATCGGCGACTTCCTGGCCGTCTACGAGCCGATCCTCGACGCCGGCGACGACATCGTCTCGATCCATCTCGCCGGCGGGATGTCGGGCACCGTGGACTCGGCCGAGCAGGCCCGCGAGCAGCTCGGAGACCGCGCCGAGCGCGTCCACGTGGTCGACTCTCAGACCGCGTGCGGCGGCCAGGGGCTGGTGATGCTCGCCGCCGCCGCCGAGGCGGCCCGGGGATCCGACGGATCCGCCGTGGCGCAGCACGCGCACGATGCCCGGGCGCAGCTGAAGATGTGGTTCGCGATCGACACGCTCGAGTACCTGCGCCGCGGCGGCCGGATCGCCGGCGCCCAGGCCTGGGTCGGCGCGGCGTTGAAGATCAAGCCGATCCTCACGGTCGAGTCGGAGATCGCGCCCGTCGAGCGCGTCCGGACCTCGCGGCGCGCGTTCGAGCGCATGGTCGACCTGCTGCGTTCCCGCCGCGACGACGGCGCCGACGCCTGGATGGTGCAGCACATCCAGGCGCCCAGGGAGGCGGCCGAGCTGGTCGCCCGGGGACGTGAGATCTTCGGCGGCGACCCTGTCGTCGTGTCGGAGATCGGCCCGGTGATCGGCACCCACGTCGGGCCCGGATTGCTCGGCGCCGGCGCGCTGCCCAGCTCGTTCATGTGAGCCGCTGCGCCCGAGCCGTCTGACCCGGCCGGTTAGCTTTCCGGCGCCCAGGGGAATGCACGCGCCAGGAGTCATGCGATGAATCTCGTCCCGGTTCTACTGCTGGTCGGAGTCGTCTGGATCGCGCTGCTGATGCTGGTGATCTCGCTCTGCGCCGCCGCTGCACGCGGGGACGCCGACCTGATGCGGTCCCACCGGATGGAGCGCAGCGCCGGGCGCCGGCGCAGCCGCGAGCGTCGCCGCCCCCTGGCCCGCATGCGGCCGACCCCACACGCGTAGCGCGGCCACGCCCGGCCGCGCCTGGCCCGCCGAGTCCGGCTGCTACTTGCGCAGCCCGCGACGCTCGCGCCGCGCCTTGCGCCCGAACACGAGCGATCCGAGCGCGGCGATGCCGCCGCCGAGCACGAACCCGGCCACACCGGCGCCGATCGTCACCTGCTGCTGATGGGCGGCGATCTGGCTGCGCCAATCGGTCAGCGTGACGACCTCGGCCCGCAGCTTGTCGATCGAGACGACAAGCTCCTGCCGGTTCTGCTCGATCGAGTCCCGGATCTCTTCCGGGGTCCGGGTGCGCGCGGGCTGCGGCATCTACGGATGCGTCTCGGTTTTGACGCTGGCGCGGATCTTCTTGGCCTCGTCGATCGCCATCTGCGGCACCGGCGCGCCGACCTGCAGCTTCTTGCGCGCGAACAGGAACGCGCCCGCGGTCATGACCAGGAGCAGGATCAGCACGATCAGGAAGCCGAGCCAGATGCTGCCGATCAGCGAGTTCAGCCCCCAGGCCAGGGTCAGCAGCAGGAACACGACCGCGAAGACGCCGAACACGGCGCCTGCGGCCACGGCGGCGGCCCCTGTGGCCAGCTTCGTGACCTTCTCGGTCACCTCCGCCTTGGCCAGCTCGATCTCCTCGCGCACCAACAGCGTCATGCGATCGGAGACCTCGGTCACCGCGGTCGCGATGGTCTCCTGCCTGTTGTTCTCAGCGGGCAAGGCGTCTCAGGATCAAAGCCAGGATGAGCCCGCCGGCGAACGCGGCACCGACCGCGACCTCGGGGCGCTCGGAGGGCAGCGGCTTGGTCGGACCGGCCGGCGCGGTGCCGGCGCCGAGCGGCGGCGGCGCCACCGGGGCGGGTGGCGGGGGCGGCGCGAAGGCGGAGGGCTTGGGGTCTGGCGGGCCGGGCGCGACCGCGCGGGCGGGCTCGGGCGGGCCGACCGCGGTGGGCGGCTCGGGCGGCGTGACGGCGGTCGGCGGCTCGACCGGCGCCGGCGCGGGCGGCGTCAAGGCGGTCGGCGGCTCAGCCGGCCCGGCGGGCTCGGTGGCCGGCACCGCAGCCTCGGCCGGCGCGGCGGGCTCGGTCGCCGGCGGTGGATCCTCGTGCCAGGGGCTCGGGCGCTCTTCGCTCACTCGGGGGGCTCTTCCCCGAATACGCGAACCCAAATCACGGCAGCCAGCCGGGTCGAAGCGATCGTCGCGAGCGCACCCATCCCCGCGAGAAGCCCCGACCACAGAAGCCGCTTGACAAGTGGGCTTTCCGTCATCGCGGGAGCATTCAATCACACACCGCCGCGCGAACCGTGTCGGCATGTCGTCTGACCTCAGCGCTCGAGACCGCGGCAGATCGTCTCGACGATGAGCGTCTTGGCCCGCTCGAGCGCATCGTCGCCGACCGGCACGCTGTCGAAGATCCACCCCGTCAGCACCTGCTCGATCGCCCCGTAGAACGCGAGGGCCGCGAACTCAGGGGTGATCTCGGGCCGGAACACGCCCATGGACTGGGCCCGGGCGACGATCCCGGCGATCTGCGCGTAGGCGTCGCGAATCGTGGCCAGATGGGTGCGGCCGAACGTGTTGGCGGCGCGCGTGACCTCGACGATGATGACCTTCATCAGCTCGGGGTCGTGGCGATAGGACTCGATGATGAAGGCGGCGATCGCCCGGAGCTTGTCGCGCGGCTCCTGCTCGGACGCGTCGGCCTCGGCGATCGCGGCGAGCATCACGCTCCAGCGCTCGAGGAACAGCGTGTCGAGGATCTCGTCCTTGGAGGAGAAATAGTGGTAGACGAGGCCGTAGGCGACGCCGGCCTCATCGGCGATGTCCGACACCCGGCACGTGTGGAAGCCCTGACGGGCGAACACCCGCACCGCGGCGTCGAGGATCAATCGCCGCTTGTCGACCGCCGTCGCCAGCGCGCGCGCCATCAGGCCTCCCACCGGTAGGCCCCGGGACGCCGGTTGGCCAGCGACGGCAGCCGGCGCCGGATGTCGCGCAGGGTCCCCAGGTCGAGCTCGGCGACGATCGCGGCCTCGGTGTCCGGGGCGCTCGCCAGCACCAAGCCCCACGGGTCGACGATCATCGACCGGCCACCGGAGCGCATGCCGGGTGCGTGGGTGCCGATCTGGTTGGGCGCAATCACGAAGCACTGGTTCTCGATCGCGCGCGACCGCACCAGCACGGCCCAGTGATCGCGGGTGGTGGCGAGCGTGAACGCGCTCGGCGCAACGACGATCTCCGCGCCGCGGAGGGCGAGGATCCGGAACAGCTCGGGGAAGCGCAGGTCGTAACACACGCTCATTCCCACCGGGGTGCCGCAGGCCAGCGCCGAGACGACGATCTCCTCGCCCGGCTGTTCCCCTTCGGACTCGCGGTACTGCACCCCGTCGACCTCGACGTCGAACATGTGGATCTTTCGATAGACGCCGGCCAGCTCGCCGTCGGGCCGGACGTGCACGCTCGTGTTCGAGGTCTTGTCCTGGCCCTCGACGCGCTCGGCGATCGACCCGGCGACGAGGTCGATCGAGAGCTCGCGGGCGACATCCCGGGCCCAGCTGATCGCCGGGCCGTCGAGAGGCTCCGCGCCGGCGGCGATCTGAGCCGGCGTGCCGAGGACGCTCCACTTCTCGGGCAATGCGACCAGCTCGGCGCCGTCGGCCGCCGCGGCCCGGACGAGACGGTCGGCCGTCTCCAGGTTGCGGGCGATGTCGGCGGTCGAATTGAGCTGGACGGCACCGGCGCGCACAGAACCTCACTTGAGTCGATTGACCGGTCAGTCAGTCGGCCCTCAAGCATAACGCCGCCGGCTGTTGTTATACCCGTCACACCCATGGATGCCCTCCCGCTCCCCTACCGCGGCCGCTTCGGGGACATCCGGCCGCCGGCGCTGGCCGGGCTTCCGCTGCCGCCGGCGCCGATGCCGCCCCGGCGGGGAGGGCGCCCGCTCAAAGCGTGGCGCTACGTCGGGGTCTACGGACCCGAGCTGATGCTGTGCTTGGCCGCCGTCCGGATCGGCCCCGCCCGCCAGGCGTTCTGGGCCGTCTGGGACCGCCGAGCCGAGCGGCTGCACGAGCGGACCGTGACCGGGCGCGGAGGCGTGAGGATCGAGTCAGGCCGGGCGCAGGTGCGGGATCACGGGATCGAGATCGACCTCGCGCTGGAGGAGAGTGCCGGCATCGAGGCGGTGTGCCGCAGCGGCGCCGCATACGCCTGGACCCGCAAGCAGGGCGGCGTGGTCGCGCGCGGCGGCGTCCGCATCGACGGGGTCACGCACGCCCTGGTGGGCCACGCGGTGATCGATGACACCGCCGCCTACTACGAGCGCCACACGCACTGGCGCTGGTCGGCGGGCGTCGGCCGGGCCGGCGACGGCCGCGAGCTGGCCTGGAATCTCGTCGCCGGGGTCAACGACCCGCCTGAGCGGAGCGAGCGGACGATCTGGGTCGACGGCGTCGCGGCCGAGGCCGGGCCGTGCGCCTTCGCCGATGATCTCTCGGGCGTGAGCATCGCCGACGGCGGCTCGCTGCGCTTCCGGTCCGAGGCGGTGCACGAGCACCGTCGGAACCTGCTGCTCGTGCGCAGCTCCTACCGCCAGCCGTTCGGGACCTTCGCCGGCGCGCTACCGGGCGGGATCGAGCTCGCCGAGGGCTACGGCGTGATGGAGGAGCACGACGTTCGGTGGTAGCGGCTCAGCCCGCCGCGTCGAGGCCGCGCTGACGCCGCAGCGCCGACATCAGCAGCTTGGAGTGCATCGCCCCGACCAGGTCGCGCAGCGGCTCGGCGCCGGAGGCGAGGATCTCCACCGCCCGGTCGGCCTCCACCTCACCGGCGAAGCGGTCGAGCAGCACCCGCACCTCCTCGTCCACGAGTGGCTCCAGCGCCTCGCGGTAACGCAGCGTGTCGTACACGGTGAACCCCAGCGCCTCGTCGTAGCCGCCGGCCCGGAAGCGCGACATCGCCTCGATGATCTTCACGTCGTCGGCGTCGTAGCCCCGTGAGTTGGGCGTGAGCACACCGAGCTCCTCGAGCCGGCGCAGCACGTTCTGCGGCACGTCGTAGTCGCGGCGCACCTGCGCACGGGAGACGCGGGCCCCTTCACGCGCGGCGATCGCGCGATCGAGGATCCGGTCCTCGAGCTCGATCATCTTGGCCGCCCGCTCGGGATCGGTGGCCATCACCTCTCGGATCACCCGCAGCGGCATGAACCGCTCCTCCTGCAGACGCTTGATCAGCCGGATCCGCTCGACATAGTCCTGCGGGTAGTAGGCCATGTTCCGGCTCGTGCGCAGGACCTCGCCGCCGTCGACCAGCAGCCCCTCGCGCAGGTAGTGCTTGATCGTCCCCGCGCTCACCCCCGACTGCTCAGCGAGCTCGCTCATCTTGAGCATGCCGGCAGCAGTGGAGCTCATGAGGACAGGAACGACCCTCGGACGTCCCGCGCCGGTCCGGCGATCGCACCCGCCTCGGCCAGCGCGGCGATCTCCGCGGCGCCGAACCCGGCCGCGGCCAGCACGGCCTCGGTGTCCTCGCCGAGGCGGGGACCCGGGGCCCGGGTGGGATCGCCCGGCGTGCGGCTGAGCTTGATCGGCACGCCGAGCAGCTTCACCGGGCGATCGGCGCCCGGCTGGCTCAGCTCGACGACCATCTCGCGCGCGCGCACGAGCTCGGAGTCGAGCACCTCGTCGAGGTCCAGCACGGGCTCCAGGCAGCAGTCGTTCTCCGACGCGAACAGGCGCCACTGCTCGCGGGTGCGCTCGGCGAAGATCGCCTCGAGCTCGTGGTGCGCCGGGGTTCCCGGCCGGTCAAACGCGTGGCCGAGCAGATCCTCGCGCCCGACCCCGCGACAGAACGCGCTCCAGAACTTCGGCTCCAGCGCGCCGAGCGTGACGTAACCGTCGGCACAGCGGTAGGGCCGATAACAGATCAGCGCACCGGCGAGCATGTTCTCGCCGCGGCGGTCGGCGCGACCGGCGGCGAACGCCGCCGCCGCCACCATCCCCAGCCACGACAGCGCGCCGTCGAACATCGAGCAGTCGACCAGCTGGCCTTCGCCTGAGCGCTCGCGCTCGTGGAGCGCGACCAGGATCCCGATCACGCCCATCATCCCGCCGCCGCCGAGGTCGGCGATCTGCGCGCCCGACTGCACGGGCGGCCCGTCGGCGTCGCCGGTCAGCCCGAGGACCCCGTTCAGGCCCAGGTAGTTCATATCGTGGCCGGAGCGGTCGCGGTTGGGACCGTCCTGGCCGTAGCCGGTGATGGCGCAGTAGATGAGCCGCGGGTTCTCCTCGCGCAGGCGCTCGTAGCCGACCCCGAGGCGGTCGAGCACGCCGGGCCGGAAGGACTCGAGCAGCACGTCGGCGTCCCGGACCAGGCGCAGCAGCACCTGCTTGCCCGGCTCGGACTTGAGGTCGAGCCGGATCGAACGCTTGCCCCGGTTCAGCGACAGGAACAGGGCGCCGCGCGCGGTCTCGTCGGCGCCCTCGTAGTAGGGCGGCGACCAGCGCACGTAGTCGCCCGGGCCGGTGTCCTCGACCTTGATCACGTCGGCCCCGAAGTCGGCCAGCATCAGCGAGCAGAAGCCTCCGGGAAGGAGGCGGGAGAGATCCAGCACCTTGAGGCCCGCCAGCGGGAGACTCATGCCGGCTGTGCCTCCCGGGTCGCGATCCCCAGCATCTCCCGCGCCTCCTCGACCGTGGCCGGCCGCCGGCCGGCGTCCTCGGTCAGCTGCCGGGCCTTGGCGATCAGCTCGCCGTTGGAGCGGGCCATGTCCCCGTTCGGGAGGTAGAAGTTGTCCTCCAGCCCGACCCGGATCGAGCCGCCGAGCGTGAGCGCGGCGGCGACCATCATCCATTGGTCGCGGCCGATCCCGATCACGCCCCAGTGATTCGGCACCCCCCCACCTCCCCCGACCGGCATGTTGTCGGCCATCGCGGCCACGTTGCGAGCGGTCGCGGGCACGCCGCCGACGACGCCCATCACGAAATCGGCGTGCAGCGGCGACTCCAGTAGTCCCATGTCGACCAGAGGGTCGAGCGAGGCGACATGCCCGATGTCGAAGCACTCGTGCTCGGGCTTGATCCCCAGCCGCCGCATCGCGCGCAGGAGCTCGATGATCTCGTCGAACGGGTTCGCGAACACGAACTGGAACACGAAGTCCTTGCGACTGCGCGAATACTTGGCGTAGTTGAGCGACCCCATGTTGAGCGCCGCCACCTCGGGCCGGCACGCCTCCAGGTACGCGACGCGCCTCTCGATCGAAACGCCGATCGTCCCCGTCGAGAAGTTGATGATCGCGCGGTCGCCGATCTCGGCCGTGATCGCCTCCTTGATCGCGTGGAAGTCCTCGATCTCGTAGCTCGGCGAGCCGTCGGGCTTGCGCGCGTGGATATGGATGTGGACGCCCCCCTCGTCGACGATCCGCCGCGCCTCGGCGGCGTACTCCCCGGGCGCGTAGGGGATCGCCGGGCACTGGTCGCGATTGGCGATCGCGCCCGAGATCGCGCAGCAGATGACAGCTGGCTTCATACCGGCACCACTCCTGATCGCTTGTAGGGACGCTCGACCTGCTTGCCGGCCGCCATCTCCAGCGCCCGGCAGATCGTCGGGCGGGTCTCACGGGGATCGATCACGTCGTCGATCATGTCGTTGCCGGCCGCGATGTAGACGTCGATGATCTTGCGGAACTCGTCGATCAGCTCCTGTCGCTTGGCGGCGGGATCCTCGGCCGCCTCGACCTGCTTGCGGAAGATGATCTCGACCGCGCCCTCGGCGCCCATCACGCTGATCTCTGCGCTCGGCCAGGCGACGATCAGATCGGGCTCGTACGCGCGCCCGCACATCACGTAATAGCCGGCGCCGTAGGCCTTGCGCAGGATCACCGTGATCTTGGGGACGGTGGCGTTCGCCGTCGCATAGAGCATCTTGGCGCCGTGGCGGATGATGCCCGCCTCCTCCACTTTCGTCCCGACCATGAACCCGGGGACGTCCTGGAGGAAGACGAGCGGGATCCCGTACGCGTTGCAAAGGTTGATGAACCGCGCCGCCTTGTCGGCGGAGTCGTTGTCGAGGATCCCGCCGAGCTGCTTGGGCTGGTTGGCCACGATCCCCGCCGGCCGGCCGCCGAAGCGGCCCAGGCAGGTGATGATCGTCTTGGCGAACTGCGGCTTCATGTCGAAGTAGACGCCGTCGTCGACGATCCGCCGGATCACCTCGTACATGTCGTAGGGCTTGCGGTTGGACTCCGGCAGCACGTCGAGCAGCGCCTCGTCGCCGCGGTCGATCGGGTCCTCGCTGGCCGCGATCGGCGGCGGCTGCTCGCAGTTCTGGGGGAAGTAGGCCAGGTAGTCCTTGATCTTCTGGATGCACTCCTGGTCGTCGGCCACCTCGAGGTCGCCGACCCCGGACTTGCGACAGTGCACGCGTGAGCCGCCGAGCTCCTCCTGGGTCACGTCCTCGCCCACCGCCGCCCGCACGAGGTGCGGGCCGGCCAGCGCCATCGAGCCGCGGCCCTTGACCATCGGGACGAAGTCGGCCAGCCCCGGGATGTACGCCGTCCCGGCCGCGCACGGCCCCATCAGCGCCGCGACCTGGGGGATCACGCCCGAGTTGACGACCTCCTCGCGGAACAGGTGCCCGGAGCCGGCGAACAGCGACCCCACCGCCTCCTGGATCCGCGCGCCGGCCGAGTCCAGCAGCCACACGAACGGGATCCGCTTGGTCAGCGCGAGCTCGCGCAGGCGGCCGACCTTGAGCTCGCCGGTCATCCCCATCGACCCCGCCATCACCGTGAAGTCGTAGGCGGCGACCGCGGTCAGGCGACCGTCGATCTTGCCGTAGCCGGTGATCACCCCGTCCGCCGGCGCGTCCTTCCCGTCCATCGCCCGGGCGGAGAAGTGCGGCCGGGCGTGGATCCCGAGCTCGGTCCAGGTGCCCGCGTCGATCAGCAGCTCCAACCGCTCGCGTGCGGTCAGCTTCTCGCGCGCGTGCTGGGCGGCGATCTTCTCCGGACCGCCCCCTTGTTTGATCCGCGCGCGGCGCGCGGCGAGGTCATCGGCGAGCGGACGGAGCAGACCGGCGGTGGGGGCATCTGTGGTCATGGTCTCGAGTCTTCGGGGACGGGAACAGTGAGAAGTGAGACGTTCTACTTCTCACTGTGCCAGGCGCCCGGCGCTGCCGTCAAGGCGCTCACGCGGGTCCGCCCGCGCTCAGCGACCCCTCCACACCGGATCGCGCTTCTCGAAGAAGGCCTTGACGCCCTCCTGGATGTCCTCGGTCGAGAACGCGATCGTCAGCTGGGAGCGCAGGAAGTCGAGGGCGTCGGCGAACGCCATGTCCTGTTGGCGGAACATCGCGTCCTTGCCCAGCTTCATCAGCACCGGCGACTTGCCGGCCAGCCGCTCCGCCCACTCGGCGACGCCGGCGTCGAACCGATCGGCCGGCAGCACCCGGTTGACGATCCCGATCCGCTCGGCCTCCTCAGCGGAGATCTGCTCCCCGAGCAGCAGCAGCTCGTTGGTCTTCTTGCGCCCGACGTTGCGGTAGATCAGCGCCATGATCATGAACGGGAACACGCCGACGTTGATCTCGGGGGTGCCGAAGCGGACACCCTCCTTGGCCACAATCAGGTCGCAGGCCAGCGCGAGTCCGAGCGCGCCGGCCAGCACATGGCCGTTGGCGGCGCAGATCGAGGGCTTGCCGAGCTCGCCGAGCAGACGGAACACGCGCGGGAACAGGTCGGTGCCGAAGTGCTTGTGCACGAGCGGCACCTCGGCAGCGAACCCGGCCAGGTTGCCGCCACTCGAGAACACCTTCTCGTGCGTGGAGGTGAGCACCACGCAGCGGACGGCGGGATCGTCGCGGGCGCCGGCGAGCGCCGCGGCGAGGTCGCTCAGCAGCTCATTCGACAGCGCGTTCCGGGTGTCGGGTTGATCCAGGGCGATGGTCGCCACGCCGCTCTCGGCGACGTCATAGCGGAGTGTGTCCAGGGGCATGCGCGGAAGCCTACGCGTGATCGCCCGCGACCGTCGTCAAGTGAGAAGTAAGAAGTCCTACTGTTTACTTTTCGCCGGCGCTCCGCTACGGTCCGCCGCGCCGTCCGCCGCCGTCCGCGATCGCACAGGAGAACCGCCATATGGCCAGCGCCGACGTCCTCAAGCCCGACTTCGCATCCCAGCGCCGACATTTCATCTTCGCCGACGAGCACGAGCAGCTGCGTGAGTCGATCCGCCGCTTCGTGATCAAGGAGCTACAGCCGCACGCGGACGAGTGGGAGGAGAAGACCTTCCCGGATTGGGTGTTCCGGCGCATGGGCGAGCTCGGCTTCCTCGGCCTCGACAAGCCCGAGCAGTACGGCGGCCAGGGCGGCGACTACTACACCAGCCTCGTGCTCGCCGAGGAGATGGTCCACGCGCACTGCGGCGGCCTGGCGATGGGACTCGCAGTCCAGACCGACATGGCGATGCCGCCGATCCTCGCCTTCGGCACCGAGGAGCAGAAGCAGGAGTGGGCGGCGCCGGCGATCGCCGGGACGAAGATCCTCTGCCTCGGCATCACCGAGCCCGACGCCGGCTCCGACGTCGCCGGCATCAAGACGCGCGCCGTCCAGGACGGCGACGAGTACGTGATCAACGGGTCCAAGACGTACATCACCAACGGCCACCGCGCCGACGTGATCGTGCTCGTGACCAAGACCGACCCCAACGCCGGCTACGACGGGTTCACGCTGTTCCTGGTCCCGATGGACGCGCCCGGGGTGATCCGCGAGAAGCGCCTCCAGAAGCTCGGCATGCACGCCTCCGACACCGCGCTGCTCGCCTTCCAGGACGTCCGCGTGCCGGCCTCGGCCGTGCTCGGCCAGGTCGGCAAGGGCTTCTACCACATCATGTGGGAGCTCCAGGGCGAGCGCCTGATCGGCGCCGCCGGCTGTGTCGCCGGTGCCCAGCACGCCTTCGACCAGACGCTCGAATACGCCAAGCAGCGCAAGGCCTTCGGGCGCTCGATCGGGCAGTTCCAGGTGATTCGCCACAAGTTCGCCGACATGGCGACCAAGATCGAGACCGCCCGGCAGATGGTCTACACGACGGCCTGGCGGCTGCAGAACGGCGAGTACCCGGTGCGCGAGATCTCGATGGCCAAGCTGTACGCCGCCCGGATCTCCGTCGAGGTCGCCGACGAGTGCATCCAGATCCACGGCGGCGCCGGCTACATGAAGGAGTACGGGATCGAGCGGTCCTGGCGCGACCTGCGGCTGAACCGGATCGGCGCCGGGACCGACGAGGTCATGCTCGAGGTCATCGGGCGCTCGTACGGGCTCTGAGAACGAACGGATCCGACGAGGACCGCTGCGGATATCGTTCGCGCCATGGGAGCGGGGCCCGCGACCGGTGGTGGTGCCAGGCCGCTCGGGATCGGCGAGATCCTGGACGCGGCGCTGAAGCTCTATCGCGCGCGGGCGGTCGAGCTGTGGAAGCTCGTCGCCCTGATCATCGTCCCGGTCGAGGTGGTCGACCGGATCGTGTTCGCCGCCTCGCTGCCCAGCGGCGTGTACGCGCACGACGGATCGCTCTATGCGCCTGTCGGGACCGTCGGCGGGGCCTGGATCGTGGTCACGATCGTGCTCCGCTTCGTCGCGGCGGCGCTGGTGATCGGCGCGCTCTCGCGCGGGCTGATCGACGCCTACGTCGGCCATCCCAGCGGCTGGCGGCAGTCACTCGAGTACGCCGCCGACCGCCTCGCGCCCCTGCTGTGGCTCGCGCTACTCACCAGCCTGGTCGTGCTGGTCGGCTTCATCCTGTTCGTGATCCCCGGGGTCTACCTGCTCGTCGCGCTCTCCGTGGCGGTGCCGGTCCTGATGTTCGAGGGCATCGCGGGCCCGGCGGCGCTGGCGCGCTCGCGGGAGCTGGTGAGCGGGCGCTGGTGGCCGACGCTCGGGGCGTTGATCGTCGGCGTGGTCCTGATCATCGCCGTCGACCTCGTGATCACGGCTGTGGTGGCCGCGATCGAGTCCGGCGGCCACGTGAACAGCGTCGGCGTCGTGATCGTGCTCTCGGGCATGGCCACGATCGTCTCCAACGTCCTCACGTATCCCCTGCTCGCCGCGATCACGGCCGTGATCTACCTCGACCTGCGCCACCGCAAGGAGGGCCTCGAGCCCGGAGCGCTCCGGCGCGGCTCAGAGCTGGACACTCCGTCCGCGCCGACCTGGCCGCCGAGCGCGTAGCGAGATCCACGAGTGAGCTCCACGAGCCTGTCCGAGAAGGGCGGCGCCGGCGCCAGCGCGAACCGCCGGCCGCTGCCGCCGTTCACCCTCGAGCACGAGGATTTCCGGGCCGCGGTGCGCAGCTTCGTCGAAGCGGAGCTATATCCGCACGCGACCGAATGGGAAGCGGCGCGATGGTTTCCCAACGAGCTGTTCGGGCGCCTGGCCGAGCTCGGGTACATCGGACTCAAGTTCCCCCGCGAGTATGGCGGCGACGGCGACGTGGTCGCCGACGCGGTGTTCGTCGAGGAGCTCGCCCGGTGCGGCTCGGGCGGCCTCGCGGCCGGGATCGGGGCCCACGGCGGGATCGCGCTGCCGCCGATCTGGCAGTTCGGCACCGAGGTGCAGAAGCAGCGCTACCTCGTCCCCGGCATCCGGGGCGAGACGATCGCCGCGCTCGCCATCACCGAGCCCGACGCCGGCTCCGATGTGGCGTCGATCCGGACGTTCGCGCGCAAGGTCGACGGCGGCTACGTCGTCAACGGCGCGAAGATGTTCATCACCGGCGGCGTGCGCGCAGACGTGATCCTCACCGCGGTCAAGACGACCCAGGAGGGCGGCCATCGTGGCCTCTCGTTCCTGCTCATCGAGCGCGGCGAGGGCATCGAGTCGACGGCGATCGAGAAGCTGGGCTGGCACGCATCCGATACGGCCCACATCACCTTCGACGACGTGTTCGTCCCTGAGGAGAACCTGCTCGGCGAGGAGAACGCCGGCTTCTACCTGATCATGGCCAACTTCCAGTGGGAGCGGCTGCTGATGGCACTGGGCGCCGTCGGCGGGATGCAGGCGGCGTTCGAGAAGACGCTGCGCTTCGCGCTCGAACGCCGGGCCTTCGGCAAGCCGATCGGGCATCACCAGGCGATCCGCCACAAGCTGGCCGAGATCGCGACCACGATCGAGGCCGGCCGCGACGTCACCTACGCGGCGCTGCGCCGCTACGTCGCCGGAGAGGATGTCGTCAAAGAGGTGACGATCGCCAAGCTGGCCACCCAGCGGTCGGCCTTCGACGTGATGGACACATGCCTGCAGATCCACGGCGGCGCCGGCTACATGTCCGAATACGAGATCGAGCGCGCCGCCCGAGACGCTCGTCTGGGCCCGATCGGCGGCGGCACCGACGAGATCATGAAGGAGATCCTGGGACGCTCATTCGGGCTCTGACCACACGGTCGCCGCCCGCAGATCGGCTCTGCTACGTTGCCATCTCGGTCCCGGGGACGCGGGGCTGGGGCCGCGCGGAGCATCAGCGACCCCGCACGGGCCCGAGGGATGGAACTCACGCTCAGAGCAAGCACCGGTGCAAAGATTCTCGTGTGGCGCGAGAAGGACCTGTACCACGCCCGGCGATCCGACGGGTCGATGGACACGCAAGTCTGCCTGGCCATGGACCTGTTCGAGCGGGTCGCCGAGCTCGCGAGCCTCGACCTCGACCTCGAGCGCGGCGCCGAAGCCGCGGAGGCGATTGAGCTGGCCGAGTCAGCCCTCAGACGCTTGGACGGCGCCCAGGCCCGGTGATGGAACCGGTCCGGGGACAGCTGCTGATCGCCGGCCCGGGACTGCTCGACCCCAACTTCTGGCGCACGGTCGTGCTCGTCGTCGAGCACACTGACGAGGGAGCGCTGGGACTCGTCCTCAACCGCCCCTCGGAGACGAGCGTCGGCGAGTCGGTGCCGCAGATCGAAGAGCTCGTCGAGCTCGCCGAGCCGCTGTTCATCGGCGGCCCCGTGCAGCCCTCCTCGGTGATCATCCTGGCCGAGTTCGAGGACCCGACCGACGCGGCGCTGATCGCGTTCGGCGACGTCGGCGTGCTCGGCGGCGTGGCGGCGTCGGCCGAGCTCGTCCCCGGCGTGCGCGCCGGGCGAGCGTTCGTGGGGCACGCCGGGTGGGGACCGGGCCAACTCGATTCCGAGCTCGAGCGTGGAGACTGGATCCTCGAGCGCGCCCGTCGCGAGGACGCCTTCACCCAGGCCGCGAGCGAGCTGTGGCCGCGGGTGCTGACCCGCAAGGGCGGGAGCTACGCGCTGATCGCGCGGATGCCGCCCGATCCGTCGGTCAACTGAGGATGCCCGCGCTGCTGTGACGGCGCCCGCGGGCCTACGATCTGCCTGTGGCTCACGATCACGCTCACGGTCACGCGCATGATCACCGGCACGCCGAGCGCGGAGCGCTGAGGATCGCGCTGTGGATCATCCTCGCGTTCATGACGGTCGAGGTGGTCGCCGGACTGCTCGCCTCCTCCCTGGCGCTCCTGTCCGACTCGGCGCACATGCTCACCGACGCCGCCGCGCTCGGCCTGTCCCTGGCCGCTGCCAAGCTCGCCGCGCGCCCTGCCCGCGGCGCCATGACGTACGGGCTCGGCCGGGCCGAGATTCTCAGCGCCCAGGCCAACGGCGTGACCCTGCTTGTGCTCGCGCTGCTGATCGTCTACGACGCGATCGTCCGGCTGATCTCGCCGCCGACCGTGCACGGCGCGACGGTGCTGGTGGTGGCGCTCGTGGGCATCGTCGTGAACCTGGCCGTCGCGCGGATCCTGGCCGGGCCGAGCTACGGCGGCCCACGCAGCCTCAACGTCGAGGGGTCCTATCGCCACATCCTCACCGACCTGTACGGCTTCATCGCCACCGCCGTGGCCGCCGTGATCATTCTCAGCACCGGCTTTGACCGCGCCGACCCGATCGCCTCGCTGCTGATCGCCGCGCTGATGCTGCATGCCGCCTTCTCCCTGCTCATCGCCTCCGGCCGGGTCATCATGGAGGCCGCTCCGGCCGGACTCGACCCCGATCAGATCGGCCGGGTGCTGGCCGCTCAGCCCGGCGTCGTCGAGGTGCACGACCTGCACGTGTGGGAGGTCACATCGGGGTTCCCGGCGCTCTCGGCCCACGTCGTCGTGCGGGCGGGTGATGACTGTCACGACCGGCGCCGGACGCTCCAGCGTCTGCTCGGGGAGTGTTTCGGCGTCGACCACACGACGCTTCAGGTCGACCACGAGGCCGCATCGCAGCCCCCGTTGCAGATCCAGGTCGCCCGGCGTGTGGGCGACGGAGGACCCGAATAGACTGCGGCCGGTGAAGGTGATCAAGCCCGGACCCGAGCGCGACGTGCCGCGCGGAGTGCTCGGCGGCGCCGAGATCTCGCAGGCCACCGCCGGGGCTCAGAACATCTACATGGCGGTGTTCCGGGTACCGCCCGGCGCGCGCTCGCGCCCGCATTACCACGAGGGCTGCGAGAGCGCCGTGTACATGCTCTCGGGCCGGTTGCTCGTCCGCTGGGGCGACCACCTCGAGCACCAGGTGATGCTCGACCCCCGCGACCTCGTGTACGTGCCGCCGCGCGAGACGCACGTGCTGGAGAACGCCTCGGACACCGACCCCGCCGAGTACGTGGTGGCCAGGGACTCGCCCCACGAGGACGCGGTCGTCGTGCCGTGGGCGGAGGAGCCGGCGTGAGCACCTGGCGCGAGTCGTCGCTCACCGGCGTGGGCGGCCTGCGCATCTACTGGCAGAGTTGGCTTCCCGAGGCTCCACCGCGCGCGGTGATCGTGCTCGCGCACGGCTACGGCGAGCACAGCGCGCGCTACCGCCACGTGGCTGTGCGCTTCGTCGACGAGGGCTTCGCGGTCTACGCCCTCGATCACCGCGGTCACGGCCGCTCCGAGGGCCGCCGTCCGATCATCGACCGCATGGATCACGCCGTCGCCGATCTCGACTCGCTCATCCGGATCGCCGCGAGCGAGCATCCCGACCTGGAGCTGTTCCTGCTCGGCCACAGCATGGGCGGTTGCATCGCCGTCGCCTACGCGATGCGCCGCCAGGACCACCTGGACGGCCTGATCCTGTCCGGGCCGCTGGCCGCGCTCGAGGCCGCCTCACCGGCCGTCCGGATGATCGCGAAGGCACTGTCGGCGATCGCTCCGGGGCTGCCGGTCACCGAGATCGACGCGTCGCTGATCAGCCGCGATCCGGAGGTCGTCAAGGACTACGAGGCCGACCCGCTCGTCCACCACGGCAAGATGCCCGCCCGCACCGCGGCGGAGATGGTGGCGGCGGTGGAGTCGTTTCCCGACGGCGCGCCGGCGATCAGCGTTCCTGTCCTGATCATGTACGGAACCGCCGACGGGCTCTGCCCGCCCGAGGGCAGCCTGATGCTCAACCAGCGGATCGGCTCCCCCGACAAGACCCTCAAGCCGTATGAAGGGCTCTACCACGAGATCCTCAACGAGCCCGAGCAGGACCAGGTGATGGACGACATCTGCGCCTGGATCGAGGCCCGCGCCCCGGTGACGCCGGCGGGCGCGGGCGATTCAGCAGTGGCGCAGAGGCCGCGTCGCGAACGGGAGAAGCAGCCGCTTCCGGCCCCGCCGGCCTAGGCCGGCGGCGGCTCGACCACCCAGTGGCTGCCGTCGTCGAGCACGACGACACCGCCGTGCACCAGCCGCTCGCGGAGCTCGGCCGGCCCCGCGAGGATCGTCGACTTGGTCAGCATCTCCGCGCGCGTCGCCGTCGGGGCGAGTGCCGTCACCTGCACGATGCCGGTGAACGCGGGACGACCGGTGGCGGGATCAAGCAGGTGGTGAGCCGGGCGACCGTCGCCGTCGATCCAGCTCCGCTTGCCGATGCCGCTCGTCGCGACCGCGCCACGGGCCACGGCGAACGTGTGGAGCGTGGCGCCGTCGAACGGACCGGCGACGTGGACGTCACGGGGAGTGCCCGCGCGCCCGCCGAGCCGGATGTCGCCGGCGCAGTCGACCGCGAACTGGTCGTAGTCGGCCAGCAGCGCAGCGAGCTCGTCGGCGAACACGCCCTTGGCCAGGCCACCGCTGTCGATCTCCACGCCGGGGGGGCGGGTGACCGTGCCCGTCCGCCGGTGCACCTCGATCTCGCGCCAACGAGCCGTGGGACTCGGCCCGCCGGGCACGCGCGGTGGCGCGAGCCGGAGCGCTGAGGCGAGCGGCACCGAGTCGCCGTCGAAGTGCGACTCGTATCCGGCCCGCTCGATCTCGCCCACCAGCGTCGCATCGACGAGGCCGCCGGTGGACCGGGCGGCCTCGACCACCGCCTCGAGGAGCCGGCGCATCAACGGGCTCACCGGCACCGTAGTGCGTGGATCCGCGTTCAGCCGGGACAGCTCGCTGTCGGTCTCGAAGCGGGAGAACTGCCCGTGCCACTCGAGCAGCCTCCGCTTCGCCAACGCCACGCCGTCCTCGGCGCCCGCTCCGTCCACGATCACCGTGCACTCGGACCCGAAGCACGGGAACGTCTCGCGACACTCACTCACCAGAGTCGGCGGCTGGGGGCCATTCATGGGGATTCTCCTGTCTGCGCTCTGTGACAGGGGCGCGGCTCAGGACTGCGATGTGGTGACCGAGGAGCCACTCGAGGAGCTGTTCCCGCTGGCGGTGCCGCTGGACGTGCCGCTGCCCGACGAAGACGTGCCGCTGCCCGACGAGGACGCGCCGGACGATGAGGTGTTCAGGGCCGTGCTCGAGACACCGCTCGTTGACGACGATGTGCCCGGCGAGGAGGCGGCCGTGACCGCCGATGTCGTGCCGGACTTCGCCAGCGCCGGGTCGTGTCCGGTCACCAGCTGGAGTGTGATGAACACCCAGGTGGCGACGAACAGCGCCAGCGCACCGGCGAGGACCCGACGACGGATCGTTCGGATGTGGCGGGCGCGGGCCTCGAGCCTGGCCTTGGCCAGCGTCTTGCCGTCGACGCCGTCGTTGGACGCGGTCTGCTGTGGGCGCTCACGGCGGGGCCTGCCGAACTGGACGGTCTCCAGAGCGGCTGCGTTGGGGCTGATGGGAGTCATGTCGATTGCCTCTGTGGTCGTGGCGAGAGAATTGGCGATTACCAGCCTGAACAGCGTCCGTATCAGTTGCGTGAGCGCCCGCTAAGAACGCCGTATGAGGCTGCTGGGAGCGCACTTACGATGCCTGGGTGGTGACCGGCGTCGAGGACGCGTGCCGCTCGTGCCGGCGGGCATCGGCACTACGGGCATCGGCCCGGCGAGTACGACGGGCGCCCAGGCGAGCGCCACGGTTAACGCCGCGCAAAGCCTCAGCCAAGTCTGCCCCAGCTCCGACGCTGCTCTCACGCGGCTCTTAGACGGAGTGCCGACACTGCCCCCATGAACAAGTCGATCCTGATCGTCGGCGGTGGCCTCGCCGCCCAGCGCGCGGCGGAGACGCTTCGGCGGGCGGGCCACGATGGCCCGCTCACGATGGTCTGCGCCGAGCCCCGCCGTCCCTACGACCGCCCTCCCCTCTCCAAGGAGGTGCTGACCGGCGCGCACGCGCACGACGGCGTCTTCTTCCGCCCTGAGGACTGGTACCGCGACAAGGACGTCGAGTTGGTCATCGGCACCGCTGCCACGCAGCTGCATCGGCGTGAGCGCCGCGTCGTGCTGGCCGACGGATCGGAGCTCTCCTACGACAAGCTGCTGGTCGCGACCGGCAGCCGGCCGCGCACGCTTCCCGCCTTCGCGGAGTTCGAGAACGTGTCGGTCCTGCGGACGCTCGATGACTCGCTGGCGCTCGGCGCGGCTCTGCGCGCCGGCGGGCGGGTGGCCGTGATCGGCGCCGGCTTCATCGGCCAGGAGGTCGCCTCCGGCGCGCGCAAGCTCGGACTCGACGTGACCATGATCGAGGCGGCGCCGTCGATCCTCGGTCACGTGCTCGGCGAAGCGGTCGGCGACTGGTTCGCGGACCGGCACCGCTCCGAGGGCGTCGATGTCGTGCTCGGCCACCACGTGCGTGAGGTGCTCGGTCGCGGCCGCGTGGAGGCACTCGAACTCTCCGACGCTACGACGGTCGAGGTCGACCACGTCGTCGTCGGCATCGGCGTCGAACCCGACACGGAGTGGCTGTCCGGCAGCGGGCTCGCGCCGGCCGGCGTCGAGGTCGATGAAGCGGGGCGCACGCTTGACGAGAGCGTGTTCGCCGCCGGCGACGCGGCTGCGACCTTCGACCCCGTGCTCGGCCGCCACGTGCCCGGCTCCCATTGGGAGGCAGCGTCCCGGCAGGGCGCCCGCGCCGCCCGCGCCATGCTCGGCCTGGAACCGGGCCGCGCTCCCATGTCGAGCTTCTGGACCGATCAGTACGGGCTGCGGATCCAGTACCTGGGCCGCGCCCCGCTCGCCGACGAGATCACGGTCGACGGCTCGCTCGAGGAGCAGGACTTCGCCGTCATCTACCGCCGCGCCGGCCGGCCGCTGGCGGCGCTCCTGGTCAACCGGCCCGCGGCGCTCCCCGAGATGAGGCGCATGCTGGAGACCGGTGACGAGCTGGCGCTCAGCGCCTGAGCCGCCGTCCCCGTCCGTCTGGCTACGCCACCTCGACCGCGCCCAACTCGAACCGGCAGCCGGAGAAGTAGTCGCCGGCCGGCGAGACCAGAAACGCGACCAGCTCCGCGATCTGCTCCGCGGCGGTCGCCGCTCCCGGCGCGATCGCGATGACGGTGATCCCATACCGCGCCCACTCCACCGACAGCGTCCGGGCCACATTCTCGAGCGCGGCCCGCGCGGCCTCCGCGTGCGGGCCGGCGGTGGCGGTCGGCGCCAGCAGCACGACCTTGCCGCCGGTGCCCGCCGGGATCAGGGCTCCGGTGACGACGGCCCGGATCGGGATCCAGCCGCGCTCGACCGCCACCAGCAGCCCGTCCGCGGAGCCCTCGCCGAACGCGAGCGCCGCGTCGTAGACGACCGCCCGCAGGGCCGGGCGCTCGCGCGCCCACGCCTCGGCGGCGTCCTCGTCGAGGCTGTGATCGAAGACCTCCAAGGTTGCGCCCAGCGCCTCGAGCCGGCCCGCGACAGCCTCGAGCCCAGCCGCCAGGCCACCGAGCGGGGCACCGAGTCCCTCCGAGCTGCGCACCCCCCGGAGGCGAGCCCGCACGACGGCATCGACGTCGCCGGCGATCGCGATCGCGGCGCCGCTCAGCAGGTCGTCTCGTAACAGCGTCATCGGCCGCGACACGGTATAGCCTGGTGCGGCGATGACACTGGCCGCCGAGCCGAGGCCCGCACAGCTGCCGCTTCCCGGCGGCCGGGAGGGCGCGACGGTTCGGCTGCACCCGATCCTGACCGGCGAGCTGCATGCGCCGCGCTCCTACATCGAGCGACCCCAGGGGCGCTTGGTCCGCGAGCGGGTCTACCTGAAGCTGATCGGCCCGCGCAAGCGGTGGGTGTGGCTGCCGGTCCCGGCCTTCCTGGTCGAGCATCCCGTCGTCGGTGCGGTACTGATCGACACCGGCCTGCACCCCAGCTGCGCGACCGACGTGTCCGGCAACATGGGCCGCGCCGGCAAGCTGCTCCACGAGGTCCGGATGGACCACGATCAAGCGCTCCGGTTCCAGCTGCCCCGGCGCGGCGTCGAACCTCTCGACGTGAAGGTCGTGGTCATGACCCACCTGCACATCGATCACGCCAGCGCGGTGTCCGAGTTCCCCGAGGCGACGTTCGTCGTCGATCGCCGCGAGTGGGCGGCGGCGGCCAAGGGCGGCACGCTCGACGGCTACCACCACCGCCAGTTCGACCACGCCTTCGACTGGCGCACGCTCGACTATGCCGCTGACCCGGTCGCGTCGTTCGCCGGCTTCGCCCAGTCGCTCGATCTGTTCGGCGACGGCTCGATCCGGCTCGTCTCGACGCCCGGTCACACGCCCGGCCACCAGTCGGTCGTGCTCCGCACCCGCGGGCGGGAGGTCCTCGTCGCGGGCGACGCCGCCTATACCGAGCGCGGCCTGCGCGGCGAGGCGATGCCGTTCACGATCACCGACGAGCACCAGTTCCGGCGCTCCGTCAAGGAGATCCGCCGCTACTTGGAACAGACCCCGAGCGCGCTCGCGATCCCCGGCCACGACCCCGAATCATGGCCGCGGCTGCAGGCCGTCTACTGAGCTCCCAGGCCGCGAGCCAATCCCCTCACTCCTCGCTCTGAATCCGGCTAGCATCATTCTCATCAGGCCCTGGGCCGAGGAGGAGTGAGGAGATAAGCATGCTGTCCTACGCACACGGCAGCGGCGATCGTGCGCTGCTGGGGGAGACGATCGGCGACAACCTCGAGCGCACGGTCGCCCGGGTGCCGGACGCCGAGGCGCTCGTGTCCTGTCATCAGGGCCTCCGCTACACCTACGCGGAGTTCAACCAGACGGTCGATCGGCTCGCCTCCGGCATGCTCGCGGCGGGACTGCAGAAGGGCGACCGAGTCGGCGTGTGGAGCCCGAACCGGGCCGAGTGGGCTCTGACCCAGTACGCCACGGCCAAGCTCGGGGTGATCCTGGTCAACATGAACCCGGCCTACCGCCTGCACGAACTCGAGTTCGCGCTGCGCCACTCCGGCTGCCGCTGGCTCATCGCGGCGCCGGAGTGCAAGGGATCGGACTTCGTGGCCATGACCGACCAGATCCGGGGCGCGCTGCCCGAGCTCGAGCGCGCGGTCTTCTTTGGTACGCCCGACTGGCAGGAGCTGGCCGGCGCCGACGTCACCCCGCATGAGCTCCGCGCCCGCATGACCGAGCTCGACTTCGACGACGCCATCAACATCCAGTACACGAGCGGGACGACCGGCTTTCCCAAGGGCGCGACTCTCAGCCACCACAACATCCTCAACAACGGCTACTTCGTGGCCGGCACGCTGCTCTACACCGAGGCCGACCGCGTCTGCATCCCGGTCCCGCTGTACCACTGCTTCGGCATGGTGATGGGCAACCTCGGTGCCACCATCCACGGCGCCTGCATGGTCTACCCGGCCGAGACCTTCGACGCCGAGGCGACGCTCGCCGCCTGTGCCCAAGAGCGCTGCACGAGCCTGTTCGGCGTTCCGACCATGTTCATCGCCCAGCTCGGACATCCGCGGTTCAGGGAGTTCGACCTCGGGCCGCTGCGGACCGGGATCATGGCCGGCTCGCCGTGCCCCGTCGAGGTGATGAAGCGCGTGTCCTCCGACATGGGGATCGATCAGATGTCGATCGCCTTCGGGATGACCGAGACCTCGCCGGTCAGCACCCAGGTCCGCATCGACGACACGCTCGAGCACCGTTGCGCGACCGTCGGGCAGGCCATGTCCCACACCGAGATCAAGATCGTCGATCCCGAGACCGGGCACACCCAGCCGCGCGGCGAGCCAGGCGAGTTCCTGGCTCGCGGCTACCTCGTGATGCGGGGCTACTGGAACGATCCCGACCGCACGGCGGAGGCGATCGACGAGGCCCGTTGGATGCACACCGGCGACCTGGCCACGATGGACGAGGACGGCTACGTGCGGGTCGTCGGGCGGATCAAGGACATGATCATCCGCGGCGGCGAGAACGTCTACCCGCGTGAGATCGAGGAGTTCCTCTACACCCACCCAGACGTGGCCGACGTGCAGGTGGTCGGCGTGCCCGACGAGCGCTACGGCGAGGAGCTGATGGCCTGGATCATCCCGCGCGGGGGCGCCCGGCCGAGCGAGGATGAGATCCGCGAGTTCTGCCGCGGGCAGATCGCCCACTTCAAGATCCCCCGCTACGTCAAGCTCGTCGACGAGTTCCCGATGACGGTCACCGGCAAGGTCCAGAAGTTCAAGATGCGCGAGGTCGCCATCGAGGAGCTCGGCCTCGCGCAGGCCGCCTCGATCGTCACCGCCTGACGGCGTCCTCGGTTCTGGAGGCCGGCGTGGAGGACCGCGCCGCGCGGCTGCGCTCGCGATTCAGCGCCAGCGCGCCCTTCTGCCCGAGCTGCGCGAGCTCGGCGTGCAGCGTCTTGATCCGGTCGAGGACGATGTCCGCAGCCTCCTGCTGCTCCTCGCGCGTCGGGTCGGGGTCGCGGTCGAACCGGAACGGCTCTCCGTAGGAGATCGTCACCTTGGGGAACGACAGCTTCCTCCAATTGCGGGTCTTGTTGGAGCCGAGGATCGCCACCGGCACCACGGGCGCACCGGACTCGAGCGCGAGGCGGCCGATGCCCGGCTTGGCCACGTCGGCGAGCTGCCCCGTGCGCGAGCGGCCCCCCTCGCAGTACATGACCACCGCGCCCCCGCGCCCGAGGATCTGGAAGGCGCTGATGAACGCCTCCTCGTCGTTGTGTCCCCGCCGGACCGGGAACACCCCGCCGTGGCTGTAGATCCATTGCAGCAGGCCCGGCTTGAACAGCTGCGACTTGGCCATGAACTGCACCCGCCGGCGGATGCACATGCCGGTGAAGAAGTGGTCCATGAACGACGCGTGGTTCGGCGCCAGGATGACCGGTCCGTTCGGCACCCGCTCGGCCCCGATCCCCCACGCCCGGAACGTGATCAGCGCGTGCAACGACGTTGCCACGCGGACGACCTCGTACACCCACTCGGGCTCGCTCGTGCGCACCCGCTCGTGAAAGCGGTCGAAATACTCCTTCGGCCTCGGGTCCTTGTAGACCTGCGGTCTGATCTCAACGTCGGACACGTCCGTGTGACGATACCCCGGCCGGGGGCCTCGGTCACGCGTTGCCGGCCCGGCCGGCACTACCCCGTGAGCGGCAACACCAGCGCCGGCTGCTCGATCGTGTGGTCGGTGCTGGTCGGGATCACCCCGGTGCCGATGGCGAAGAACTCGATCACGTGCGAGCCCCAGCCGTGGCTGCGCTCGACGATCCGGGTGCCGACGATGCCGCCGGCCTGAGCCTCGTCGGCCTCGGTCTGCATCCGCTCCATCGCCAGCTCGCGGGCCTGGTACAGCGCCTGGGTGTAGTTGGGCATCTCCTGGTTGCGGCCGATCTGCTTCCACGACGCGCGCAGACCCTGGTGGGCGACGTGGTAGACGCAGTTGCCCATCACCATGCCCACCGGGCGGTAGCCGGCGCGCAGCAGCGTCGCGAAGTCCTGCCCGTTGAGGTCCGAGGTGAACGGCCGGCCGTTGGGCGCGCGATGAAGCACGCCGTCGCGGTGCTTGACCGCCGTGCCCACGGCGATGAACTCGGCCAGGTCGGCGCCCCACTCGTAGCGGCCGATGTCGAGCCGGACACCGACGACGCCGTCGGCGCCGAGCTGGTCGGCCTCCTCCTCCATCCGCGTCATCGCCAGCTCGCGCGCGTGGTACATCGCCTGGGTGAGGACGCCCATCTCCTGGTTCTGACTCCAGTTGGCCTGCTGGAATCCGATGTGGTAGATCGAGCTCCCGAGCACCAGCCCGAGCGGCTCGAAGCCGGCCTGCTTGACGAGCAGGAACTCGTTCACCGACAGGTCGCTGGTGAAGAACCCGCGCGCGACCTCCGATTTCATCCGCTCGATTCGGTGGCGCCCGGACTCCGGGATGCCGGCCAGCGAACCGGCCTCGTAGGCGGCCGCGTGCGGCGCCTCCTCGGCCGGAGCTCCGTCGGCGGCCGGCGGCGCCGCCTGGTTCGCGGCCTGCGCCGGCTGACCCTGATCGTCGTCGCGCCTGAGGAACCCCATGTCGTCTCCTTATTGCAGTAGCAGGCGCTCGAGCGCCTGCCGAGTGGTTGCGCTGCGCTCCGCCTCGGTGGCCAGTGCCCCGCCCAGGGCGGCCAGCCATTCTTCGGTCTCGAGCGCCTCGTTCTTGAGCACGATGCCGCCCGACAGGCGGGCCCGGCGCGTCGCGATCACGCCCTTGTCGACCTCGAGCTCGAGCCGCTCGTTGCCGGCGTCGAGGGCGATCCGGCGGACCCGCTTGGGGCCGGACAGTCCGGTTCGGCGCCGGTCGATCCGCACGCGCCCCGGCATCACCTGCTGGAGCTTGTCCGCCAGGCTCTCCACGAACGCGCTGAGATCGCTGGTGTCCGCCCGCAGCGACGCCGCGATCAGGTCGAGGTCGAGCTGTGCGTCATCCGAAGCCATCACGACCTGAGGCTACGCCTCGACCCATCGGTCGTGCCCTGGGCGGTCGCAAAGATCACAGCGAGAATCTATAGGGGCGGCCTCCGGCCGCCTTGTTTGCGTTGTGGCGCATACTGACAGGGAGATGATCGGCGTACGGCCAGACTCGGTTCCGAGCCTCACGATGCACAACGGGCGCGAGATCCCGCAGCTCGGCTTCGGGGTCTTCCAGGTGGCCCCCGAGGCGACCACGGCGACGGTCCTCGCCGCCCTGGACACGGGCTACCGCCTGATCGACACGGCGGAGATGTATGGCAACGAGGCCGAGGTCGGCGAGGCGATCCGCCGCAGCGGCCTCGATCGCTCGGAGGTGTTCGTGACGACGAAGGCGTGGAACGACCACCAGGGTCGCGGACCGGCGCGGGCCGCGTTCGAGCGCAGCCTGCAGCGATTGGGGTCGGATTACGTCGACCTCTACCTGATCCACTGGCCCGCGCCCGCGCGCGAGCTCTATGTCGAGACGTGGGAGGCGTTGGTCGAGCTCCACAGCGAGGGCCGGGCCCACTCGATCGGCGTGTCGAACTTCCTCACCCCGCACCTGGAGCGGATCATCGAGGCGACCGACGTGGCGCCGTCGGTCAACCAGGTCGAACTGCATCCGCGCCTCCAGCAGGCCGAGCTGCGTCGCTACCACGCCCGGCGCGGGATCCTCACCGAGGCCTGGAGCCCGCTCGGGCGCGGGCGGATCCTCGATCACCACACGATCGCCGCGATCGCCTCCGGGCATGGGCGCACCCCGGCGCAGGTGGTCCTGCGCTGGCATCTGCAGCTCGAGAACATCGCCATCCCGCGGTCGTCGGACCCGGCGCGGATCGAGGCGAACTTCCAGATCTTCGACTTCGAGCTCAGCGACGACGAGATGCGGCTGATCGCCGAGCTCGACGCCGGTCGGCGGATCGGACCCGACCCGGCCCACTTCGGTTGAGCGGTCCAGGGCGCCCGAGCTCAGAAGCCGCACATCCGCTCCTAGGCGCGCGATCCAAACCGCACGATGGACCAGAGTCAAGCGGAGGTCGCGGACAGATCCCGGAAAATGGCACAACTCGCTGCCCGCCAGGACGGGTCCGGAACCTTCGTCGCCACCCGGGGCTATGCTCCGCCGGTCCGCGAGACAGGAGGCTTTAGTTGCCAGAGGTCGAGGCCCATATCACCGGCACTGTGTGGAAGATCGAGGTCGAGGTCGGCGACACCGTCGATGAGGGCGACACGGTGGTGATCCTGGAGTCGATGAAGATGGAGATGCCGGTCGAGGCCGAGGATCCTGGCGTCGTCAAGGAGATCCGCTGCGCCGAGGGCCAGTCCGTGTCCGAAGGCGACACGCTCGTCGTCCTTGAGTAGCGGCACCCTGCGACTGGACGAGCCGGCTCCCGGCGTCGCCCGGCTGACCATCTCCAATCCGCGCAAGCGCGGCGCGCTCGACCACGCGATCCTGAACCGGTTCGCGCGCACGATGCCCGAGCTCGACGCCCGCTGCGTGATCATCACCGGCGAGGGCGCCACCTTCTCGGCCGGGTACGACATCGGCGACCTGCCCGACGAGGTGTTCGCCGACGAGGCCGAGAAGCTGATCGCGCACCCGTTCGCGGCGGCCATCGATGCCGTCGAGGCGTATCCGTTCCCCACCGTGGCTGCCCTCAACGGGCACGCGATCGGCGGCGGCCTCGAGCTGGCGCTGTCCTGTGATCTGCGCATCGCCGCGGGCACGATCGCGCTGGGGATGCCGCCGTCCAAGCTCGGTCTCGTCTACTCGCACACGGGGATCCGCAAGTTCATCGACACGATCGGCGCTCCCCGCACGCGCGAGCTGTTCCTCCTCGGCCGCCGCATCGACGCCCGCACGGCGCGGAACTGGGGCCTGGTCAACATGCTGGCCGAGGACGGTCGCCTGCCCGAGGAGGCGGTCGAGCTGGCCGCCGAGGTCGCCGCCAACGCCCCATTGGCCAGCCGCGGCAACAAACGCGTGATCTCGGCCGTGCTCGACGCCCACGTGGCGCTTGACCCCGTCGTCGAGCAGGAGCTGATCGCCCTGCGCCGGGCCTGCTTCAGCTCGCAGGACTTCCGCGAGGGTGTCCGCGCCTTCGCCGAGAAGCGCCCCGCCGAGTGGCGGGGCCGCTGAGGCGCCGTCTCGGTCCGTCCGGGCGCGGTCCTATCGTGCCGCCCCGTGCCGCCACTGATCACCCCTGAGGAGGCGCTGCGCCTCGGGGATCTCGAGGATCGCGCCGAGATCGAGGCGCTCGTGCAACGGGCCTGGGAGGCCCGCGTCGCGAGCTTCGGAGACGCCACCGACATGTGCTCGCTGGTGAACGCGAAGTCGGGCGGCTGCGCCGAGGACTGCGGCTTCTGCGCCCAGTCCAAGTACGCCGAGGCCGACACGCCGATGCACGCGATGATGGAGCCGGACCAGATCCTCGAGCACGCCCGCGCCGCCGAGGCCGCGGGCGCTCACCGCTTCTGCATGGTCACCCAGGGCCAGGGTCTCTCCAGGCGCGACTTCGAGAAGGTGCTCGAGGGCGTCAAGCTGGTCTCGGAGCACACGAACCTCAAGCGCTGCGTCTCGATCGGCCACATGTCCGCCGATCGGGCCAAGGCGCTCAAGCAGGCGGGCGTCCAGCGGGTGCATCACAACGTGGAGACCGCGGCGTCGTACTACCCCGAGGTCTCGACCACGGTGCGCTACGAAGGCCGGTTGCGCACGATCGATGCGGTCCGCGAGGCGGGCCTCGAGACGTGCGTCGGAGGCATCCTCAACCTCGGCGAGACGCGCGAGCAGCGGGTCGAGATGGCCTTCCAGCTGGCCGGGATCAATCCCACCAGCGTCCCCATCAACCTGCTCAACCCGCGCCCCGGGACCAAATTCGGCAATCGCGAGCTGATGGACCCGTGGGAGACGGTCAAGTGGATCGCGATCTTCCGCCTGATCCTCCCCGAGGCCCTGTTCCGGCTCTGCGGCGGTCGGGTCGAGAACCTCGGCGAGCTGCAGGCCACCGCGGTCAGGGCCGGCCTCAACGGCGTGATGATGGGCAACTTCCTGACCACGCTCGGCAATACGCCCGAGCAGGACCGCGCGATGTTCGAGGAGCTCGGTCTCAACGTCGCCCGCCAGACCGACAACGGCGCCAATCCCCGGCCCGACAACCGCTCCGGGTGGCTCGACGGCGAGACTCCGGACGTGGTCGGCGAGGCGATCGCCGCACCCGAGCCGCAGGCGGGTCCGCTCGAGGTCCGGCTGTGGGATCCGGCCTCGCAGCTTCGCTTCGCGCGCAAGCGCACTGTCCCGCTGCGCCCTGATGGCGCGCCCAACACAGGTCAAGGGCGCGAGACCCGGGAAGCAAAGGCTCGGCGAGCGCGGGCCGCATGATCGAGATCGAGGCGCGGCTCGACGAACTGCGGGCCCTCGGGCTCCATCGCCGCATGCGTCTCGTCAGCGGCCCCCAGGGACCGCACGTCCTGCTCGACGGCAAGCCCGTCCTGCTGCTGTGCTCCAACAACTACCTCGGGCTGGCCGACCACCCCCGCGTGCGCGAGGCCGCCGCCGACGCCGCGATGCGCTGGGGCGTGGGCGCCGGCGCCTCACGATTGGTGTCGGGCACGATGACCATCCACCGCCGGCTGGAGGAGCGCCTGGCCACCTTCAAGCGACGCGAGGCGGCGCTGCTGTTCGGCTCGGGCTATCTGGCCAACGCCGGCGTGATCGCCGCGCTGGCGCGACCCGGAGACGTCGTCTTCTCCGACGAGCTCAACCACGCCTCGATCATCGACGGCTGCCGCCTCTCGCGCGCCGAGGTGTTCGTCTACGGCCACTGCGACGTCGAGCACCTGGCCTGGGGCGTCGCCCACGCCGAGGGCCGCGGTGCGCTGATCGCCACCGACGGGGTGTTCTCGATGGACGGTGACGTCGCGCCGCTCCAGGAGATCGTCGAGCTCGCCCGGCGTCAGCGCCTGCGCGTGCTCGTGGACGAGGCGCACGGCACCGGGACGCTCGGGCCCGGCGGCCGCGGGGCCGCCGCGGCCGCCGGTGTCGAGGACCAGGTCGACGTGATCGTGGGCACGCTCGGCAAGGCCCTCGGGTCCTACGGCGCGTTCGTCGCCTGCGACCGGCAGATGTCCCGCTACCTGGTCAACGCCGCCCGCACGTTCATCTTCTCCACCGCGCTGCCTCCGCCCGCGGTGGCGGGCGCGCTGGCCGCGCTCGACCTGCTCGAGGAGCGCCCGCGCCACGTCGAGCGACTCGAGGCCAATGCGCAGGCGCTGCGCGACGAGCTCGTGCAGCAGGGCTTCGACCTGCGCGGGTCCCGGACCCAGATCGTGCCGCTCGTCGTCGGCGACGCGGAGCTGGCCATGCGGATCTGCGAGTCGGCGCTCGCCCAGGGCGTGTTCGCCCAGGCGATCAGGCCCCCGACGGTGCCGCCGGGAACCTCGCGGCTGCGGATCGCCGTGATGGCCACGCACCGGCCCGAGGAGCTCCGCGCCGCGGCCCGGACGCTGGCCCAGGCCGCGCGGGCCGCCGGGTTCGAGCCGCGCAGCAGCTGGGTGCCGTCGCCCGCCGGCGATGCCGGCCCGGCCGACGAGGACGCCGTGCCGCCCCGGGCCATCCCGGCCGCGGATGGGCCGCCGCCGCCCGGCAACACACAGCGCCCGTTCGATCACGAGGCCCCCGCGCCGGTGGCGCGGGCCGCCTAGTGTCGCGTTTGCTCGCGGCAGTGTGCGCGGCTGCTTCGTAACCGGCACCGACACCGGCGTCGGCAAGACGGTGCTGACGGCCGCGATCGTCGCCTCCCTGCGCGCGCGGGGTGTCGCGGTGCGGCCCCTGAAGCCGCTCATCACCGGGCTCGACGAGCCACCTGACCCCGACTGGCCGCCCGATCACGTACTGCTGGCGCGGGCGGCCGGTGTCCCGTCCGAGGGGGTGGCGCTGTTCTCCTTCGGCCCGCCCGTCTCCCCCCACCTCGCCGCTGCGCTCGCCGGCCGCCCGGTCGACCCGCGGGCGCTGCGGGAGGCTGTCACGCGCGCCACCGCGGGCGTCGAAGTGTCGGTGATCGAGGGGGTCGGGGGCCTGCTCGTGCCGCTCGCCGACGGATTCGACGTCCGCGCGCTCGCGCGCGAGCTCGGCCTGCCGGTGCTCATCGCCGCCCGCCCCGGGCTCGGGACGATCAATCACACGCTGCTCACGCTCGAGGCGGCGCGAGCCGCGGGACTCCGGGTCGCCGGCGTGGTGATGACCCCGTGGCCGGCCGAGCCGGGGGCGCTCGAGCGCTCCAACCGCGACACCGTGGCCCGGCTCGGAGCGGTCACCGTGTCGGTCCTGCCCCCGATCGCGCGCGCCGACCCCGTCCTGCTGGCCGACGCCGCCCGCGGGCTGCCGATCGAGGAGTGGATCGGCGAATCCGCCCATGCCTGACTCCTCGCTCGCTACGGTGCAGTCGTGACCGCGATCCGGGCCGGGCTGCTCCTCGCCGTGGCGTGCCTCGCCGCCGCCGGCTGCGGCAGCTCCTCGGCGTCGACGTCGACGCCCACCGCGACCGGCGAGGAGGTCCGCGCCTCGGCCCCGCGCGCGAGCGCGCCGGTTGCTCCCGCCGACGCCGCAGCGTTGGCGCAGGGCAACTCGACCTTCGCCGGGCGCATCCTCGCGCACCTCGCTGCCGCGCAGCCGACGCTGGCGCTGTCGCCGTTCAGCATCTCCGACGCGCTCGCGATGACCTACGCCGGCGCCCGCGGGCAGACGGCGTCGGAGATGGCCGGGGCGCTCGACATCACGCTTCCGCCGACGCGCCTGTTCCCGGCCTGGGGCGCTCTGGCCGGCTCGCTGGAGGACGTCAACCAGCCCGGGGCGACGCTCTCGGTCGCCAATGCGCTCTACGGCCAGCGAGGGATGGCGTTCCAGACCGCGTTCCTGACCCTGCTGGCGCGCTATTACGGCGCCGGCGTCAGGACGGTCGACTTCGAGCACGCGGCCGCCCAGGCCGTCGCCGAGATCAACGCCTGGGTCTCGCAGCGGACGGACGCCAAGATCCCCTCGCTGCTCTCGGCCGCCGATGTCGACGACACGACCCGGCTGGTGCTGGTCAACGCCGTCTACCTGAACGCGAAATGGGCGGCTCCGTTCATGAAGGACAACACGGCGCCCGCGCCGTTCCACGCTCCGGGCGGCACGGTCAACGTCGCCACCATGAACCAGCTCGGCCGGTTCGGCCACCGCCGCCACTCCGGCTACGCGGTGCTCGAGCTGCCGTACCGCGGCGGCCGGATCGCGTTCGACGTCCTGCTCCCCGATCCCGGCCGGCTTCCGGCGCTGCTGCGCATGCTCGCCGGCGGCGGCCTGGCCGCCGCGGTGAGCGGCCTGCAGGATCAGCACGTGCAGGTGGCGCTGCCCAAGCTCACCCTGCGCACCCGGTTCGAGCTCGCCGCGACGCTCGGCGCGCTCGGGATGCCGGTCGCGTTCACCGATCGGGCCGACTTCTCGGGCATCGCCGGCACACCGGGCGATCTGCGGATCTCGAACGTCATCCACGAGGCGTACATGCGGGTCGACGAGGCGGGCACCGAGGCGGCCGCGGCGACGGCCGTCAGCATCGCCACCGCGGCCGCACCGGGGCCGGCGCCGATCCAGTTCCGCGTCGACCGGCCCTTCGTGTTCGTGCTGCGGGACACGAGGACCGGCGCGATCCTGTTCGCCGGCACGGTGTCGCAGCCGTAGCCAGGACGGCGGTTTCCGACCGCCGCGGAAGCTAGCGTGAGCGACATGCGCACGACCGCCGAGCTCACCGCCCTCGACCGCCGTCACGTCTGGCACCCGTTCACCCAGCAGCAGGGCTGGGCGGATACCGAGGACCCGGTGATGATCGACCACGGCGAGGGCACGAATCTGTACGACACCGACGGCAACGTCTACATCGACGGCGTCTCATCGCTGTGGTGCAACGTCCACGGCCACCGCCACCCGGCGATCGACGCGGCCGTCCGGGCCCAGCTCGACCGCGTGGCCCACACGACGATGCTCGGCCTCTCGCATCCGCCGGCGATCGAGCTGGCGGAGAAGCTCCTGACGTTCACGCCACCGGGCCTCACGCGCGTCTTCTACTCCGACAGCGGCTCGAGCGCGGTCGAGATCGGGCTGAAGATGGCCTTCCAGTGGTGGGCGCAGCTCGGCGAGCGCCGGCGCACGCAGTTCATCTGCCTCGAGAACGCCTACCACGGCGACACGATCGGCGCGGTATCGGTGGGCGGGATCCAGCTCTTCCACTCGCTCTACCGGCCGCTGCTGTTCGACGCCTGGCAGGCCCGGGCCGGCGACGCCGGGCACCTCGAGCAGCTGCTCGAGGCCGGTGGCGCCGAAGTCGCGGCGGTGATCGTCGAGCCGCTCGTGCAGGGTGCGGCCGGGATGCTGATGCAGCCGCCCGGCTACCTGGCCGGCGTGCGCGAGCTCTGCGACGCCCACGGGGTGCTGCTGATCTGCGACGAGGTCGCGACCGGGCTCGGACGCACCGGCCGGATGTTCGCCTGCGACCACGAGAACGTGGCGCCGGACATCCTCTGCATCGGCAAGGGGCTGACCGGGGGCTATCTCCCGCTCGCCGCGACGCTCACGACGGAGCGCATCTACGAGGGCTTCCTCGGCCGCCACGAGGACTTCCGGACCTTCTTCCACGGCCACACGTACACGGGCAACCCGCTCGCCTGCGCGGCCGCCCTCGCCACGCTCGAGACATTCGAGCGCGAGCGCACGATGGAGTCCCTGCAGCCGAAGATCGAGCTCCTCACCCGCATGCTCGAGCAGCGCGTGGCGCCGCTCGAGGGCGTCGCCGCGGTCCGTCAGCGTGGGTTCATGGTCGGGATCGAGCTGAGCGAGACCCCACCGAAGGCCCGCCTCGGCCACCAGGTCACGCTGGCCGCGCGCCGACGCGGCGCGATCGTCCGGCCGCTCGGCGACGTCGTCGTGCTGATGCCCGCCCTGGCCATCACCGAGGCCGACCTCCGGCGCCTGGTCTCGATCACCGCCGAGGCGATCGCCGAGGTCAGCGCCGAGCGGCTCTCGGCCGCGGCGTAGGCGTCGCGGGCGGCCGCCGGCGCCCTGGTTCTCGCTCGTTAATCCTCGTACGGAGTGAAGTCCCGCTTGCGGGCGCCGCAGACCGGACAGAACCACGTCTCTGGGATGTCCTCGAACGCGGTGCCGGGCGGGATGCCGCCGTCCGGATCGCCTTCGTCCGGGTCATAGATGAACCCGCACGATTCGCACATCCACTTCTGGCTGGTCTGGGTCGTCATCGAAGAGCTGTCCGTCCGTTCATCGGCGGAAGCCTAGTGCAACGTTGCCAGAGCGCTGCCCCAGATGACCAAGCCAGGTAGGGTCGCACCATGGACATCGGCCGGCCCGCTCCCGGGGAGGAGATCAACCCGGGCGCTGAGACACTCCCCCGCCCCGCGGCGACGGTGATCCTCCTGCGTGGAGGTGGCGCCGGGCTCGAGGTGCTGCTCGTGCAGCGCAACCCGGCCTCGCGGTTCATGGGCGGCGCCTGGGTGTTCCCGGGTGGCGCCGTCGACGCGCGCGAGGGCGAGGGCGACACGGCGCTGCGGGCGGCGGCCGTCCGCGAGCTCGACGAGGAGGCGGGCGTACGGGTCGCCGGCCCCGATGCGCTGGTGGCGTTCTCGCGCTGGATCACGCCGGCCGAGGTGAAGATCCGCTTCGACACCTGGTTCTACCTGGCCGCGCTGCCCGACGGGGCCGAGCCGGTCGTCGACGGCAGCGAGATCGTCGACTCGCGCTGGTATGAGCCGGCGGCGGCGCTGCGGGCGGGCGAGCGGGAGGAGATGCTGCTCGTCTTCCCCACCATCAAGCACCTGGAGCAGCTGTCGGCCTTCCGCTCCGCCGATGAGCTGATCGCCTATGCGTGCGACCGCGAGGTGCTCCCGGTCCAGCCGAAGGTGCTGCTGTCCGGCGAGACGGCCCGCGTGGTGCTGCCCGGCGAGCCGGGATACGAGGACTGAGGAGCCGATGCCGGGCGCTGCTGATTCCGCCGCCGCCGGATCCCGCGGACTGACGGTCGCGATCACCGGTCCGACCGGCGACATCGGGCGCTCGCTCCTGCGCGCGCTCGAGCGCAGCCGCGACGTGAACCGGATCGTCGCGATGGCCCGGCGGCCGTTCGATCCCGCCGCCGCGGGCCTGCGCAGGACCGAGTACCGCCAGGCCGACGTGCTCGACCGCGGCGCCGTCGCCGAGCTGGTGGCCGACGCGGACGTGGTCGTCCACCTGGCGTTCCTGATCATGGGCGGCCTCGAGGAGACGCGCGCGGTGAACCTGGATGGCTCACGCAACGTGTTCGAGGCGACGGTCGCCGGCGGAGCGGCGCGACTCGTCTACGCCTCCTCGGTCGCCGCGTACGGATTCCACAGCGACAACCCGGAATGGCTGACCGAGGACGTCGAACCCCGCGGGACCGACAACCACTACTACTCGGCCCAGAAGGCCGAGCTCGAGCGCGTCCTCGCCGAGGTCATGGCCGCGGGCAGCACGGAGGCGTACGTGTTCCGCCCGTCGATCGTCGCCGGCCCCGACGCGCTGATGCTGCTCGAGAGCATCCCCTACTTCCAGCTCTCCGAGCGGATGCCGGCGGCCGTGATGAAGGCGCTCGAGCTCGTACCGGCGCTCAAGCCCGTGCTGCCCGATCCCGGGGTCCGCTTCCAGCTCGTGCACCACGACGACGTCGCCACCGCGATGCGGGCGGCCGTGCTCGGCCGCGGCGCCCCGGGCGTCTACAACCTCGCCGGCGCGGGCACGCTCACCTTCTCCGATCTCGCCGACGCACTCGGCTGGTACAGCATCCCGGTGCCCGGACTCGCGGTCGACGCGAGCGCCGGCCTCGTCGCCCACCTGCCGTTCGTGCCCGCCGAGGCCCAGTGGGTCGAGGCCTTCCGCGAGGCGGTCCTGATGGACACGAGCAAGGCGCGCCGGGAGCTCCGCTGGCGCCCCCGTCACGACGCCCGCGAGACGCTGCGCACGATGGTGCAGGCCGTCCGCTCCGAGCAGCTGCTCCGCTGACCGCCGCGCGCCGCGCCGGCCGGGCTGCTGCGTGGGCGCATCGTTGCGCGCCCCGGTTCAGCTCAGCTGCTCTGCTCCTCGCGTGAGATCACATGCATCACCGCGTTGATCAACGCGAGATGGGTGAACGCCTGCGGGAAGTTGCCCAGGTGGCGCCCCGTGTGGGCCTCGAGCTCCTCGGCATAGAGCCCGAGCGGCGACTCGTGCGCCAGCAGCCGCTCGAGCATCGCGCACGCGCGCTCGTGCTCGCCGATCTCCGACAGCGCCGAGACGTACCAGAAGGAGCAGATCAGGAACGTCCCCTCCTCGCCCGAGAGTCCGTCGTCGGTCTCATCGACCTTGTAGCGGAGGATGAATCCCTTGTCGCTCAGCTCCGTGCCGATCGCCAGCACCGTCCCGCGGACCCGGTCGTCCTCGGGGGGCAGGAAACGGACCAGCGGGATCAGCAGTGTCGAGGCGTCGAGGGCGTCGGTGTCGTAGTGCTGGCGGAACACCCCGCGCTCGCTGACACCGCTGTTGAGGATGTCCTCGCGGATCTCGTCCGCGATCGTGGCCCACTCCTGCGCCTGGTGATTCTCGCCCTGCAGTTCGGCCAGGCGCGCGCCCCGGTCCAGCGCGACCCAGCACATCAGCTTCGACGACACGTAGTGCTTCGGCGCTCCGCGCGCCTCCCAGATCCCCTGGTCGGGCTGCTCCCAGACGTCGATCGCGCACTGCACCTGGTCCTTGAGCACCGGCCACAGGCGCTGCGGCATCAGGCCGCCGACCTTCGTGTGGATATAGACGGAGTCGAGCACGGCGCCGAACACGTCATTCTGGCGCTGGCTGTAGGCGCCGTTGCCGATCCGCACGGGCACCGAGCCCTCGTAGCCCGCCAGGTGGTCGAGCTCGTGCTCGGCGAGATCGCGCTCTCCCCCCACCCCGTACATGATCTGCAGCGCGCCGTCGTCCCGCTCCAGATCGGCCACGAACTGCATGAAGTCGTCGGCCTCCCAGTCGAGCCCCAGCGCGTGCAGTCCCCACAACGTGAACGTCGCGTCACGCATCCAGCAGTAGCGGTAATCCCAGTTGCGCTCGCCGCCGGGGGTCTCCGGCAGCGACGTCGTCGCGGCGGCGACGGTGGCGCCGGTGGGCGCGTACGTCAGTCCCTTCAGCGTCAGCGCCGAGCGCTGCAGGTGCTTGCGCCAGCGGTGATCGGGGAACCGGCCGCCGGCCAGCCACCCGCGCCAATACTGAGAGGTGATGCGCAGCCGCTCGAGGGCGTCCTCACAGCTGATCGGGCACTCGATGCCGTGCGAGAGCCCGAGCGCGATGAAGCGCAGCTCGCCCTCCTTCAGCGTGTGCCGCGCCCGAGCGCGGTTGCCCTCGATCCCCAGCCGGAGATCGGAGCGCAGCCGCAGCGTCACCTCGCCGTCGGTGGCCTCGGCGGCGCTCCAGTCTTCGGTCAGCATGGTCCAGTTGGCCGGCGCGCGCCCGTAGCCGAACATCGGCTCGCAGACCGCCTCGACCTGAACTTCGCCCCGCAGACACTCGATCGACCGGACGAGCATGTGATCGGCGTCGTGGTCGGTCGGGGGCCGGGTGTGAGAGGTCTCGTCCGCGTGCTGGTCGTGCCACAGGCCGATCGTGAGCGCGTCGCGCACGATGATCCACCCTGAGGGCGTCATCCACGTCGTCTCGAGGATCATCGTGCCGGGCTCGTAGCGGCACGACAGCGGCACCACGACGCCGTAGGGCCCGACCCGGAAGCCGCCCGCGCGGCGGTCAAGTAGGGCTCCGAACACACTCGGCGAGTCGAAGCGCGGTATGCACAGCCACTCGACGTTCCCGTCCGGCGCGATCAGGGCGCTGGTGTGACAGTCGGACAGGAAGGCGTAGTCGGCGATCGGCGGGAACGGCGAACCGCCCGTCAGCGGGATGTCGTGCGGCGGGATCGGGATGCTCGGGCTCACGGAACGGCGGGCATCATCCCGCACCCGGGCGAAGCGGCGCACCCGGACGAAGCGGCGCACCCGGGCGAAGCGGCCCCCGGTGCACCCCTACGATGCCGCCACGCGCCGGTTGGCGATCGCGGCCTCGATCGCATCGGCGACGGTTCGGGCTCCGGACCCCAGGATGATCGTGTAGTGGTTGACGTCGGGCACGTCCTCGAGCGTGGCGCCGGGCTGAGCCTCGGCGAAGCTGTCGCGGACCGCTTGCGGGATCAGCGGGTTGGGGTCGTCGAGCAGCCCGCGCGGCGCCCGCAGCAGCCACAGGGGCGCGCGCACCCGCCCCGCCGCCTCGAGCGTGTCCGCATCGCGCAGCAGCTCGGTCCCGTCGGTGCGGACGGCAGCCTCGTTGACGACGCTGCGATACACCCCCGCCTCACCGGCGAGGTCGGCCCGCACGTACGCCTCGATGTCGTCGCTCCAGCGGCCCGCCAGGGCGGGATGAGCCTGCCAGAACGCGATGTACTCCTCGGGGGAGGCGAAAGTCATCTGCAGCCGGGCGATCGCCGGGCCGAGCACGGCATCGAGCAGCGCGTCGGGCTCGACGTTCGCGGGCGCCGGAATCCTGAGCCCGCCGTCGACGAGCACGACCGCCGAGGCGAGCTCGGGGCGGTCGGCCGCCGCCCGCGCCACCACGAACGCACCCATCGAGTGACCGACCAGCACCGCCTCGGCCACGCCCAGGTGCTCGAGGATCGCCGCGACGTCGGCGGCATGCACGGCGATGCCGTAGGGGGATCCGACATCGGCACTGCGGCCGCGGCCGCGCAGATCGGGCGCCAGCACGCACACCTCGGGGTGCCGCTCGATCAGCTCGCGCGCCACCGGTCGCCAGCTGTGATGCGAGGCGGTGATGCCGTGGACCGCGAGTACGACCACCTCGGCGTCGCCCGGCCGCACGCCGGCCTGCGCGACGAACAGCGCGCCGCCGGCGAGCGGTACCGACTCCGAGGCGGTGAACGGGTCGCAGTGGGCTGACACCTCACGTACTGTAGGAGACGTTGCCGGACGACACGCCCGGCGCTACCCTGCCCGTCGAACGAGTCCAGGAGACACCCGTGACCGACAAGACACAGCCCAGCGACAGCGCCGCCGCCGCCGCAGCCCGCTGGGGCGAGCGCCATCCCGACGAGGACGTCGAGCATCCGGCGCCGTCCAACGTCCCCGAGGCCGACGAGATCGTGCCCGATCATCACTCCGCCAGCGCCGAGGCCGCCTCGGTGCGCTGGCACGAGAAGCACCCCGACGAGGACTGAGGCGCGCGGCGGCTCAGCCGCCGCCGTAGGTGATCACGAGATCGGTGATCACTCCGGCCAGGAAGCCGACGGTCAGCAGCAGCAGTCCCAGTTCGCGATGGCCGTAGCGGCGCATCCCGTTCCAGACCTCGCCGATCACGTACAGGATCGCGCCGCCGGCGACGGCGTAGAAGGTCAACTCGAGCGGAGTGCTGGTGACCGCGTAGCCGACGATCGAGCCGAGGAAGGTGGGGCCGCCACCGATCAGCCCGGCGAGCCCAAGCCACTTCCACGAGGGCCGGACGTCACCGAGCGGCCCGACGATGCCGAAGCCCTCGGTCGCGTTGTGCAGCGCGAAGCCGATGATCAGCACGGTCGCCAGGCTGATCGCGCCGGCGCGGGCCGAGACGCCGATCGCCAACCCCTCGGCGAAGTTGTGCACGCCGATCGCCGCCGCGATCGTGAGGCCGGTGCGCAGGGCCCGCCGACGCGCGGCGTCGACCTCGATCGCCACGGCATCGGCCTCGGCGACGCTCATGGCCACGGCGGGCGCGCCGCCGGCGATCGGCGGCCGGCGTGCACCGGCGGGTCGGATCCGCCGCTCGAGGATCGCGAGGCCGGCGCTGCCGAGGCCGAATCCGACGGCCATCAGCGTGACCAGCCAGATCAGATGTCCGAGCGACCCGTGGCCGGTCTTGTAGGCGGTGACGGCCAGCCCGAGGATCTCCCGGGCGTTGGAGAGCACGTCGACGAAGATGAAGGCCAGGACGCCGACGGAGAACATCGCCAGCCCCACGCGGGTGCGGGTACCGATCGTCTGCAGCCGCCCGACGGGCAGACCGAGGAAGATGGTGAATCCTGCGAGCGCTCCGAGCGCGACGGTCTGTGCAAACGACACGAATGATCCTGTTCGAGCGTTAGGCGGCCCTAAGACCCCTGGAATCGGGCACAGTAGCACGTTAGGGCGGCCTAAGGGCGGAATCTCATGACGCCTGTGCGCACCGTTACCGAGCGCTCTCGTGCCTGCCCGCGCGCTGGCGGGGCGCGGCGGTCTGCGCGGACCGCTCGCCCGCCTTATGTGGCGGAGTTCAGGTCGGGCAACCCGAGACTCTGCAGCCAGTGGTTGACCGTGATGTTGAGCTGCGTGAACTCGCCCGTCCAGATCATGATCCCCATCCAGATCAGGACCACGCCGCCGGCGCCGATCACCACCGCATAGTGGCGCTTGACCACCGTCAGCGCCGAGGTCACGGTCCCGAATGCCATCCCCGTGATCAGGAACGGGACGCCGAGCCCCAAGCAGTAGAAGATCAGCAGAATCGCCCCGTGCGCGGCCGAGCTGGTGGAGCCGGTGGCGCCGATGATGGCCCCCAGCGTCGGTCCCGTGCACGGCGTCCAGGCGAGCGCGAACGCCGCCCCGGTCAGGATCGGGCCGCTGCGGCCGGCGCGCTCCATCAGCCGCCCGACGTGCCACTGGCGGTTGAGCCTGGGGATGAACGGCGCGAGCACGAACAGCACGCCCATGGCGATGATCAGCGCCCCGGAGACCTTCAGCGCGGCGGGGCCGGTCAGCGTGGCCCGGAGCGCACGCTGACCGAGCAGCCCGAGCGTGATGAAGATCACCGAGAAGCTGGCCACGAACTTGAGACTCGGACCCAGCACCCGACGCCCGCTGATATCGGCGGGCGAGACACCGGCGACCGCCGATATGTAGCCGGGAACGAGCGGCAGCACGCAGGGCGACAGAAACGAGATCAGCCCTGCGGCGAATGCCACCGGTATGCCGATGCCCGACGCTGGATCCATCCTATGTCGGAAGGCTAGAGCAGTTTGCTCAAGCTCCGTTGCGTCCCAACAGCATCGCAATGCCCTGGCCGCCGCCGATGCACAGCGTGACGAGCCCGAGCTCGTGGTCGCCACGCTCCATCTCGTAGAGGATCTTGGTCGTGATCGCGGCGCCGGTGGCGGCGATCGGGTGCCCGAGCGCGATCGCGCCGCCGTTCGGGTTGACCTTGTCGGTGTCGAGACCGAGCCCGTCGATGACCGCGAGGGACTGGGCGGCGAACGCCTCGTTGAGCTCGATCACGCCGATCTCGTCAAGTGAGCGGCCGGCGCGGTCGAGCACCTTCTGGACCGCGGAGACGGGACCGATGCCCATGATCGAGGGATCGACGCCGCAGGTCGCGTAGGCGAGGATCTTGGCCCGCACCGGGGCTCCGAGCTCCTTGGCCTTGTCGGCGCTCATCAGCACGACGGCGGCACCGGCGTCGTTCATGCCCGACGAGTTACCGGCGGTCACCGTCCCGTCGGGCTTGAAGGCCGGCTTCAGCTTGGCCATGCCCTCGATCGAGGCGTCCTCGCGAATGTGCTCATCGCGCGCGAACTGGACCTTGTCGCGCTTGACCTTGATCTCCACCGGGACGATCTCCTCATCGAAGACCCCGGCCTCGCGCGCCGCCGCGGCACGGCGGTGGGACTCGACCGCGAACGCGTCCTGGCGCTCGCGGGAGATCGGTCCCTGCTCGGCCAGGTTCTCGGCCGTCACGCCCATCAGCACGTGGCCGAACGGATCGGTGAGGCATCCCATCACGGCGTCGATCATCGGCGTCTCGCCCATCCGAGCTCCCCACCGAGCGCTCTGGACCCAGTACGGCCCGCGGCTCATCGACTCGGCCCCACCGGCCACGGCGACTTCGGCGTCGCCGCACTGGATCTGCTGGGCGGCGGACACGATCGCCTGCACGCCGGAGCCACACAGCCGGTTCAGCGTGTAGCCCGGGGTCTCCTTGGGAATCCCGGCCTTCATCCCGACCAGCCGTCCCATGTACATGTCACCGGGCTCGGTGTGGATCACGTTGCCGAACACGACCGTCTCGACCTGCTCGGGCTCGATGCCGGCACGCTCCATCGCCGCGGTGGCGGCGGCGGCGCCGAGATCGCTCGGCGGGACACCGCCGAGGCTCTTGCCGTAGGTGCCGATCGCAGTACGCGCAGCGGAGGCGATGACGACTTCGTTCATGGTTGGTTCCTCTCCTCAAAACAGGGCTGTCGCCCTACAGTAGAAGCGTATGGCCCACTCGTAGACGTCGATCTCGAACATGCGCCAATGTGGAGCGTCCCGCGGGTGATAAGTTGACGGGCAGACGGCATGGCAACCGCGGTCCGGACATTGCAGAATTTCATCGACGGCGAGTTCGTCGACCCCGTCGAAGGCCGGACCGAGGACATCCTCAACCCGGCCACCGGCGAGGTGATGGCCACCGCGCCGCTGTCCACCGCCGCCGATGTCGATCGCGCCGTGGCCGCCGCGCGCCGGGCGTTTGCGGGCTGGTCGGGCGAGACCCCCGGCGAGCGTGCCTCCGCGATGCTCAAGCTGGCTGACGCGATCGAGGAGAACGCCGACGAGATCGCCGATCTCGAGGCGGCCAACGCGGGCAAGCCGATCGCCGCCTTCAAGGGCGACGAGATCCCGTTCATGTGCGACAACCTGCGCTTCTTCGCCGGAGCGGCCCGCTGCCTGGAAGGGCGCGCCGCCGGTGAGTACGTGAGCGGCTACACGTCGATCATCCGTCGCGAGGCGATCGGCGTAATCGGTCAGATCGCGCCGTGGAACTATCCCCTGATGATGGCCGTGTGGAAGATCGGCCCGGCCCTGGCGGCCGGCAATACGGTTGTGCTCAAGCCCGCCGAGACGACGCCGGCCTCGACGCTGAAGATGGCCGAGCTGGCGGCCGAGATCTTCCCCAAGGGCGTGCTGAACGTGATCACCGGGCACGGCAACCCCGCCGGCCGAGCCCTCGTCACACACGAGCAGGTCGACATGGTCTCGCTGACCGGGTCGGTCGACACCGGCAAGTGGATCGCCGGCGCGGCCGCCGACACGCTCAAGCGCGTGCACCTCGAGCTCGGCGGCAAGGCGCCGGTCGTGGTGTTCGACGACGCCGACCTCGAGACGGCACTCGAGACGATCGCCGGCACCGGGTATTACAACGCCGGACAGGACTGCACCGCCGCGACCCGCGTGCTCGCCTCCGCCAAGGTGCACGACGAGTTCGTATCCGGGCTGGTCGAGCAGGCCGCCGGCTTTGTCGTCGGCGACACGTTCGCGCCCGACACGACGCTCGGGCCGCTCAACTCGGCCCGCCAGCGCGAGCGCGTGGAGGGGTTCCTCGAGCGCACGCCCGCCCACGCCGAGATCGCCACCGGTGGTCGCCAGCCCGATCTGCCCGGCTTCTACCTCGAGCCCACCGTGGTCTCCGGACTGCGGCAGGACGACGAGATGATCCAGCGCGAGATCTTCGGCCCGGTGATCACCGTGCAGCAGTTCTCCGACGAGGCCGAGGCGATCGCCTGGGCCAACGGAACGCCCTACGGCCTCGCCTCCTCGGTCTGGACCCGCGACGTCGGCCGGGCGATGCGAGTCTCCAAGGCGCTGCGGTTCGGCTGCGTGTGGGTCAACGACCACATCCCGCTGGCCTCCGAGATGCCACACGGCGGCTTCAAGCAATCGGGCTACGGCAAGGACCTCAGCATGTACGCGCTCGAGGACTACACCGAGGTCAAGCACGTCATGGTGAGCCTCGCCTGAGCAGTCGACGCGGAACTTTCACCCGCGACACCCGTTACATTGCAGTAAGGATTTGCGTGGAAGCCTCGGCCCTCCAAGCACCGGCAGCACTAGCGCGGACTCGGATCTCGATCGGGGCGCCGCTGCTCCGGCTGCGCTCGGATGAGCAGCTGGTGGCGCTGTTCCGGGCCGGCAACGACGAGGCCTTCCGGGTCATTCACGACCGCTACCGGCAGCGCCTGTTCGCCTACGCGCGCCAGATGCTGGCCGGATCCCGGCAGGACGCCGAGGACGCGCTCCAGGACATCTTCGTCCGCGCCTACGCCGGGCTGCGGGCCAACGACCGTGAGCTCTCGCTGCGCGCGTGGCTGTACCGCGTGGCCCACAATCGCTGTATCGACGAGCTCCGACGGCCCGTGCCGCCCGCGCCCGAGGTGTTCGGACTGGTCGCGTCGCCCATCCGCGACCCGATCGAGGAGGCCGAGCGGCGGGAATCGTTGCGGCGCCTGATCGCCGATGTCCGCCGGCTGCCCGAGCAGCAGCGCTCGGCCCTGCTGATGCGCGAGCTCGGGGGGATGAGCTACGCCGACCTCGCCGCCGCGCTCGGGGCGACGGTTCCCGCGGTGAAGTCGCTGCTCGTGCGCGCCCGCGTCGGTCTCGCCCATGCGGCCGAGGCGCGCGACGTCGCCTGTGCCGAGATTCGCACCGAGATGACCGGCGCCCACGACCGCGGCGTGCGCCCGAGCGGGCTCACCCGGCGCCACCTGCGCGATTGCCACGGCTGCCGCGATTTCCGTCGCGACATGCGCGGCACGACCCGTGACTTCGCCGCCCTCGCGCCCGGCCTCGGCCCGCTCGGCCTGATCTGCCACGCGCTCGGGATCGGCGGCGGGGGTGCCGCGAGCGGCGGCGGTGCCGCCGCGGCAGCCGGCGGAGCGGCCGGGACTGGCGGCGCCGTGGC
>DATMGZ010000153.1:0-6080 GCA_035555155.1 Solirubrobacteraceae bacterium | reverse complement strand
TCGTCCTCGACCAGACCGTCCGGGCCGGGACGGAAGGTGAACAGGTCGACCGCCGACATCCCGCGACCCCGGGCCGGCGAGCTGATGCCGACGACGATCCGCTCGATGGAGGCCGGGAACTGCACCGCATCGAGGGCCTCGCGCAGTGCCGGTGCGAGACCCGCGCCGGCCCCGTCGGTGTGCTCGGAGTAGAGGTCGACCATCACCGGCTCGCCCTCGGGCAGGATCGCGGCGTGGGCCGCGCAGGCCCGCGCCGCCGTGGCCAGCTCGGACTGCTCGACGAATGCCGTCAGCACGTGATGTGTGCGACCATCCCGGTCGTAGCGGGCGGTGAGGAACGACTGCTCGTCGAGCTCGACCTGCTCGAAGCCCTGCAGCTCACGCGTACGGTAATAGCGGCGCATCATCACCTCGAGCAGCGGCCGCCGCAGGCGCGGCGGCGTCGTCGTCAGGCGCTGGCTGAGCAGCGGCGCGAGCGGCAGCGCGCAGTCGACGAGCGTGACGATCAGACGCTCGCGGTCCTCGGGGCTCATGTCCTGCTCGAGCGCCTTGAGCTGCGTCTCCATCTCGCCGTAGGTCTGCTCGCGCGAGGCGGTGATCAGCGGCTCGTCGAAGTAGCGAAAGCGCGTCTCACGGGCGAGGTCTGCGATCACCTGGTCGCGACCCTCGGTGGCCTCGATCAGGCGTGACAGCGCGTCTCGGAAGTCCTCGCCGACGTAGCCGACGAGATCGGCCGCCTGCTCCAGCCGCCGGTCGAGCACGGCGACGATGGCCCCTCGGGTCGCCGCGTCGCGCTGATCGGACAGGAACAGCCGATAGCACGCGTCCTCGAGCCCGCCGGTGCGCTCGAGGCCGGTCACGCCGTAGTGCGCGAGCGCGCGCTCCAGCCGCGCCACGAAGTTCGACGGCAGCCCCTCGGCTCGGGCGTCGAGCGAGCGCAGATACTCGTACAGATGCTCCTGCGGGCTGCGGAGCAGATCCTCGCGCGGCTCGACCAGCTCGCGCTGCGGATGGGTGAGCGCGCGGAGATCGGCGTACATGCCGAGCAGCTCGTGCTCGCCCGGGATCAGCGCCGGGTCGCAGGCGAGCATGTCCGAGCATTCGCCGTGGAGGTCGGCCACGATTCGCTTGACCTCCGCCGGCTCGATGTCGAAGCCGAGCGCCAGGCGCTCGAGTCGGAGCACGTTGTCGCGGCAGCGCCCCGGCGCCTCGAGCGGGACCATGCGCAGCCGCGCGAAGTCGAGCTCGGCGCCGGCCGACTCGGGCTCGACGTCCCCGAGCGGCTCGATCCGCGCGATCGGGGCGTGAGCGCCGAGATGCACGTTCGGGGCTGCCATCACCTCGCGCACGCGGCCACGGAACGGGGCCACGTAGGAGGACTCCATCTTCATGCTCTCGACCACGGCCACGACATCGCCCGCGGCCACCTGGTCGCCGGCGGCCACCGGAATCGCGACCACGACTGCAGGGGCGCGGCTGCGCACGATGCCGCCGTCATCGCGGGCGACCCGATGCAACACGCCGTCGACCTCGACCAGGAGCTCGGCGCCCTGCGCGGAGACCACGGTGCGATGCAGCTGGTCGGCGATCTGCAGCCGGCGCTCGTAGCGGCCGAGGCGCTGCACCTCGAGCTCGAGGATCACGCGGTCGACCTCGAGCCGGTAGGACTGCGGCCCGATCTGGTTCACGACGACGCGGTGGCGGCTGCCGCGGTGACGTAGCTCGATCGTGCGCGATCGCTCGGTGTCGACCTGGGGGCGACCGCGCCGGGCGAAGGCGAAGAAGCGAGCTCGATCATCGGCCGTGGCCTCGTCGGCGAGCTCGATCGCGGCGGCGAGCACGGCCACCTCGCTGTGGCGCGCCGGCAGCGTCTCGCCGCGTACCTGCAGCCCGTCGAGCCAGCCGATGTCGACCTCACCGGCCAGCAGGTCCGGGCGCTGCAGCAGTTCGAGCAGGAAGGCCTGGTTCGTTGTGCCGCCGTCGATCACGACGGTGGTCTCAGACAACGCCCGGCGCAGGCGCGTGAACGCCTCACTGCGGTCGCTGCCCCACGCGATGATCTTGGCGATCATCGAGTCGAACTCGGCCGGGATAACGTCGCCCTCCCCGACGCCGGTATCGATCCGCACACCAGGGCCGGTGGGCAGGCGCAACAGCTCCACGCGGCCCGGCGCGGGCGCGAAGTCAAACGCCGGGTCCTCCGCGTTCAGCCGCGCCTCGACGGCGTGACCGCGCGAGGCCGGCGGCTCGCCCTCCAGCCGGCCGCCGGCGGCGACGTGCAGCTGCAGCTTGACGAGGTCGACGCCGGTCGTGGCCTCGGTGACGGGATGCTCGACCTGCAGGCGGGTGTTGACCTCCATGAACGACAGCTCGCCCGTCTGCGTGTGATAAAGGAACTCAACCGTGCAGGCGCCGCGATAGCCGACCTCGCGGGCGAGCCGCACCGCAGCCTCGCGCAGCTGTTGGTTCTGGCCCGAGTTGAGGGCAGGGCTCGACGACTCCTCGATCACCTTCTGATGGCGGCGCTGGACCGAGCAGTCGCGCACGCCGAGCGCCCAGATGGACTCCTGGCCGTCCGCGATCACCTGCACCTCGACCTGGCGGGCCGGGCTGATCAACCGCTCGAGCAGCACCGATTCATGCCCGAACGCCTCCTGGGCCTCGGCCTGTGCGCTCTCGAACGCGGCACCGAGCTGCTCGATCGCGTCGACCTGGCGGATCCCGCGGCCGCCGCCGCCGGCCGCGGCCTTGATCATCAGCGGGAACCCGATCCGGGCGGCGTGCTCGCGCGCGTCCTCGATCCGCGCCACGCGTCCGCCGCTCCAGGGTGCGACCGGAACGCCCGCCCGTTCGGCGATCCGCTTGGCCTCGATCGTGTCCCCCAGCCGGCGCATCACGTCGGCGTCCGGTCCCACGAACACGATCCCGAGCCGCTCACAGAGCTCGGCGAACGCGGGTTCCTCGGCCACGAAGCCCCAGCCGACCCAGACCGCGTCCGCACGGCTGGCGACGAGCGCCCGTTCGAGCGCGACGTGGTCGAGATAACCACTGCGCCGGGGGCCGTCCCGGTCGACCGTCGTCGCCGGCCCGAGCCGGCGCGCCTCGTCGGCCTCGCGCGCGAACATCGCGTCCCGCTCCGGATCGGTGTACAGCGCGATCGTCACGATCGGCCGCTCGCGGGCGCCGTTGAGCTCGCGAACGGCATGGATCAACCGCATCGCGGGCTCACCGCGATTGACGATCGCGAGCCGGTGGAAGGGGCGCGCGAGTGACATCAGTCTGACCCTGTTCTCGCCACGGCAACGCGGATCGGCTCACGGACGTCCGGCTCCAAGGTGCCCGGAAGCGCCGTGGTGCTGTAGCCCTCGAGCCGGACCAGGACCCGGCCGCGCTTGTCGACCACGTCGGCGTCCATCTTCGCGTCGCCGGCATCCTCTCGCGGGGTGACGACGGCGTAGATCGGACCGGAGCGCTCGACCCCGTAATTGACCACGCGATCGACGTGGGTCGGCAGCGCCATCCGGCCGGCGTCGCCGATCTCCGCCAGGCCTGCGGTCTGGAAGCAGAGCTCGATCAGCCGCGGCGCGAATACCGTCGGCTGCGCCGGCGGGTCGTGGTCGGGCGGTAGGTCGGCGTTGAGACGGCCGACCAACCGCCCATCCTGTCGGTAGGCGCTGTCGAGGACCTGATAGGCGGGTCCGTGGAAGTACACGCGGTAGACGTCCTCGGCCGCGACGCCGTCGGCCTCGGTCGGTGGGACGTTCTTCTTCGGCGCGACCGGCGCCTCGCGCGCCAGCCGCACGCGGCCGGTGAAGTGGAGCGTCTCCTGTTCGCCCTGGCCGGGCAGAGCGCGGCGCCCGACCAGCCGGCAGTCGGCCAGCAGCGTCCCGTCGCCGCCGTAGCGGATCAGGGCCCGGAGCTCGAGAACCCGCGGAGCGTCGCGGTAGAACTTGAACGGGGCCAGCAGCTCGACGTCCTCGATCGCGGTCACCGTCCAGTCGGGCAGCAGTGCGCGGGCCGTCTCGGCGAACCCCTCGACCCCCATCACGCCCGGCAGCACCGCGGTGCCGTCGATGCGGTGATCGTCGAGGAAGCGCTGACGGGCCGGGTCGAGCTCGGTCAGGATCTGCAGCCCGCCCCCGATCGTCATCGCCTCGATGCGACCGGTCATCGGGCCGTGAGGATCGGCGAGCCGCTGCTGCGCCGCCTCGGCGTCGAGGCCCCCGGTCGGATGGCGCTCGGCCCCGAGTACGCCGATCGCGCCGGCGACCAGCACCTCGCCACCGGGGCCGGACTCGATCTCGCGGCGCATGGCCGCGACGCCCTCCTCGGGCGGCAGCATGTCGATGCCCGCCACCTTCATCATCTTCGGGATCGAGCCACGCGTCGCCATGCCGATCTGCGCCCACGCGGTCCAGTCGACCGCGATCGCCCGCGTGACGCCGTCCGCGCACAGGCGCGTGGCGCTCTTGCACATCAGGTCGTTGGCGGCGCTGTAGTCGGTCTGCCCGGCGTTGCCGAACCGGCCGGCGATGGAGCTGAACACGGCTGCTGTCCGGAGCTCGGCGCCCCGCAGCCCGCGCAACACGTTGAACCAGCCCTGGGCCTTGACGTCAAACACGAGGTCGTATTCGCGCTGTGGCTTCTCGGTCAGGAAGTGGCTGATCTCGATGCCCGCGCAGTGCAGCAGCACATCGACCACGCCCTGCTCGCGAACCTCGGACAGCACGGCGGCCACCTGGTCGGCATCGGTCAGGTCGACCTGATGCCACACCGCGGTCCCGCCGCTACGCTCGATCGCGGCGATCGCCTCCTGGGCTGCCCGCGCCCGCTCGATGCGGACGAGCTCGCGCTCGACCAGCTTCGGCGTGGGTCGCTCGCCGGCGGCCTTGAGCCGGCCGGCCAGATCACGCGTGAGCCCGTCGTGGTCGGAGGTGAGGCGGTCGAGATCGGGATCGCTCGCATCAGGCGCCGGTGTGAGATCGAGCAGGTGGAACCGGCCACCGCCGGCGTGGGCCGCGAGGTCGGCGGTGATCGCCGAGACGATGCTGCCCGCAGCGCCGGTGACGACGAACGTCGCATCCGGGCGCAGTGGGCTCTCGGCCGTGGCCACCGCCTCGCGCTCGACGAGGCCGACGGTCCAGCGCAGTCCGTCTGCGTGACCGACGTCGACGGCGCCGGGGTCGCGGAGCGTCTCCTCGATCAGGAGGTCGGCCAACGGAGCGGTCTTGCGGCCCGGCTCAAAGTCCACGATTTTCACCAGGGTGTCGTCGCGCTCGCGGGCCAGCGCCTTGCAGAAGCCGCTCACCGCCCCGCCCATGACCGAAGTGGCGCCGCGCTCGTCGTAGCCGTGGCGTCCGCCCATACGGGTGGCCGCGACCAGGAATGCGCCCGGGCCGCCGTCGCCGGCGAGCAGGCGCATCGTCGCGGCGAGCAGCTTCACGCGCAGGTGCAGCCCGTCGCGCCACTCGGCGGGCTCGAGCTCGTCCAGCGGACCCTCCTCGTCGAGCGCGGGCAGCCAGTACACACCGGCAATCGGCCCCTCGGCCCTCCAGGCCGCAAGGGTCTGTTCGAGCTCGTCGACCGCGAGCTCGCCCTCGATCGTGAGCACGGTGACGCCGCGCTTCTCCAGACGGCCGGCCAGTGACGCGCCCACGCGGCCGCGATCGGGCATCAGCACGACGCGATCGGCCGCCGCCAGCTCCACGCCGGTCGGCACACAGCAGTCAAGCGGGGGCCGCATGACCGGAACCGGGACGCGGCGCGGGAAGCTGCCGCTGCTCTGTGACGCATCCGTCTCGGACGCAGCCGGGTCGGCGCCGTTGGTGCCCGCCGGCGTGCTCGCCCGCTCCGCGGCCGCGGCCTCGGCCGGGAGGTGGTCCAGCACGAATCCGACAACGCTGTGGATCGTCGGATAGTCACGCAACTTCAGCGACTCGTCCCGCTCAATCGCATACGACTCACGGATCGCCGCGAACACCTCCGCCTGCTTCACCGTGTCAATCCCCAGATCCGCCTCCAGATCCAGATCCGGATCCAGCAGATCCTCCGGATACCCCGTCTCCTTCGCCACCAACTGC
>DATMGZ010000152.1:0-2034 GCA_035555155.1 Solirubrobacteraceae bacterium | reverse complement strand
CCACTTGGCGAGCTGTCCGTCGACCACGTCCGCGCCTTCGTTGCTGATCTGGCCGAGTCCGTCGCGGCGGGCGAGATGGCCGTGAAGACGGTCAACAACGCTCTCGTCACGCTCGTCGTCTGCCTCAACGACGCTGTCGAGGACGGTCTGATCGTCGCGAACCCGGCGCTGCGGGTGCAACGCCTGCCGCCCGACCACATCGAGCGCGAGTACCTGCGACTCAACGAGATCCCGCGCTACCTCGACGCCTGCTCGGAGGTCTACCGACCGCTCGCCGAGGTGCTGATCGGTAGCGGTCTGCGGATCTCCGAGGCGCTTGCGCTCCGGCTGAGCGACCTCTCACTCGAGGACTCGGGCGGAGCGATCATCGTCTACCGATCGCGCAAGGGCGGCACGATCGGCAGCACCAAGTCCGATCGGTTCCGCTCGGTCGAGATCGGGCCCGGACTCTGCGCCGTGCTGCGCGACCAGTTGGCCCGGCGCGCGGAACTGGCCTCCGGCGATGTGAACAGCGCGGTTCTGTTCGCGATGCCGGTCCGGGCGGCCAAGCGCAACACCGGTCGCTGGGAGAGCGCCGGCGCCGGCCTCCCCTTCGACCGCACGACGGTATCTCGGGACTGGCACAAGCACACCCTCCAGGACGCCGCCCTCCGAGACATGCCGCTGCACGCGCTTCGCCACACCGCGGCCGCGGCGTGGCTCGCGGCCGGCAACTCGCTGATGTACGTCCAGCGGCAGCTTGGTCACGCGGACATCAGCACGACTGAGCGCTACTACGGTCATCTGGAGCGCCACGTACTTGCGGCCGGCGCCGTGGCGACCGAAGAGGCGATCGCGCGGGCTTCCGCTGGCGCTCGCGTGCCGCGCTCACGCTGACCGGGTCACGACGCGCGGCGGCCCGGGCGCCATCCCGCTCGGGCCTCCGCCAGCCACGTGTCGATGTCCGCCGCGATGAAGCGCAACGGACCGTCCTCGCCACCGAGCCGAACTGAGGGGATCCGCCCCGTGCGCGCGGCTTCGTAGACCCACGCGCGTGACACCGACAGCTCGCGGGCGACGTCGCTCGGCCGCAGCAGCACCCGGCTGGCAAGAATCGACGACTCCAAATCGCTGGGCCCGTTGGACGGCATGGGCACATGTGCTCCCGTTGAGCGACCGACAGACGGCAAGTTCATACGGTAGCTTAATGGCGCTAATCTCGCTACTGTTGATTTAGATGGTCGATCATGAGGCTGACACGCCCGACGATCCCTGGCTGACGCTGGCGGAGATCGCCGAGGAGCTGCGGATGAGCCCGGCGACGATCCGCTCTTGGATCTCGAAGGGCACGTTGCGGGCGATGCGACCGGGCAGGCGGAAGCTGCTGGTCCGCCGCTCAGAGCTCGACCGGATGCTCAGGGGCGAGGACATGGACGGGCCTGACGTCGAGCCAGGCGCCGAGACGTGGAGGGCGATGGATACGATCAACCCGCCCGGCCGCTCCCCGCATTGGCCGGCGGAAGCCGTCGAGCATGTGACACGTGCGGGCTGGCTCGGAGTCGCCGAGGCGGAGTGGCTGGACGCTTTGAGCGCGAGCGCGATGGCGCCCCCGGATGCAGGCTTCGTCGTCCGGATCCTTCAGATCGCGTCGGCCGCCGCCCGCAAGGCGGCCGCGCTGGCCAACCTCGGCGACGAACAGCCCGGACCATGGTGGCAGCGCCAATCCGGCTTGCCGAGGGGCGTGCTCTCCTACGAGCTGCGGCCCGGCGGAAGTCGCCCCGGCCCCGCTGTGCTGTGGGCGAGGTTCGACACGGCGGTGGAGCAACTCGGCGTCGCGATGCAGGAGCATTCCGCGCCGGGCGAGCGGCGCGCGTTGGAGCAGCTCTCGCTCGTCCTGCACGAGATCGCTGACGCGCTCCTCGGCCAGACGCAGGACACGTGGGGACACGTGGAATGATTGCGGCGGGCTGGTCCGAATGCCGGTCCGCGGTTCGCGGAACTGTGCGGTCCTGTATGCGGACCACCGGCGACCGCCGTCCGCTCCGCCACAACTGG
>DATMGZ010000151.1:0-25018 GCA_035555155.1 Solirubrobacteraceae bacterium | reverse complement strand
CAGGGCGCGGGCCTGCTCGGGCGAGAGGTGGTGCACGATGTTGAACGCGAGCGCGCCGTCGTGCGGGCCGCCGAGATCGGCGCTGAACATGTCGCCGACCACGTAGCTGACGCGCCGCGCCATGCCGGAGCGCTCGACGATCGCCGTCCCGACCCGGGCGCTGCCGGGCAGGTCGACGACAGTGGCGTGGAGCCCGGCGTGGCGGCGGCAGAGCGCCATCGAGAACTCACCGTGGCCACCGGCGACGTCGAGCAGCGAACGCGCGCCGCGGGGCAGCGCCACCGCCTTGGCCACGGCGGCGCTCGACAGCCGCGCGAGCTGGAACTGGCCGGTGATGTAGGAGTCCCAGTAGGGATCGTCCGCAGCGCGGTCGTGGAGCTCGATCGAGCGGCCGTCGCGCACGAGATCCTCGAGGCCCTCCCACCATTCCCAATAGGTACGTGTCGGACAGGAAGTCGCCGACGTAGTGCTTGGAGTCCGGCGCCAGCCACTTCCGAATCCGTCGCGGGAGCGCGTAGCGCTCGTCCGAGCCGAGCTCGAGCACGTCCGAGGCCACCAGCGTGTCCAGCATCAGCGCCGTGCCCTGCGCACGCAGCCCGAGCCGCTCGGCGAGCTCGGCCGCGGACGCCGGAGCGGTCGCGAGCTCCGCGAACACACCGGTCCGCTGGGCGACCTGGATCGAGCGCGCCGCGGGCATGCCGAGCATCGCCAGGCCGAGCGGGATCGGCATCTGGTTGAGGACACCGCCGATCCGTTCGGTGAAGCTGTCGTAGTGGACCCCCAGGCGCACGCGGCCAAGCCTAATGCCCGGCGGACGCTTCGGTGCCACGCCGGCCGGCGCTCCCACCGGTCGCGGGCCAGGCGACCCTTGCCGGCGAGTGCGCTGACCGTGATGCTGTGAGCGGTCAGGAACTTCGCCGCCTGCGGCACGCTGACGTTGCCGATCAGTCACGGCCATGTGACCACGCCACGCCACAACGGCGTGCTCTACCACGACGGCGGCGTCAATGGCAGTTGGCCGCCCCGACCGCACCGTGATCGTGGACGTCAGTGCCGGTCCCCCCGGGACAGCCGCTACTGACCGGCGGTGCGCCGGTAGCGCGCCACCGCCAGCGGCGCGAACACAGCCAGGATCACCAGCGACCAGACGACCGCCTCCCACACGTAGTTGCGGGCGGGGAAGCCGATCCACAGGGCCCGCATCGCGTCCACGACGATCGTGAACGGATTGACGCGGGCGAACGCGCGCAGAACGGCCGGCATCGTAGCCACCGGCACGAAGGCCGAAGAGATGAATGTGAGCGGGAACACGGCGATGAAGCCGACCGAGTTGGCCGCCTCCGGCGAGGACACCAGCAGGCCGAGCAGCGCGAACACCCACGAGAACGCGTAGCCGAACAGCAGAAGCAACCCGACACCACCGAGGATCTCGATCACGCTGGCGTGAAACGTGAAGCCGATGATCAGCCCGGTGATCAGCAGCACGATGATCGACAGCGCGTTGGTGACGACGTCGGCCAGCGTCCGCCCCGCCAGCACCGCCGGACGCGCCATCGGCAGCGAGCGGAAGCGGTCGATCAGGCCCTTGTGCACGTCCTCGTTCAATCCGAGCGCGGTGACAAAGCCGCCGAAGGCGATGTTCTGGACCATGATCCCGGGGATCAGGTAGTCGATGTACGAGCCGCCCGGGGTCTTGATCGCGCCGCCGAAGACGTAGGCGAACAGCAGCACGAACATCACTGGCTGGACGGTGAACGCGAGCAGCAGATCCGGCGCCCGCGGCAGTCGCACGAGGTTTCGCTCGGCGATCACGAGCGTGTCGCTGACCAGTCTCCTCACGCCGCCTCCTCCTCGGCCTCGGCCGCGGCATGCCCGGTGAGCGTGAGGAACACGTCGTCGAGCGTCGGGCGCCGCAGCGCGAGATCGTCGACGCCGACGCCCGCCTCCCCGAGCCGACCGACGGCCTCGACGATCGATCCCTGCCGCCGGCGCACGCTCAGCTTGACCACCGCGTCCTCGACCACGGGCCGCTCGTCGGACATCGGCGCCAGCGCCGCCACGGCGGTGTCGGCATCGCGCTCGTCGTCGAGCCGGACCTCGAGCCGCTCGCCGCCCACCCGGTCCTTGAGCTCGTCGGACGTTCCCTCGGCGATCACAAGGCCGTGATCGATCACGGCGATCGTGTCGGCGAGGCGATCGGCCTCGTCCAGATACTGCGTCGTCAGCAGAACGGTCGTTCCCTCGGCCACAAGCCCTTCGATCGTCTCCCACAGCGCCAGCCGGCTGCGCGGATCAAGACCCGTGGTGGGCTCATCGAGGAACAGGACCTCGGGCTTGGCCACGAGGGCGGCGGCCAGGTCGAGCCGGCGCCGCATACCGCCCGAGTACGTCTTCACCGGCCGGCTCGCGGCATCGAGCAGGTCGAACCGCTCGAGCAGTTGCTGGCCGCGCTGCTTGGCCCGCGGGCGCCGCTGCCCGTACAGGCGTCCGACCATGGTCAGGTTCTCGAGACCGGTCAGGTTCTCGTCCACGGCCGCGTACTGGCCGGCGAGTCCGATCTGCTGGCGGAGTGCGGCGGCGTCGCGCACGACATCGAGGCCGACCACGCTGGCCGTGCCCGCGTCCGGCTTCAACAGGGTCGTCAGCACGCGCACGACGGTCGTCTTGCCGGCGCCGTTGGGGCCGAGCAGGCCGAGCACCGTCCCGCGCTCCGCGCTGAGGTCGACGCCACACAGCGCGCGCACCTCGCCGTAGGACTTCTCGAGCCCGGTGACGACGATCGCCGGATCGCCGTCAGACCCGCGCGCGCCCGCCGCGACCGAGTGCTGAGGGGACTGGGAGGCCACTCCAAGAAAGTACGCGATCGCCCAGCGGACCCCCTGCGAGCGGCCGGGGCGGCCAGAAGCGGGCCGGTTTCGACCCGCCGGACGTGACGTCTGCGGCCAGTCTGACACTGTGTAGCGATGGGCTTTCGTAGGGACGGCTCCCGCCGCGACACCTCGCGTCGCCGCCTGGGGCCGACATTGGGCGTCAACGACATGGCGATCGACCTTGGCACCGCGAACACGCTGGTGTACGTCGGTGGACGCGGCATCGTCGTCTCCGAGCCGTCGGTGGTCGCCTCCGATTCGCTGACCGGCCAGGTGCACGCGGTCGGCGTCGAGGCCGAGCGGATGATCGGCCGCACCCCAGCCACGATCTCGGCCACGCGGCCGCTGCGCCATGGGGTGATCGCCGATTTCGAGGTGACCGAGGAGATGCTGCGCTACTTCATCCGCAAGGTGCTCGACCGCCGCCGCGCCCACCCGCGGCTGATCGTGTGCGCGCCCTCGGGCGTCACCGAGGTCGAGAAGCGTGCGGTCGAGGAGGCGTCGCTGGCGGCCGGAGCGCGACAGGTGCATCTGATCGAGGAGCCGATCGCCGCCGCGATCGGCGCCGGGGTTGAGATCGAGGCGCCGGTCGGTCGGCTCGTGGTCGACGTCGGCGGCGGGACGAGCGAGATGGCGGTGATCTCCCTGGGCGGAATCGTGCTCTCGCGCTCGGTGCGCGTCGGCGGTTACGAGATGGACGAGGCGATCGCCCACTATCTGCGCAGCGTCTACCAGCTGGCGATCGGCTCGCGGACCGCCGAGACGATCAAGATCACGATCGGCTCGGCGATTCCACTCGCCCACGAGCTGACTACCGATGTCCGCGGCCGCCATCTGGTCACCGGCCTCCCGACCCAGGTCGAGCTGTCGAGCGCCGAGGTCCGGGCGGCGATCATGTCCCCGCTGCAGGAAATCCTGCGTGCGATCCGGGACTGCCTCGAGGAGACGCCGCCCGAGCTCTCGGGCGACATCGCCCGGGACGGGATCCTGCTCGCCGGCGGCGGAACGCTGCTGCAGGGCTTCCCGGAGCTCGTTGCGGCCGAGACGGGCATGCCGGTGGTCCGGGCCGACTCGCCGCTGACCTGCGTTGCGCTCGGATCGGGGCTGGCGCTGGACCATTTCGACCGGCTGCGCCAGGGCCGGCGCAGCTCCCGATCGTCCACGGCGCCCGAGTAGCCCCGGCTCCTCCACACCGATTTCCGGACCGGGGGGATTACCGGCCCGGTCAAGTGGATATGAGAACGAGAACGTTCATCGTGGTCGATCTACTTGGACCGCGCCACGACAAACGCCGGCCGCCGCGGTGAAGCGGCGGCCGGCGCGTGATCCGGCTGTGGGCACTCGGGTGCGGAACTACTGGCGGGCCAGCTCGCGCTCGACCGCGTCGAGCACGCCCTGGCGCTGCTTGTGGCGACGCTCGTAGTCGCGCACCGACGCCGCCCGCGACTCATCCGCCGCCGACAGCACCTTGCGCACCTCCTCGACGGTGAGCTCGTCGTATCCGGGCCACGGCTCGTCGCCGCGCAGCGTGCCGATCCGGTCGAGCACCGTCTTGCGACCCTGGTGGCGACGCTCGTAGGCGTCGATCTTCCCCAGGTCGATCTGCGAGAGCTCGGGCAGCTTCGCCGTGATCTCGTCGGCGCTCAGGTCGTCGTAGCCGGTGATCGCGAGATCCTGCTCGGACGCCACCGCACCCTTGATCTCGCCCTCGGCCCGGGCCACGCCCGGGACCTTCCGCGCCTGCCGCGCCGCGCCGCGCGCCTCATCGGCCGCCCCGGAGGCCGCCTTGCGGGCGCTGTTCGCCGCCCGGCGCACGTCACGCGCCGCGCCGGTGCGGGAGGGATCGTAGGTGCTGATGCCCTCGACCCGCGCGCGCAGCAGGTTGTTGGCCAGCTCTGGGATCGCGTCGCGGAGCTCCTGCAGCGCCCGCTCCTCGTCGCCGCGAATGCCGGCGGCGAGCTCGGCCGTCTTGTCGTCGCCGAGCTCACGGGCGAGCGCCTCGATCGTGTCGTACAGCGCGATCTCGAGCGCCTCCGAGGCGGCTTCCTCGCGCGCGTTGGCGAGCAGCTTCTCCTCGCCGCCGTCGCCGCGCATCAGGTCGAGCGGGAGCTTCGACAGCGCGGTCGCCTGGGCGAGCAGGCTCTGCATCACGTCGGCGCCGAGTTGGGGCAGCGTGCGGCCGTGCCCGATCTCCTTGACGCGGCGCTCGACTCGCTTGGCGTGGCTGCGGGTCTCGGTCAGGTGCCGTTCGAGGCCGTGGCGATACGTGCCGGAGGGGGTCATGGCGATGTGCGTCTGCAGCGTACGCGTCAGTGCCAACTCGATCGCACGCGCCTCGGTCAGGTACTTGGCGAGCTGCTCGGTTCCTCGTTCGCTGGTCATCTTGGTCACTTTCCTCGGTTTCGATCTCTCACTTGGCTCTACCCGGGGCGGCGCATTTGAATCGCGCCCCGTCAGTCGTGGGCCGGTCCGCTGGGGTTACAGTGGGGGCACGCGTCCCGTGCACATGAGCATCCCTGCACGCAGCTGGTGGCTGCGCCAAGCACTGACCGACGGAGCGCCGGCCACGCCACCGCTGACCGCCGAGCTCGACGCGGACGTATGCATCGTGGGCGCCGGGTACACCGGCCTGTGGACGGCGCTCCGGATCCGGGAGCTGGCGCCGTCGCTCCGCGTGATCATGCTCGAGGCCGACCTCGCCGGGGCCGGTGCCAGCGGGCGCAACGGGGGCTTCGCAATGACGTTCTGGCACCACTTCCTGGCCCTCGAGCGTGCCTGCGGCTCCGGCGAAGCGCTGCGGCTGGGGCGCGAGTCGGCGGCCGCGGTGGCTCACATCGGCGCCGTCTGTCGCGAGCACGGCATCGATGCGCAGTTCCGACCCGACGGCTGGCTGTGGACCGCGACCAGCCCGGCGCAGATCGGAGCGTGGACGAGCACCGTCGAGGCGCTCGCGCGCCACGGCGAGCGCCCGTTCGCCGAGCTGCCGGCGGCCGAGGTGGCCGCCCGGGCCGGCTCGGACAAGCACCTGGCGGGCGTGTTCGAGGCCGGCGCTGCGAGCGTGCAGCCGGCGCTGCTCGCCCGGGGGCTGCGCCGTGTCGCGCTCGCTCAGGGCGTCGAGCTGTTCGAAGGCTCGCCCATGGTCGGCCTCGACCGAGGGCCGGAGCTCGTGGTCCGGACCCCGGGCGGCCGCGTCCAGGCTGGGCGAGTGGTCATCGCGATGAATGCCTGGGCCACACGCCTGCGCGAGCTGCGCGGGCGGTTCGTGACCATCGCCAGCGACCTCGTCATCACCGAGCCCGCGCCCGAACGGCTCGCGCAGGCCGGTCTCCGTGGCGGCGTCAGCATCTCGGACTCGCGGCTGATGGTCCACTACTACCGCCCCACGCCGGATGGGCGGCTGGCCTTCGGCAAGGGCGGGGGCTCGCTGGCCTACGGCAGCCGGGTCGGCCGGAGTTTCGAGGGCGTCTCACCGCGGGCGGCGGCGGTCGCCGCGCACATGCACGCGCTCGAGCCGGCGCTCGACGACCTGCCGCTGGCCGCGAGCTGGGTCGGCCCGATCGACCGCTCGCTCGACGGCCTGCCGTTCTTCACCACGCTCGGCCGTCCGGACCTGATCTGCGGGCTCGGGTACTCGGGCAACGGGGTCGGCCCGAGCGTCCTCGGCGGCCGCATCCTGGCGTCGATGGCGCTCGGCCGTGAGGACGAGTGGAGTGGCTGCGGGCTCGTGCGCGAGCCCCCGAGCGGGCTGCCTCCCGAGCCCCTCTCCTACCTCGGGGGCCAACTCGTCCGACGCGCCGTCACCCGCCTGGAGCGAGCCGAGGACGCCCGCCGCACTCCGTCGTGGATCGACCGGCGCTTGACGGCGCTCGCGCCGCCGGGCCTCGTCCCGGTCGACTGAGACTCACCGCGCCGGCGTTTCCGCGCCCCGGTCGCGGGTATCACCATCGTGTGCGATCCGATGCTCAGCCGGCGCTGCCGGATCCCGGCCCGCCGCCAAGCCCGCCCGGGCCGCGGCCGGGCGACGGGGAGCCCGAGCTCGACTCGGGCGTCCGGCTCGACGATCACCCCGCCGCGGGTTGAGCGGCCCGGGAGCGTCCGTGCCCGAAGAAGGCGAGATCCGGGAGTTGCAGGCGGCGCAGGAGCGCCGCGTCCGACGTGAGACCGAGCAGGCACGGCGAGCGCCCGACGACGAGGAACGCGCAACCCACGAGCGACGGGCGGACAAAGCGGCGTACCTGCGCGACAAGCTGGCCGAGCAGGCCGGCACCCCGGACGAATGATCGGCCCGCCGCCGGCTCGCGGGGCCGCGCCGGCGGGCCCGGCGCGAGGATCCCGGCCGCGTGCTCGCGGACGGGCTCCTGCTCGGCGCGAGCGCGGCCAGCCTGGTCGCGGTCGCCGGCTTCCTGATCCAGGCCGGCGGCCACAGCGGCGCGACCAAGGATCTGCTGATCGATCATCGCATCACGATCAACCTGGTGGCCGGCTTCACGAAGTAGCGCCGGGCGCCTCCGCGGCCTCGCGGCGGCGCGCGCAGGCGGGACATAGCCCGACGATCGGGAAGTGGCCGAACCGAGCCTCGTACCCGTACAGCTCGCGGACGAGATCACGGACCGGATCGAGCTGCTCGGTCCGGAGGCTGCGCACGGCGCCGCACCCCTCGCACGACAGGAACTCGCGCTCACCGCGTCCGATCAGCACGTACAGACCGGGTCCATGCCCGAGGTGCACGTGGCGCGCGAGCCCGTGCTGCTCGAGCGCCTCGAGGTTCCGGTACACGGAGGTGAGGTCGAGCTGCACCGACTGGGCGATGTGCTCGGCCGATACCGGCCCGTCGGCCGCGAACAGCGCCTCGAGCACGAGCCGGCGCGGTGTGGTCAGGCGCAGGCCCCGCTCGCGGAGCGCCGCGGCGGCGTCGGTGAGGTCGGCGAAGTCGAGCCGCGGCGTGTCGGGAGACATCGTCATCGCGCCGTCAGTGTTGCGCAGAGACCGACCGGACGGCATCCGCGGGTGGTTATTGGGATTACCTTGCATTAGTGGATGCCTCGCGGTACGTTCTCGCCAGCACCGTGGTAGCCCGGGCGAGGGCGATCTCACGTGGAGGGAGGACGGTTGTCCGGACCGAGGGCGGAGGCATCCCGCTGGCATCGCATCAGGGCCGCGCTGACCCCCGCGGAGTGGCGGCGGGCGGGCGGGATGGCGGCCGTCATCGCCGGTCTGCACATCGTCGGCTTCGGCATCCTGCTGCTGATCGTCGCGCCGGCGAAGTACAAGCTCGGCTCGGCGGGCACGTTCGCGATCGGAACCGGCATCACCGCGTACACGCTCGGCATGCGCCATGCGTTCGACGCCGATCACATCTCGGCGATCGACAACACCACGCGCAAGTTCATGAGCGAGGGCAAGCGCCCGATGAGCGTTGGCTTCTTCTTCTCGCTCGGGCATTCGACGATCGTGTTCGCGCTGACCTTCCTGCTCGCGATCGGAGTCCGGGCGCTGAACGGTCCGGTGAGGAACGGCGGCTCGTCGCTGCACAAGGCGACCAACGTAATCGGCACGACCGTCTCGGGGACGTTCCTCTACATCATCGCCGCACTGAACATCGTGATCCTGGTCAGCATCATCCGGATCTTCCTGGAGATGCGCCGGGGCCGGTATGACGAGGAGGCGCTGGAGGAGCAACTCAACTCCCGCGGCCTGATGAACCGCTTCTTCGGCCGCCTGACGAGAACCGTCGAGCACCCGTGGCAGATGTACCCGATCGGCGTGTTGTTCGGGCTCGGCTTCGACACGGCCACCGAGGTGGCATTGCTCGTCCTGGCCGGCAGTGCCGGCGCCGCCGGACTGCCGTGGTACGCGATCCTCTGCCTGCCGATCCTGTTCGCCGCCGGCATGTCGCTGCTCGACACGATCGACGGGTCGTTCATGAACTTCGCCTACGGGTGGGCGTTCTCCAAGCCGGTCCGCAAGATCTACTACAACATCACCGTGACCGGGCTCTCGATCGTGGTCGCGCTGTTCATCGGCACGATCGAGCTCGGGGGGCTGCTCACTGACCGGCTCGACATCCGGGGGTCGGTCGCCAGCTGGCTGCAGGGGTTCAACATCAACCAGGCCGGATTCATCATCGTGGCGATGTTCGTCGCCACCTGGGCGATCGCGCTCGCCGTGTGGCGACTCGGCCGCGTCGAGGAGAAGTGGAGCGCGGGGATGGAGGCGGCTCGGCGCCCCGACATCGGCGCGCTCGAGCCCTCCGAGCCGTAGGGATTCGCTGCTCGGCCACTACTGTTGCGGTGCGGAGCCCGACGCCAGGTCAGGCCGTCAGCTCGCGGGCCATCTCATCGAACACGGCCACGTAGGCGTCGATCGCCTCGTGCGTGTGCATCACTGAGAGCGTCCATTCCTCCTCGCGGCCCGGCGTCATGAAGATGCCGCGATTCATGTTGTAGAGCCAGGCGAGCTCGGTGACCTCGACGTCCTGATTGGCCTTGAAGCTCTCGTAGTCGACCACCTTCGTCGGCGAGAAGGTCACGCAGCCCTTGGCGCCGATCCCGACGGCATAGCCGGACAGATTGTGGCGCTCGATCACCGACTGGCACCCGGACACGATCCGGTCGTTGAGGTCATCGAGGTGCGCATAGGCCTCTGGTGTCAGCACGTCGACCAGGCTGGCGCGCGCGGCGGCCATCACAAGCGGGTTGCCGTTGTAGGTCCCGACCTGGTAGACGCTGCCGTCCTCGACCACGCGCATCACCTCTTCGGTGCCGCCGATCGCGCCCGCCGGAAGTCCGCCCCCGAGCGTCTTGGCCAGCGTGACCATGTCGGGCTTGACACCGAAGCGCTCAGTGGCGCCGCCGGCGGCCACGGCGAGACCCGTCTTGACCTCGTCGAAGATCAGCACGACGCCGTGGCGAGCGGTGATCTCGCGCACCTGCTCGAGGTAGCCCGGTTCGGGGAGCACGACCCCCAGGTTCATCATGGCCGCCTCCATGATCACGCAGGCGGGCTTGCGTCCTTCGGCGGTTAGCCGCTCGATGCGGCGCTCCATCGCCCCGGCGTCATTGAACGGCACGGCGATCGTCATCTCCGCGACGGCCTCGGGGATTCCCGCCCCGTACGGCAGCGAGGCGTAGTTCTCGCGGTCGCCGATGCGGTCGTACTCGACGCCAATGGAGACCATCACGCCGTCGTGGTGGCCGTGATAGGAGCCGAAGATCTTCATGATCGTGTCGCGACCGGTGTGCGCGCGGGCGATCCGGATCGCGTCCATCGTGGCCTCCGAGCCGGAGTTCACGTAGCGCCAGCGCTCGAGGCCCCAGCGGCGCTTGAGCTCTTCGGCCACGATCACCCCGTCCTCGGTGGTGGCGGCGAAGTGCGTGCCGAGGCCGACCCGCTCGCTGACCGCCTTGACGATCGCGGGGTTGGCATGGCCTTGCACCATCGACCCGAAGCCGTTGTGGAAATCCCACATGCAATTGCCGTCGACGTCGTAGACGATCGGACCCTCCCCCGTCGTCAGGTAGATCGGCCACGGGTCGCGGGCCTGATACGAGGAGCCGACGCCGCCACTGAGCGACTGACGCGCGCGGCGGTACATCTCCGCCGATCCCTGGGTGCGAGCGTCGAGCTTCCCGGTTTCGCGTTCGATGAGCTCGTGGATGCGCTCACGGTCGAGCTGTGCGGGGGTTTCGACTGCCATCTGGTGCCTTTCGTTCGGATCGCCACCGGCGCCCCGCCGGCCGCAATGGGCCTGGCTAGGTTACCCGGAGCTCCCGCTGGGGCGGAGCGCGCACCTCCGCCCCGAGCCTTGGGTCACGCGGGAACGAGGTGTCCGCCGCCGGCGAGCGTGTAGCTCCTGCGGCCGAGCGGTGCATTCGCGGCAAGCGTCGCGTCGTACGTGACCGTGTGACCGTGGCCGACGATGTTGGTGATCGTGGTGCCGCTGATCGCCGGGTCGGTGAACGCCGTCAGCGTGGAGTTGGCGGTGACGTTCCAGGCGCTGGTGGCATCGAGCCTGAGCGCGGCTGTCGCGATCTTCCCGGAGAGCGTCGTGTGGTTCACGAGGTTGGCGCTGATGGTGCCGGTGCCGGCCGTGATCAGGTTGCCGCTGAACGTCTCGCGGTTCGCGCTGAGAGTGACCTTCCCCGCACCGGTGTTCCCGGACCCGGTGCCCGCGTTGTCCTGATCACGCCGGTCGAATAGATCCCGGGCGACCTGAACCCGGAGGTGGTCATCGTGCCGCCGGTCACCGTCACCGTCCCGCCGCCGCGGTCGGTGGCGATCGCCGCCGAGCTCGCCCCCTTGGTCGACATGGTGACGTTGATGACCCGCAGAGTCCCGCCCCCGCTCGTCATGACGCCGTGGGCACCCTGGCCGGACGCAGTGATGCGAGCATTGCTGATCGTCACCGAGGCGCCGGAGCCGTAGGCGAATACGCCGTTGGCGCCGGAGCCGCTGGTCGTGACCGACCCGCCGGAGATCCTCACCCGGGCGGTGGATTGCGCGAGGACACCCGCGCCCAGGCCGTAGAAGCCGCTCTCGTCCATCGATTTCGTCGTGCCGGTCGTGGTGATCGTCGGGTTGACCAGGGTGAGCGAGGCACCGTCCTTGACCAGAACCGCGGACTCGTCGGCCCGGCCGGCAGCGAACGCCTCGTTGGTTCTGGCCGCGGTGCCGCCGGCGAGCGTGTAGGCGCCGGTCGCGGCATACGTCGGCGTCGATGTCCCACCCCCGCCTCCGGGCGGTGCTCCGGGAGCCGTGGCGGGGACACCGGTGGCCGCCACCGTGGCTGCGGTCGTGGCGGTGGAGCCGGATGGGCGAGACGCGCTCGAGCCGCAGGCCGCCAGCAGCAACGTCGCAGCCGCGCACGGAACGGCCAATTGTGGGTGGGTGAAGTGGGTGCTTATGATCCCCCTTCGGGAGGCAGTGATGCCGCGTGAATCTCGGTGACCTCAGCATCGCGCACGCGTGTCGGAGCTGCGTAGGAACCCCATCGCAGCAAGCGACGAGAGTGCATTGGCATCATCGCGGTGCATGGCCGACCGCATGCTCACGGCTCGACTGCTCCTGCGTCGCTGGCGCGACGGCGACCGCGAGCCGTTTGCGGCGCTCAACGCCGACCCCGAGGTGATGGAGCGCTTCCCGGCACTGCTCTCGCGGGAGCAGAGCGACGTCCTCGTCGACCGGATCGAGGGCGAGTTCGAGCAGCGCGGCTACGGGCTGTGGGCCGTGGAGGTGCGCGAGACGGGTAGGTTCATCGGCTTCACCGGACTGCTCGCGGATACGTTCCCGGCGCCGTTCACGCCAGCCGTCGAGGTCGGCTGGCGGTTGGCGCGGGCAGCGTGGGGACGTGGCTACGCGACGGAGGCCGCCGAGGCGGCGTTGGCGGTCGGGTTCCGCGAAGCCGGGCTCGAGGAGATCGTGTCCATCACGACCCCGGGCAACGTACGCTCACGCGCGGTAATGGAGCGGCTCGGCATGACGCGCGACCCGGACGGGAACTTCGAGCATCCGAGGATCCCCGCCGGCCACCGGCTGCGCCGGCACGTGCTGTACCGGCTGCCCCGCTCGGCGTGGGTCGAACGTCACGGCGCGGGCACCCGGTAGGCACGCAATCGCTCGCGCGTCGAGTACCAGGCCTCGTCGAGCATCATCCCCGAACGGCGGCGGCGACGGTAGTGACGCACGAACCGCGGAAGGTAGAACACGGCGGCGTTCACGGCACCGACGCGCTCCATCGGCGCCTCCTCGGGTGCCGCGACGATCGACGACTTCATCACCCAGGCAGATACCCATCGGCGCCGGCGCGGACGGCCGCGAGCAGATCATCGACCGAATGCTCCGCGGCAATTGCTACGTAAAGGCGCTGCGACGGTGGCGTCGCGCTCCTCACCTCGGCGCCGGTTTCGACGCCGCGGACACGACCCACTGCCACGCGTCGTACGCCCAACCCGAGCAGCCGATGCGCAGGCGTCCCTCGGCTCTGCTCGCCTTGGCGCCGGCCTGGCGGCCGCGCCGAGGACTCACGCCGGCGGCCGCCGGTCGGTCAGCACGACGCTGAGCATGTCGAGACCACTCCATTGCTCGTGCCCGTAGCTGTCGGTCAGCTTGGCCATGATCAGGCCCAGGCTGCCGTAGGGCGGGCCGCCCGACAGCGCCTCCACGCCACGGGAGGACAGCGGTCCGATCCGCACCTCCAGGCGTCGCCGCTCACTCGTCAAGGCGGCGACCACGCCGTCGCCTCTCATGTAGGGGGCGCCGGTGCCGGTGAGGGCGTCGATCAGCAGCTGCGCGTCGGAGAGGCGATCGATCGTGAACCCGGCCTGGGCGGCGACCGCCGTGACCAGCCGGCTCAGGATCGGGTTCACCAGGCCGCGTGGTGAGATCACGATGCGCGGGCCGGCGCCGAGGTCGAGCTCGACGGCGGCGTCGAGCAACTCATCCCGCGCGGCCTGGAGTCGGCTCACTTCGGGCGCCGAGAAGGTCATCCTGACCATCGTCCCCGCGCCTGGCGGGGCCGTGATCTCGGAGCCGTCCGTGAACGCCTTGATCGCCGCGAGCCCGAAGCCGCCGGCGGCCACGGGGTCCCGGTGCCCGTCGGGCACGATGCCGTATCCGTAGTCGCGGCAGCGCACCTCGAGCCGGCCTTCGTGAACGCCGAGATCGAGCTCCAGCGGGCCCTCGGCTCCGCCGTAGGCGTGCATCACGGCGTTGTTGGAGGCCTCGCTGACGGCGATCATCGCGTCGTCGAGGGTGGCGTCGCCGAGCCGCACCGCACTGCCGATACCCGCGAGCAGCTCGCGCACGAGCCTGACGTTCTCCGCCCTGTTCGTCAATGCGAACCGAACGTTGACCGGATCAGCGGCCGCCCCCACTAGGTTGGGCCGGAATCTTGATCGGCTCCCACCAGGATCCGCAGGCGCTCGAGCGAGCGACGCACGATCCGCGAGACCTGCATCGGCGAGAGGCCGATCTGAGTCGCGATCTGGGTCTGCGCCAAACCGTGGGCGAAGCGAAGATGCACGATTGCGCGCTCGCGCTGCGCCAGATGCTTCATCGCGGCGGCGATCGACGCATCGGCGTCGACCAGCTCGTAGCGCTCGTCCTCACTTCCGAGACCGTCGGCCAGCGTCGGCGCTTCGCCGTCGCGATCGCTCGTGCGGGGAGCCTCGAGCGACACTGCGCGGTAGGCCTGGCCGGCCCGCAGCGCCTCGAGCGCCTGCTCCACGTCGAGCTCGAGGTATTCGGCCAGCTCCAGCCGCGTGGGCGGCCGTCCCCGCGCACCGGCGTGACGGGCTTCCTGGTCACGTTCACGCTGCCAGCGGAGGAACAGCTCCCGCGATGGAACGCCGTCAAGTCCGCCGGCGCGCCGGTCGGCCGGCCGCGTGCGATCCGAACGCGGCGGTCGCGGCCCGGTCTCGCGATCGTGACTCCTCGTCCGTGTGGGGACGGTCATCCCGTCCTTAGACATCGCTCCACACAGTGTCCGACTACCCGGTGGCCTTGCGCCCAAATCACCCCATGCGTCATCATCTGTCATCACAGTGACGTATCGCCTGTGACCAGGCATTGTCGGACTACCATCGGAGCGAAGCTTGTACGCAGGACACCGCCCCCCACCGGCGCCTCGCGGATTCGCTGTCCGAGCGGATCACGAGAACGGCCACACGGTGGTCCGGTTCATCGGCGATCTCGACCTGGCCACGGTGGCGGAGGCGCGCCGTGCCCTCGATGCGGCGATCACGAGCGCACCGGATCTGATCGTCGACCTGGGCAATCTCGCGTTCATCGACTCGACCGGCATGAAGCTGCTGCTCGAGCTCCGCACGCGCTGTCACAGCGAATCGCGCGGGCTCACGATCCTCCCCGGGCCCCCGGGAGTGCGGCGGGCATTCGAGGTCGCGAAGATCGACCAGCTGTTGCCCCTGCAAGGGGCCGATGGGGACGGCCCGTTCCGGGACGGCTCATCCGTCCACCGGACGGGTAGCGGGTAGCCTTCCCGGTCGTCGTCGCGTGCGGGTGCGGCGCGTCTCGCCGTTCACCCACAGGACGACAGGTTGTCTGCGATTCCGCTCCGGCGCGGACGCGCCGCATCGCTCTCGATTGCTTGCACGACGATGGCCGCACTCGGCGTGCCGGCGTCCGCGCCGGGCGCCACGACGCCCGCGGTGCCGATCCAGAGCACCGGCCCGGCTCCGTCGCTGCCCGCGTTCATCGGCCGTGCCGCCATCGCTCGCCCGGTGACCGGCGTGACCGCGCCGTGGCAGGACCCGTTCCTGGCCATCGACCCGCGCAACAGCGTTCATGGCGACGCCTGGCAGAGCGACAACTACACGCGGCTGAGCGGACCGCTCGGGCAGCGCCTGCAGACCCTCTCGACCGCGATCGGGCGGGACTGCACAACAACCACTACGCGGGCATCGCGCTCGGACGCAACCCCGGCACGGGCAGGACGACGCTCTACCTCCGGTATCGGCGGCAGCGTCGCGCTGCGCGACGGATAGTGGTCTCGGCCGACCGCGGGCCCACTTGACGGCGCATGGCAGACTCGCACCCGTGACCCTGCCCGGGCCCCGCGGCTATGTGATCTCGACCGATCCCTCGCGGCTTGACCGCGAGAGGATCTGGCGGTTCCTGCACACCTCGTGCTGGGCGAAGAACGTGACCCGCGACGTGGTCGAGCGCGCGATCGAGAACTCGCTGCCGTTCGGTCTCTACGGACCGGAGGGCGATCAGGCCGGGTTCGCCCGGGTGGTCACCGACCGCGCGAGGTTCGCGTGGCTGGCCGATGTGTTCGTGCTCGAGGCCCATCGCGGCCGCGGGCTCGGCGTGTGGCTGGTGCAGACGGCACTGACCCAGCCCGAGCTCACCGGGCTGCGCTGGGTGCTCGCCACCGCCGACGCGCACGGGCTCTACGAGCGGTTCGGCTTCGAGCTCGCCGACGCCGCCCGGATGATGGAGCGCCGAGCACGGAGCTGAGCGCGCTACGCCAGGCGCCGGGGCGCGCGTGAGCACGAACGCCGCCTCGAGCTCGCAGCGTAACGAGCGCGTGCGACGCGAGGGCGCGGTTGCGTCACTCCTCGCGCGGCGGCTTGCGGGCGGCGACGACGTGGTCGTCGCGTCGCAGCGCGTCGGTGAAGCGCTTGGGGACGGCGGCGTCCTCACCCTCCTCCCACAGCGTCACCACGACGAGCTCGAGCCCATCGGGACGGCACACGAAGACGAGATCGCGACGCTCGAGGTCGCGGACCAGCACCGTGCCGCGCTCCCCGGCCTCGACCCGGCCGGCGGCGTGGGCCCGCGCGACGCGCGAGGCGATCTCGGTCTTCTCGTCAAGCGTCCCGCGCACTCGCTGGCGGAAGCGCTGGACCGCATGGTCGGTCACTGCTACGAGCATCGGCGGCGGCCGACGATACCGCCGCCGCGCATACACTGGGCCGACCACTACGACACCGAGGCAGGCGACACATGACTTCGAAGGCCGATTTTACCGAGCAGGAATGGGACATGGTCCTGGAGGGACCGCCCAGCGCGGCGATGATCGTGATCACCTCGCACCACGGCGGCACCCTGCGCGAGACATTCTCGATGGCCAAGACGTATGCCGAGACGCGCCAGGAGCACGGGCACAGTGAACTGCTCGACGAGCTCGTGGCGGCCAAGCCCGAGATCGATCACACGCGCTACAGCACCCCCGAGGAGCTGAGCGAGCACTCCCTGCAACACATCCGCGACGCGAACGCGCTGGTCGAGGCCAAGGCGACCCCGCCGGAGCTGGCCGAGTACCGGCAGTTCATCCTCAACCTCTCCGACCGGGTGGCCAAGGCACACAAGGAAGGCGATGTGGAGGTCAGCGAGGCCGAGCGCGCGGCGATTGCGTCGATCACCGAAGCGCTCGAGGCGCCGAGCGCCTAGTAGGCCCGAGCGCTCGCGCCATGGAGCAGTGGGGGCCCGGGAGCTTCGAGAACGATCCCGCCATCGAATGGTTCCACCTGCTTGAGGAGGCCATCGACCCGGGAGCGATGATCGCCGGGGCGATGGACGACGCTCTGAGTGAGCCCGACGAGATCGACCTCGACCTGGCCTGCGCGGCCATCGCCGCCGCCGAGCTGTCGGCGTCCGCCGCCGGCCACACGCCCGAGCGTCTTCCCGACGGAGTTCGCCGCTGGGTCGAGACCCATCCCCATCAGCCCCACGGCGCTGAGGTCGAGCGCGCCGTCGAGGCGCTCGACCGCGTGCGTGCCCAGAGCGCGCTGCGCGAGCGCTGGGATGAGACCGGCGAGAGCGGCCGCGATGAATGGCTCGAGTGTGTGGATGACCTGATCGCCCGCCTCGGGCGCTCGGACAGTGGCGATCCGGCGTCGTTGTCGCCGTAGGACGGCCGAGCCGCGCTCACCGCCGGCGCGCGGCTCAGAGCCCGTGCAGCGGGTTCAGATGCTCGCGCAGCCGCAGCAGGCGCGGGTCGGGCTCGTCGGAGTCGATCAGCACCGCCGTGCCCGGCCAGGCGTGACGGAGGTAGCTCAGGTAGGCGTCGTGCGAGCTCAGGTCGGGCTCGTAGATCCACGAGCCCGTGTTCCAGTAGCGGACATTGCTGCCGGCGGTCCCGACTCCGTCGAGCGGCTGATGGGTGTGGGCGAACACGATCTTGTCGGTCTCGCGGGCCCAGCCGAGATTGGCCACCACCGTGTCGAAGGCCTCGATCGCCGGGCCGGAGGGATCACTGGGGCGGACCAGGCGCGCGGAGGTGTGAAGCGTGACCTCGGCCCCGGCGGGCGCGCCGGTCACCTGCCGGCGCTGCACCTCCTGTGCGCGAGCCGCTTCGTAGGCTTCGAACCCGGCCACCCCGGGTGCGCGCTCGCCGCCGTCGGTCCGGCCGGCCGCGCCCGTGGCCAGGCGATGGCCGGCGCGCTCGACCAGCCGGACCGGCGCGGTGATCGCATGCACCCCGCGGGACAGGGCCTGAAAGGCGCCAAACGCGCCTCGCTGTGCGTTCGTTCCGTTCGGCAGCTGGGCGATCATGAACAGCAGCCCGGTGAGCATCGTGATCGTCGCCTCATAGTCGGCCACGCTCGGGGTGCGCTCGGCGCCGCCGACCGCGATCGACCACAGGGTGCGGGCCAGGAGCTTCCCCGGCGCCGCACCGCTCCGGCGGGCATGGAAGTCCAGGTAGTGACCATGCGTGCAGAGCACGCTGGCGAAGGTGTACGTCGGATAGCGGATCTCGACCTCCACCCCCTCCAGACGCCGTTCCAGGAAGCGTCGGAAGAAGTCGCTGCGCCGCACCTCGGCCTGCAACTCAGCGGCGGCCAGGCCGGTGGCCAGCTCGAGCTCGAGCAACTCATCCCGCTCGCGCCGGACGAGGTAGTGGTCGTGGTTGCCGGCCAGGAACACGAGGCGCTTGCCCTGCAGCCGCTCGCGCAGCAGATCGAGCAGCCCGTCGGCGGCGCGGAACGCGTCCGCCATCGAGGAGAACAGGAAGTCGAACATATCGCCGAGGAAGATCACCTCGTCGACGTCGAGATGCGGAGCGAGCAATGCAAGCGTCTCGGGATCGCGCAGGATGTCCTCGCCGGTCCAGGCGCCGAAATGCGTATCGGAGATGACGAGCGCCCTCATCTGTGTCGACCTCTCCCCGGAGCTCTCAGCCCGAAAGGCCGGCGAGCCGCAGGGGCACGATTCCGAACGGATCGAGCGCGTAAGCGAGGGACGCGGCGACGACGTCCTTCTTCCAGCACACAGCGGGGGCGGACTTGGGCATCGCGGCCCAAGCCTAGTGCTCTGAGCGCGAACCGGCACTTCGCGCGTCACCGGCACTGTGCGCGGAACCCGCATGTCGGGCCGTACCGACTACGGTGGTCAGCGCGCGCGACGGGTTGGAAGATCGCCCAGAGCAACCCGAACGAGCCCTGATGGGCACACCGCCGAGACTCACCCGCCGCCATTTCATCGCCGCCACCGGCACCGCCGGAGCGATGACATTGGGCGGCCCGGCCGGTGTCGCGTGGGCGGCGGGCACCGGGCCGGCGGTGACGGCCCGGGCGAGCGCGACATCGCTCGGAAGCGGCGGCCGTCCAACAGCCAACCGTACCATCGCGCGGCTCGCCCGCGACCACGCGGGCGGCGAGCCGGCGATGTTCGTCGACCTCGCCGCCGTGGACCAGAACATCCGTGTGATCGTCGGCTTCGCGCGCGCCAACCGCTGGGCCGTCCGGCCGGCGCTCAAGGCCTTCCAGTGTCCGCAGCTGTGCGCGTACATCCTGGCCCGCCTGCCGCAGCCCCGCGGACTCGTCTTCCATCTGCGCACGGTCGACCAGATCATGTCGGCGGCTCCAGCCAAAACGGACCTGCTGATGGGCTACCCACCGACCCGAGGTGAGCTGCGCACCTATCTCGCCTCGCCGCCACCGACCCGCCGCCCGCACCGGCTGACCCTGCTGGCGAGCTCGCTGCAGATCCTCGGGGACATGGCCGTCCTGGCCCGCACGACGCCGCGCCGGCTCCCGCTCGACGTCGCGCTCGAGTTCGATTCCGGCGAAGGCCGCGGCGGCTTTCACCACCCGGCGGAGATCAGCGCCGCGATCGAGCTCCTGCGCCGCCACCGCGCGCGGCTGCGCCTCCGGGGGGTCCTGTCCTACGACGGCCACGCGACGCTCACCCCCGACGAGTCGTGGCGCAAGTACGTGGCCACACAGGCCCGCGGGTACTACGCCGGCTACCTGGAGCAGCTGCATGCCGAAGGCGCCGACCTCTATGACCCCGCCACCCTGATCCGCAACGGACCGGCGAGCGCGAACTACCGCAACTGGGCCGGCGCCACCGAGTGCAACGAGATCAGCCCCGGCTCCGCATTCGTCTACGCCGGCTATCTCGAGCCCTTCGACCACCAGGGTCTCTCCCCCGCGCTCACCCAGGCCGCCCCCGTGCTCAAGGACGTCGGACCGTATCCGTCGGCCGTGATCACCAAGCAGCCCCTGCCCCCGATCATCGGCGAGGAGTACTTCCTGAAGGGATCGACCTGGCCCGACCAGGGCGCCGTGCAGCCGGCATTCGTGTATCCGCCCGGGGTCAAGGACGACGATCGCGAGGGCGGTCGCTGCATGGTCTACACACCCCCGGGCGAGCTCAGCACCTCCGACTACGTGCTCTGCTGGCCGAACCAGTCCGGCGACGGGATCGACTACTTCGGCGCGCTGCACGCCGTCCGCGACGGGCGCCTGCTCGACGTGTGGCCGACGTTCACCCGCTGGGGCACGCCGGCCCGAGTCGGCGTCGCCTAGAACCGCGTCGGGTGCGGTCGATAGGGCTTCCTGGAGGCGCTCGACCTCCTGCTCCGACAGCTCGTTGCCGTAGCTCATCATGCCCAGGCACACGCGTGACACGTGCAATCCCGTGTTCCCAAGTCGGATCTGATCCATCTCGAGGAGCTCCCTTGTCTCGATGCGGTTGGCGTCTTCGTTAATGCCGCAATCGCCATGCCCGAACAGCTGACCGGGGCGGCATGCGGGCTCGTGCTGCGTCCCCTCGCGGCGGTCGACGCGGCCGAGCTGCGCCGCATCCACTGCACCCCGGAGGTCGCCCGCTGGTGGGACCTGCCCGACGCGGACTTCCCGTGGGACGAGCCCGAGTCCGAGCGCTGGACGATCGAGGTCGACGGTGCGGTGGTCGGTCTGATCCAGTGTTGGGAGGAGACCGAGCCGCGCTATCGCCACGCCGGGATCGACCTGTTCCTCGATCCCGCCCGGCACGGCCGGGGGCTCGGGACGGCGGCCGTCGCGCGGTTGGTGCGCCACCTGATCGACGACCGCGGTCACCATCGCATCACGATCGACCCGGCCGTGGACAACGAGGCCGCGATCCGCGCGTACGCGAAGGCGGGCTTCCGGACCGTGGGCGTCATGCGCCGCTCCGAGCGCGACATCGCCGGCGGCGGTTGGCACGACAGCCTGCTGATGGAGCTGGTGGTCGGAGACGAGGTCACAGGAAGCGGTGCATGACCATCCACGCGTGGTTTGCCTCACCCTGGCGTGGGTACGCCAACCGGAGCCCAGCGATCAGCAGAGCGAGCACGAGATCGCCGACGATCCGGTTGGCCTCCTCGGCGTCGCGCGCCCAGTGCACGACGCCGCCGCCCCCCGCCCGCTGCACCGTCGCCCGACCCGTCTCAAGGGAAGAGCGTGTCGTTGAAGCAGGTGATGAACAGCGCCACCCGCGACGGTGGCGTGCTCAGGGCGCTGCGGGATGGCGAAGAATGACCATTAACCGCCGGCGCTCACAGACCCGCTGCGGCGAGGGCGTCCTGCGGGCGCGGATAGTGCACCATCTCGACCACGCGTCCATCGCGGAAGGTCGTGAGGTTGGCGACCAGCACCCCCGGGTCCCCCTCCGCCGAGGGCCGCCGCAGGATCACCACCACCGCGTCGCCCGCGCCGCGCACATCAACGAGCTCGCCGAGCCGCGCGGACCCGAGCGCCCGGCCCATGAACTCGAGCGCCTGCTCACGGTTGCGGCAGGCACCAGGCGCGGACGGATCGCCGCCGTGCCATTTGACGTCGGGATCGAGCATCTCTCGCAGGACATCGAGATCCCCGTCCAGCGCCGCTTCGTAGCCACGGCGAACCCGCTCGACGTTGGTCTCCGCCACGGCGCCATTGTCTCATGGGCCGCCGGTACCCGGCCTGATGGCCGGACGGTCGGCGATCAGGCCCGAGCCCAGGCGGGGCCGGGCGCAGGCCTCAGGCAGCGAGCCGGCGGCGCGCCTTCTGTACCGACGGAAGCGCGGCCTTGGCCCGCGCGAGCGGGCGCGCGCGCAGATCGACGCTGGCGGGCTTGGCGGCGATCGTGATCTCCTCCCCCGTTGCCGGGTTGCGGCCCTTGCGCGCCTTCGTGGCCGGCTTGACCCGGACGGTGAGCTGCACGAGGCCGCCGATGCGAACCTTCTGGGCGTTCCCGAGCTCCTCGAGCACGACCTCCTCGAACGCCGTCAGCAGCCGCTTGGCCTCGGCCCGGCTGATATCGGCGCGATCGGCGACGGCAGCCGCCACTTGTGTCTGCGTTAGGGACAAGGGGACTCCTTCACGATGGAACGGTGGGGACGCAGCGCCGCTATTGAACCTGTCCCGGCGGACAGGTACGCACCCGCTACACGCGCTCGTCGAACAGGGAGGCGATCATCTGGCTCTCCACCGACAGCGCCCTGGCGTCCGCCGTGTACTAGGGAAGCCGTCGCCGTTGCGACTCGACGGACGCACGGTGTGGGACCGTAAGGCGCGGGGGGACTGACCGAGGGCGCGGGCGGCGTGAGCGGTATGGTCAGCGCCCGTGGCACTGATTCCCTATGCCGACGAGGATCCGCAGGACGACCGCGTGCGGACGCTGGTCGCGCGGTTGCCCGAGCCGCACATCAACCTGTTCGCGATGCTCGCCAACGCACCGGCGCTGGCGGGGCCGACCCTGCGCCTCGGCGAGGCGATCCTGACCCGCAGCGACCTCGATCCCGCCCTACGCGAACTGGTGATCCTGCACTGCGCTCGGCTGACCGGCACCGAGTACGAGTGGGTGCAGCACGAGGCAATCGCCCGGCTGATCGGGGTCGGCGAGGAGCAGATCGGGGCGGTTGACCGCGGCGAGATCGGTGAGGGCCCGTTCGATCGGCGTGCTGCGCTCGCCCTGCAGCTCGTCGGGCAGCTCCTCCCGGGCGGCACGCCCGAACCCGAGCTGGTGGCGCAGGTCGCGTCCGAGCTCGGTCGGGCCGAGCTGATCGAGGTGCTGATCGTGGCCGGCTACTACGCGATGCTCGGGGGCGTGATGCGGGCCGTACAGCTCGACGTCGACAGCGTCCTGGAGAAGGGTATGATCGACCGCGACCGGCTCACCGGCGACGGCGCCTGAGCACGGGCGGAGCGGAACCGGCATGGCGCCACTGAGCCTGGGGGTCGTCGGGACCTCGCGTAAGCCGGACGAGCACCGGGTGGCCATCCACCCCGGCCACCTGCAGCGGATCGACCCTGAGCTGCGGCGCCGCATCTTCCTCGAGCACGGCTACGGGCAGCCCTTCGGCGTCACCGACGACGAGCTCGCGACCGAGGTCGGCGGACTGCTCGCGCGGGAGCAGCTCCTCGCGCAGTGCGACGTGGCGGTGATACCCAAGCCCGAGCCCGAGGACCTGCTCGCGCTTCGGCCCGGCCAGGTCCTGTGGGGGTGGCCGCACTGCGTCCAGGATGAGGCGCTCACCCAGGTCGCAATCGACCGGCGGCTGACGCTGATCGCCTGGGAGGCGATGAACCACTGGACCCGCGAGGGCAACTTCAGCCTCCACGTCTTCCACAAGAACAACGAGCTCGCCGGCTACTGCTCCGTGCTGCACGCGCTCGCGCTGCTCGGCACGACCGGGGCCTACGGCCGGCGGCTGCGAGCGTCGGTGATCAGCTTCGGCGCGACGTCCCGCGGCGCCGTGACCGCGCTGTTCGCGCTCGGAGTGCACGACGTGACGGTGCTGACCCATCGCAGCGTCTCGGCCGTCGCCGCGCCGATCGCGCCCGCGCGCCTGGTTCACTACGACCGCGACCCGGCGCGGCCGGGCCGCACGCTCGCGCTCAACCGGCCCGAGAGCGAATCCGTCGCCGAGTTCCTGGCCGAGCACGACATCGTCGTCAACTGCATCCTCCAGGACACCGACGAGCCGCTGATGTTCGTGATGGACGACGAGCTCGCGCTGTTCCGACCGGGGAGCCTGCTGATCGACGTCTCCTGCGACGAGGGCATGGGCTTCGAGTGGGCGCGCCCGACCTCATTCGCCGATCCGATGTTCACGGTCGGCGCCGGCGTTCGCTACTACGCCGTCGACCACAGCCCGTCATACCTGTGGGACTCGGCCACCTGGGAGATCAGCGAGGCGCTGATCCCGTTCGTCGGCTCCATCATGTCAGGCGAGCAGGCATGGGACGAGGACCAGACGATCCAGCGCGCGATCGAGATCCGCGCCGGCGTGGTGCAGAACCCACGGATCCTGTCCTTCCAGTCCCGCGCCGCAACATATCCGCACGCCAAACAGTGAACTGCGGCCCGGGCGCGGGCGCTGCTACCGGTGCTTGCGCTTGGGCAACTTCAACTCCCGCGTCCGGAACTCCTCCATCGCGGCCTCCTACTGGGCGTCGGTGAGCTCGCCACGCTCGTAGCGCGCGCCGATCTCGGTGATCTGGTCGGAGCTTGAGCCACCGGGGAGCGGCGCCTCCCCGGGCGCCGCCTGCTGGGCGGCCGCGAAGCGCTCGTCCTCAGCGTGCTGATCATCCTTGCTCGTGCCGGAGGTGTACTTCCATTCCTCGGCGATGAGCTTGACCTTGTGCGACTTCGGCTGGCAGAGGATGTCGATGGCTCCCAGTCACGTCCGAACATGGTGTCTCCGATCCCGGCGGTCGATCCGTTACAGCGCGGCTCGGCTGACTCGCTCAGCCGGGACGGCGCCAGGCGAGCATCACTCCATCGCCGATCGTCAGCAGCACATTGTGCATCCGCTCGTCGGCCTGAGCGCGGCGGGCGAACTGTCTGATCCCGACCGTGCCCTCGTCGGCGGCGGCCGGATCGAGCGCCGCTCCGGCACGGAACAGGTTGTCGGCGACGATCACCCCCCGCTCGGCGAGCTTCGGCACGACGGCGTCGTAGTAGGCGGGGTAGTCGGCCTTCCACGCGTCGATGTAGACGAGGTCGAACGGGCCGTCGAGACCGGCGATCGTCTCCAACGCGTCACCGACGATCAGCTCCACGCGAGCGCCGTACGGGCTGGCGTCGATGTGGCGCCGCGCCGCCGCCGCGTTGTCCTCGTCGACCTCGAGGGTCGTGACGCGTCCCTCCGCAGGCAGCGCCGCGGCCATCGTCAGCGAGCCGACGCCGGTGAACGTCCCGATCTCGAGCACGCGGCGCGCGCCACCGGCGACGATCAGCGCCTCGAGCAACCTCGCCTCCGCGAGACCGCTCATCATCTGCGGGGAGGCGGTGTTGCTCTGCGTCCACGCGGCGGCGGCGGCGATTTGGTCCTCGAACGGGCTCGTGTGCTCGTCGGCATAGCTCACCGCGGCGGCCGTGACCAGATCGCTCATTCGATCAGACTACCGACGACGTCGTGATCCCCGCTGCTCCCTGCGACCGCCCGGCCCCAT
>DATMGZ010000150.1:0-21823 GCA_035555155.1 Solirubrobacteraceae bacterium | reverse complement strand
CGGATCACGTTGACCGACACCTCGTCCTGCGGCAGCTTGGCGATTTCGTCCTCGATCGCCTCCAGCGAGCCGGCGACGTCGGACTTGATGACCAGGTTGAGCTCCTGCAGGCCGCGCTTGAAGATGTCCTCGAGCGAGATCTTCTTCCCGCTGCGCCGAGCCAGCGACTCGGTCTTCAGCCGGGTCGCGCGCTCGCCCGCGAGCTGGCGCGCACGGCGCTCGTGATCGACGACGCGGACGTGCTCGCCGGCCTCGGGCACGCCGTCGAAGCCGAGTACCTCGACGGGCTCGCCCGGGAAGGCCTGCCCGACGCGGTTGCCGAGGAAGTCGTTCATGGCCCGCACGCGGCCCCAGTGGGCGCCGGCCACGAGCGCGTCACCGACCTCGAGCGTGCCGCGGCCGATCAGGATCGTGACCACCGGGCCCCGGCCGGGATCGAGCTTGGATTCGACCACGGTGCCCGAGGCAGGTGCATTCGGGTTGGACTTGAGCTCCTCGAACTCGGCCATCACGAGGATCGTCTCGACCAGGTCGTCGAGGCCCTGCCGGGTCTTGGCCGACACGTCGACGAACTCGGTCTCTCCACCCCACTCCACCGGCTGCAGGCCGAGCTGCGTCATCTCGGTGCGCACTCGATCGGGCTGCGCGCCCTCCTTGTCGACCTTGTTGACCGCCACGAGGATCGGGACGCCGGCCTCCTTGGCGTGGTCCACGGCCTCGTGCGTCTGCGGCTTCACGCCGTCGTCGGCGGCGACCACGATCACGGCGATGTCGGTGACCTTGGCGCCGCGGGCCCGCATGGCGGTGAACGCCTCGTGTCCCGGCGTGTCGAGGAAGGTGACGATCTTGTCGCCGTGGTGCACCTGATAGGCGCCGATGTGCTGCGTGATGCCGCCGGCCTCGCCGGCGGCAACCTCGGTCTCGCGGATCGCGTCGAGGAGCGATGTCTTGCCGTGGTCGACGTGGCCCATGATCGTGACCACCGGCGGACGCTCGATCAGATCCTTCTCGGCGTCGTTGAACACCGGCTCGGAGACCTCCTCGTCCTCGGAGTGGACGATCTCCACCTCGCGGCCGAGCTCGGCCGCCAGCACCAGGATCGACTCGTCGGTCAACGTCTGCGTGACCGTCTTCATCTCGCCGAGCTGCATCAGCTTCTTCATGATCTCGGCCAGCGGCACGTCGAGATACTCAGCGACGCCCTTGACGGTCGAGCCGGAGTTGATCCGGACCGTGTTGGGCTCGGCCAGCGCGGTGCGCGAGGCCGACGGACGCGATTCCGCCTCTTCGTCGTAGACACCGCGACGGCGCCGTCCGCGGCGCTGGCGCCGGGGCGGCTGGTTGGACTGGCCGCCGGGGCCGCCACCGGGGGCGCGCCGGGAGGCCTGCGAATCGATCACGACGCGGCGGCGGCCGCCGGCGGTGCCGGGGGCGCGCTCGCCCTGAAGGGAGTCCCGCGTCGGGCGCTTGTGACCCTGCTCGCCGTTCTGGGCGCCGTCGGCGCCGGCGGCCGGAGCCTCGCCGTCGGCGGCGGGCGGGGGCGCGGGCGTGCTGTCGGCTGCGGGAGCCTTCTCCGCGGCGGCCGGCGCGGCCGGAGCCGGCGCCGGCGCCTGCTCGGCCGCCGGAGCCGGGGCCGCCTTGTCAGCCTGCGGCGCGTTCGGAGCCCCGGTGGACTTCGGAGTCGCGGGGGCCTTGGCCGCGGCCGGGGCCTTCGCGTTCGCCGCGCCCTTCGCGGCTGCCGGGGCCTTCGGCGCCTTGGGGCTTGCCGGCGCGGCGCCGCCGTTGCCGAGCACGGCCAGCGCGGCCGCCTCGTCGACGGCCGACGAGGCCGCCTTGACGTCGAGTCCGCCCGCCTGCAGTCGTGCGAGCACGTCCTTGGCCGGCAGGCCGCGTTCTTTCGCTATCTCGTGTACACGCTTCTTCATCTGCTGTTCCAGTGTAAGGGCACGTGCCAGCCATGAGGGCCGGCCGCTCCGATGGGACCTACGATGTTGCGCCCTCGGCCGGCTCGGACTCCGGCGCGCCCTCCGCGCCGGCCTCGCCGCTGTCTTCGGCTGACGCCTCGACCTGGTCGGTGTCCTGCCCGGCGAGCGCCTGGTGGGCCTCGATGCCGCAGTAGCGCGAGCCGGGAAGGGCCGCGTTCGGGCAGCGCCGGCCGTTGGACAGGATCGCCGCGCAGCGTCCCTGTGCCTCCTCCTGCTCGTAGCCGTGCTCGGCCTCCTCGGCCGCGAACTCGGTCTCCGAGCGGATGTCGATCCGCCAGCCGGTCAGGCGCGCGGCGAGCCGGGCGTTCTGACCCTCGCGGCCGATCGCCAGCGACAGCTGATCGTCGGGGACGATGACAGTGGCCTGCTTGTTGGCGTCGTCGACGAGCACCTCGCGCACGCGGGCCGGCGACAGCGCCTTGGCGACGAACCGGGCCGGCTCGTCGTTGTAGGGGATGATGTCGATCTTCTCGCCGCGCAGCTCGGACACGACCATGCGCACCCGCGACCCGCGCGGGCCCACGCAGGCGCCGACCGGGTCCACGCCGTCGACGTGGGAGACGACGGCGATCTTCGACCGGTAGCCCGGCTCGCGGGCGACGCCGGTGATCTCCACCAGGCCGTCGGCGATCTCGGGCACCTCTAGCTCGAACAGCGACTTGATCAGCTCGGGATCACGGCGCGAGACGATGATGCTCGGGCCCTTGGTCGAGTTGGACACGTCCTTGATCACAGCCTTGATCCGCTGCGAGTGGTCGTAGCGCTCGCCGTCGACCTGCTCGGACTTCGGCAACAGCGCCTCGACGCGCTCGCGGAGCTGGACCAGTGTGTAGCGCGAGTCCGATTGCTGCACGATGCCGGTGATCAGCTCGCCGACGCGGTCGCGGTACTCCTCGAACATCATGTCGCGCTCGGCCTCGCGGATCCGCTGCAGGATGACCTGCTTGGCGGTCTGGGCGGCGATGCGCCCGAAGTCGTGCGGGGTGACGTCCTCGGTCTCGATCTGGTCCTCATACTCCTTGAGCTTCTCGAGATCGATCTCGGGCTCCGGCGGCTCCCGCATCTCCCCCGTCTCCGGGTCGACCGTCGGCTGTTGATCGACCGTCGACTCGACGAGCAGCTGCTCCTCGAGCTCCGGCGGGATCTTCAGCTCCCAGACGATGAAGTCACCGCTGTCGCGGTCCATCTCGACCTTCGCGTACGGCGCTGATCCGGGTGTCTTCTTGTACGCCGAAAGCAGCGCATCCTCGAGCGCCTCCATCAGCTTCTCGCTGGAGATGTTCTTCTCAGCCGCGAGGCCCCGTACTGCTTCCACGATCTCCTTGGACATTGGGCTTACTCTCCCGGGACGAGGTTGGAGCGGACGATCTCGGCATAGGGGATCGTCACGAGGCCGTTCTCTGCGGCGATTGTGATGTCCCGTTCGGAGGCGCCGACGAGCTCGCCGGTCAGGCTCTTGTGCCCATCACGCGCGTCCCGCAGCCGCACCCGCGCGTGTCTCCCGAGGAAGCGCGTGTAGTGCTGGGGCTTGGTGAGCGGACGGTCCTGGCCCGGCGAGGAGACCTCGAGCGAATACCGGTCCCGGTACTCGCTCAGGTGGCCGGTGACGCGCTCGCACAGGGCGAGCGTGACGCCGTCCGGGTGGTCGATGTACAGGCGCAGTGTGCTGCCTGAGACGACCTCGACGAGCAGCACCTCGACCTTGGGCTCGGCTTCCTGCAGCCGAGCTTCGATCTCCGACTGAAGCGCGCTCACTGTCTCCTCCGTGGTCATAAAAGTCATTAAAAAAAGCGGGCGAGCGCCCACTTTCGGTACGTCCACCGGGATCGTCCCGGCGCGAAAGCTGTGCGGTCAGGGTAGCACCGCGTTCATAGCCCTGCATGGGGCGCCCCGGTGCGCAAGCGGCCCTGCGCGGCCGCCGGCTCGGGACCGCGGGGGCTCGTTCAGGACCGTGCGGCCGCCGCCCGGGCGCGATCGCGGTAGAGGCGGTAGTCGCGCCGGGAGGGCTGCAGACAGGCGGCCAGGACCAGCGGCTTGCGCGCCTCGGCGTGGCGGCCGAGCAGCTGCAGCGAGCGGCCGAGGCAGAACTGGGCGAAGTCGTTCGTCGGGGCCCGCTCGATCACCGCCTCGAACTCGCCTGCCGCCTGCTCGTAGCGCTGAGTGTGGAACAGGGCGCGACCGAGCGCCTCGCGGATCGATGTCTTGTCGGGAGCGAGGTCGCGCGCCCGGGAGAGCGGAATCACCGCCTGGTGGTGGTGGCCCGCCTCGAGCAGCTCCGTCCCGCGCCGGTACAGCTCATACACGTCGTCCATGATTCGATTTTAGGACGCACCGCAACCCGGTCAGAGAGCCGCGGACGGGCCACGGCGGCAGCGCCCACAGCGCGCGCAGGCGCCCGGTGGCGCCCAGGCCCTCGGACAGCCGCACCCGCAGCGCGCGCCGCTGGGCCCGAGTCGGACCGTCGCCGGCGGCGCCGTAGCGGGAGAGCCGCAGGGCCCGGATGTAGGCCGCCGCGTCGGGCGAGGAGCGGAAGCGGTGCTCGAGCTCGCTCAACGTCGTCCCGGGCCGCAGTGGGCGCCCACTGCGGACCAGCGCGCGCTCGAGCTCGTACACGACCGGATCTCCGGCCGCCCGGGCGGCGCGGCGCCGGGCGCTCCGCAGCGCCGCCAGCCCGCCCAGCCCGGCCAGCCCGGCCGCGCCGGCACCGAGGATCAGCCACAGCCCGGAGTTGCTCCCGGTGCTGTGCGCCCCGGAGGCGGCGGGGATGTCGTGGATCCCCCGGTGCAGCTGACCCTGGGCGCCGCTGCCGCCGGCCGGGAGCTTGGGCACCGCCAGCGCTCCGTGCCCGCCGAGCTCGGGAGCGACACCGGGCGTCGGGTCGAAGCGCACCCAGCCGTAGCTCGGGAACCAGGCCTCGACCCAGGCGTGGGCATCGAGGTCCGAGACCACCCATTGGTGCAGCGACTGATCGTACGTACCGCTGGTGAAGCCGGCCGAGACCCGCGCCGGGACGCCGCCCATTCGGAGCAGCAGGGCCATCGCACCGGAGAACTGCTGGCAATAGCCGAGCTTGTCGTGGAACAGGAAGCTCTCGAGCGGATATGTGTGCCGCGGGGCGTTCTCGTTGTAGGTGAACCCGGTCGCGAGGTAGCGCTCGACGCGCTTGATGTAGGCGATCGGCGTCGGCGCGCTCTTGGCCAGCCGCCCGGCGAGCGCGTACGCGCCCGCGTAGGGGGAGGCGCGCATCGTCGCGGCGCCGTCAGCGCTCGTGACTCCGGCGATCCGGAGCGTCGGCGCGTGCGTGCCGAACGGCGGGAACAGGATCTCGCCCGCGGCGGGCTGGCCGGGCGCTGTCCGCGGCAGCGTGATCGCGCGATAGGAGGCGAGGTAGAGCTGCGGATATGGCTGCCCCACCGTCGCGGCCAATTCGCCCGTGCTCGGTTGCGGCGAGTAGACGGTGCTGAAGTAGGAGTCGCCGGGCTGCAGGTCGGTGCCGGCCAGCCATGTACCCGGGCTGTCGCCGGGAACGACGCCCTGCGGGACCTGCTCGGGCGGTTGCAGCGTGAAGCCGGCCGAGATCACGTCCGTGGTCCGCATGCCGCGGATCGTCACCTGCATCCGTTGGGTCCAGCGGGTCAGCGCGGCCGGATCCGGCGGCGGGATCGCGGCGGTCGTCTCGTTCGTCCCCTGGACCCAGTCGACGCCGTCGAACACATCGAGGTTCTGCGCCTTCCAGTAATCAGGATGCGCCGCCTTGACCGTCATCACCTCGCGCCCGGTGCGCGGCCAGTCGAGCGGGCCGTAGCGCTGGGACCAGTCGAACGTCTCGATGTTCGTCGGTGCGAACGCCCCGGCCAGACCTTCGTAGTTGAGCAGCGGCCGGTGGCGATCGAGCGAGGGGCCGATCACCATCGCACCGGCTCCGGCCAGCGCGAGCGCGATCACCACGGCCCGCGCGTCGCGCCGGCGTAGCCGCTCGCCCCACACCAGCGCCGCGATGAGGACGAGCAGCAGCAGCCCCTCCAGATACGGCGCCTGCGGCCGGATCAGGGTCGTGGGCACGACCGCGAGCGCGATCAGCGGCATCGCCGCCGCCGCCCGGCGGGCATCTCCCAGCGAGCGGGGCGCGAAGGCCAGCACCAGGGCGCCGTCCATCAGCAGCACCGCCGCGCCCAGCGTCACCACCACCGGCACCCACGGGTCGGCGCCGTTGTAGGGCACGAGGACGCGCGGCAGCGCGCCGAGCCCGTCGGAGACGCCCGCCCAGATCGCGCGGGGGTGCGCGTGCACGATCAGCGTGGCGGGAACGCCGGCCAGCGCCAGCGCGGCCAGGCAGGCGAGCACGGCGAGGACCACCGCCAGCCCCCGGGCGACGCGGCCGCGGGTTACCGCGGCCCCGAGCCCGCCGGCGGTCGCGGTGGCCAGGGCGAGCAGACCGAGCATGCGCGAGGTCGGCCGCGGATCGAGCAGGATCGACCAGCGGGAGACGCCGTACAGGCCGAGCGCAGCGAACGCCACCAGCGTGATCAGTCCTCGCGCGGGCTGGGCCCGGCGGTCCGCGCGGGTGCTCTCGCGCCCCGCGCGGCCGGCGCCGAGGACGCTGACGGCCTCATTGACGGCACTCATGCCGCTCGCACCCCCGGCCGCGAGCGCAGCACATAGCCGCGGCACCCGGCCACCTCGAAGCTCGGCCGCAGCGGGCGGTTCGAACCCGGCACGCGCGCCGCCACCTGCTTCTCGGCTGGGGGCGGGGCCGGTACGACCAGGACGCGGGGGCCGCGGGCGATCCCGAGCACGGCCGGGGGCAGGCGCTCGAGCGACAGCGCCGCGACGTAGAACACGGGACCGAGCCGCGCCTGGCCGCCCAGCAGCGGCGCCGCTGACCCGGTGGCGCCGACGACGAGGGCCAGGCGCACGTGTGCGGCTGGCCACGCGGCAAGGTCGGCCTCGATCGGCGTCGGGCGTCGCTCGCCGGGCAGGAGCAGCGCGCAGCCGCCCGCGCGGGCCAGCTCGAGCGCCAGCGACGCCGCGGCGCGGACCGCGGCGTCGACGGCATCGCTGCCAACATCACCGCCGGCATCGAGCACGACGAGCGGGCTGGTGTCGCCCTCCACACGCAGGCGCCGCTCGAGCAGGCCGGCGCCACGAGCAAGCGCCTGCCAGTGGATGCGCGAGGCCGGGGTCCCGGGCCGGTACGGGCGCAGGCCGTCAAGGTCGACCGCGGCCAGCGCCTCGGGTCGCGCGAACGCGGCCGCCGGGCTGCGCCGGTCGCCGCGGGCGCCGTCGGCCCAGTTGACCGGCGTGGTGCGGGGCAGCACGATCAGCTCCCGCGGGAGCTCGGCGCCGGCGCGGACGACGCGGGCGATGTCGAGTGGGTCGTGGACGATCAGCGACGGTGGATCAAGGCGCCGCCGTCCGCGGCGGTCGAAGCGGACGACGACTCGGATCGTGGTCGAGCGGGCCCGCCGCGGCAACGGGATCGGCGCCGCCGCGAGCGGCTCGAGCACCTCGGCCACCGGCAGGCGCAGCCGGCCCGTACGCACCTCGATCGACGCCTCGATCGGCTCGTCCTCGATCACCCGGCGGTCGTCGAGCCGGCGCTCGATGCGGGTGCCCTGCGCGGTCAGCACGATCCACACGGGCGTGGCGATTCCCAGCAGGGCCAGGCCGGCGCCGAGCACGAACAGCGGCGAGGTGTCGAACAGGAACGCGATCAGCGTCAGCGCCACCCCGGCCACGCCGATGCCGAGCGCACGTCGCACTACAGCGCCCGTACCGCCGAGATCGCGTCGGCGACCACGTCGCCGGCCGCGGCCCGGGCCGACTCCGGCGCCAGCACCAGCCGGTGCGCGAGGACCGGCTCGGCCAGCGCCTGCACGTCGTCGGGGAGCGTGTGGTCGCGCCCCCGCATCATCGCGTGCGCCTTGGCGGCCCGGAGCAGCATCAGCCCGGCGCGAGGGCTCGCGCCGAGGTCGACGCGCGGATCCTCACGCGTACGCCACAGCAGCTTGACCACGTAGTCGCGCAGCGCCTCGGAGGCCCGGACCCGGGCGGCGGCGTCCTGGGCCGAGAGCACCTCGCCGGCGGTGACGACCGGGCCGAGCCCGAGCACGCGATCACCCGCCTCGTGGTCGGCCAGCATGCCGGCCTCGGCCTCGGGCTCGGGGTAGCCGAGCGAGATCCGGACCATGAAGCGATCGACCTGGGCCTCGGGCAGCGGGTAGGTGCCCTCGTACTCGACCGGATTCTGGGTCGCCAGCACGAGGAATGGGCGCGCGAGCTCGTGCGTCTGGACGTCGACGGTCACCCGCCGCTCCTGCATGCACTCGAGCAGCCCTGACTGCGTCTTGGGCGAGGCGCGGTTGATCTCGTCCACCAGCACCACATTGGCGAACACGGGGCCGGGACGGAACTCGAAGCGCTGCTCGCGCTGGTCGTAGACGTTCGTGCCCACCACGTCGGCGGGCAGCAGGTCCGAGGTGCACTGGATGCGCGCGAACTGGCAGTCGATCGAGCGCGCGATCGCCCGTGCGAGCGCCGTCTTGCCCACCCCCGGGTAGTCCTCGACGAGCACGTGGCCCTCGGCGAGCATCGCCACGAGCACGTGATCGAGCGTCTCAGGCCGCACCTGCACGGCCCGCGCGACGTTCGCGGCTATCCGCCGCGCGATCGCTGCGGCGGCCTCACACTCGTGCGACGCGACCGGCGGTGGTGGCTCCGGCGGCTCCATTGCTTCCCTCCCTCTCTCGGCGCAGCGCCTCGACCTCGTCGAGCACCGCCTCCGCAACGCGTTCCTTGCTCGTCCTGGCCACGTGCCGCTCCCCCGCCGGCGACAGGATCACAACCTCGTTCTCGGGAGCGTCGAAGCCGATCCCCGGTCGCGAGATGTCGTTGACCACGATCGCGTCCAGACGCTTGCGCTCGAGTTTGCCGCGCCCATAGTCGAGGGCGCGATCCCCGTGCTCGGCGGCGAATCCGACCAGCACCTGGCCGGGACGGCGGCGCTCGGCCAGCGCGCTGAGCACATCCTCGGTCGGCTCGAGCTTGATCGCGGGCGGGGCGCCGGCGTCCTTCTTGAGCTTGCTCGCCGCCGGATGCGCCGGCCGGAAGTCGGCCACGGCGGCCGACATCAGCAGCACGTCGCTGGCCTCGAAGTGCTGCTCGCACGCGCGGTGCAGCTCGGCCGCGGTCTGCACCGCGACGACGCTCACGCCCCCGGGTGGCGCCAGCGACACGTTGGCCGCGACCACCGTCACCGCTGCGCCGCGGCGCGCGGCCTCGGCGGCGAGCGCGTAGCCCATCCGCCCCGAGGAGCGATTGCCGATGAAGCGCACGCTGTCGATCGGCTCACGCGTGCCCCCGGCGGTGACGAGCACGCGCGTTCCGGCCAGCGACGAGACCCGCGGGGCCGCGCCCAGCAGTCGCTCGCAGGCGGCGAGGATCTGCTCGGGCTCGGCCAGGCGGCCGACGCCGTACTCGCCGTGCGAGGCCAGCTCGCCCTCGCCGGGTCCGATGATCGTGACGCCCCGCTGCTCGAGCAGGGCGAGCCCGGCCTGCGTGGCCGGATTGACGTACATGCGGTTGTTCATGGCCGGCGCCACGACCACCGGGCAGGCGGCGGCCAGGGCCGCGGTGCTCAGCAGGTTGTCGGCGTGCCCGTGGGCGAGCTTGGCGATCGTGTTCGCCGTCGCCGGCGCGATCAGGTACAGCTCAGCCCGCTCGACCAGGGCCAGATGGCTGATCGGCGCCCGCTCGGGCAGCGGCTCGCCTGGATAGGACCCCCGCGCCGGGTCGGGCTCGAACTCGCTGCTCAACACCGGCGCGCCGGTGATGGCCTCGAACGAGGCCGGGCCGACGAACCGCTTGCTCGTCGGCGTCTGGATCACCCGGACCGCGTGGCCGGCGCGAATCGCCAGGCGCGCGGTCTCAATCGCCTTATAGGCTGCAATCCCACCGCTCACGCCGAGAAGCAACCGGGCCATGACCGGGCGGGGTTGGCCGACCTACCGGTAGTGGTACTTGATCTTGCCCTGAGCGACTTCCTCGAGCGCGATCGTCAGGTAGTTCTTGGAGCGGGTATCGACCATCGGCGGCGGGAACTCGTCGAACGTGCCCTCGCCGAGGTTGTGGTAGTACGAGTTGATCTGCCGCGCGCGCTTGGCGGCGACGACCACGCTCGCATAGTCGGAATCCACATGTTCGAGAAGCTTGTCGATGCGGGGTGAGATCAAGGGTGTTCCTTTGTGGTGAGGGACATACAGGGTAGCGGGGTGGCTCACCCGGCCTGTTCCGCCAGGGCGTCGGCCACGATCCGGGCCAGTTGACCGGTCGCGTCCTCGAGCCGGTCGTTGACGACCACGTGGCCGAACTCGGGCTGGGCGGCCATCTCCTCCTCCGCCGTGCGCATCCGCGCGTCGACCTGGTCGGACGCATCGGTTCCGCGTCCGATCAGACGCGCCCGGAGCGCGTCGCTGGACGGCGGGGCGATGAACACCTGCACCGCCTCGGGCATCGCCGCACGGACCTGGCGGGCGCCCTGGACCTCGATCTCCAGCACCACGGGTACCCCGGCCGCGAGCCGCCGCTCGAGCTCGGAGCGCAGCGTCCCGTACCGGTTGCCGGAATACGTGGCGTGCTCGACGAAATCGCCGTCCTGCACCCGGCGGTCGAACTCCGCGTCGGTGAGGAAGTGGTAGGCGACGCCGTGCTCCTCTCCGGGCCGCGGCGCTCGGGTGGTGGCCGAGATCGAGAGCTCGAGCTCCGGCGTTCGCTCGAGCAGGCCGTTGATCAGCGTGCCCTTGCCGACCCCGGAGGGTCCGGTGATCACGAAGACCTTGGCCACACGCTCGGAGGGTGTGCCGAGCGGGGGCTCAGCGGCGCAGCAGCGTCACGAGCTCGGTGCGCTGGCGCTGCGAGAGCCCGCCCATCGTCTTGCTCGGAGAGATCCTGCACTGGGTGAGAATCCGGTTGACCTTGACGCGGCCGTATTTGGGCACCGCCAGCAGGAGGTCGAACACCTTCGCGGTCTCGAGGTATTCGGGCGGATCGAGCAGCAATTCGTGGATCGGCTGGCGACCCGCCTTGAGATCGCGCTTGAGCTGAGCGCGGCGGCTGCGAATGTCGTTGGCGCGCTGCAATGCCTCCATCCGTTGCACGAGCGACCGTTCGGGTGCGGCAACGGGCTTGGCGGGCGACTCACTGACCGGCGGCATGGGCGGCGAGTCTACATCGTCGGGCGGGGCGTTCAAGGCCTACTCGTGCAAATCGGGTGCAATTTTCCTCGACCTCAACCTGAGCTTGAGCATTATCGAGCCTGGTTACGGTAATAGCCTAATTTTGCAGGGGCTTTCACCACGTGTTAGCAACTCTGGACTTGGTGGCGATACGAAACGTCGCAGTTTGCGGCGAGACCGGCCAGCTCTCCGGCCACTCTGGCCCCGGCTGCCGCGTCACGAAAGCTTTCCGTCCCCACGGCGACCAAGGTTGCGCCCGCGCGCAGCAGATCAAGGGCATCCTGACCGCGCTGCACGCCGCCCATCCCCACGATAGGGATTTTTACCGCGTTTGCCACTGCATATACCTGTGCCAGCGCGGCCGCTCGCACCGCGGGCCCCGATACGCCGCCGGTGATCCCCCCGAGCCACGGCTCCCCGGAGCGCGGATCGAGCGCCATCCCGCGGATCGTGTTGATCAATGACACCGCATCGGCGCCGCTCTCCTCGGCCGCCCGGGCCACGGCGGCGACGTCGGTCGCGTTCGGTGTCAGCTTGACGATCAGCGGCTTGCCGGTTAGCGGCCGGACGTGGTCGAGCAGGGCGCAGACCTCCTCCGGCACCGCGCCCATCATCAGGCCCGTCTCCACGTTGGGGCAGGAGACGTTGAGCTCGAGCGCAGCCACCTCCTCGCGCTCGGTGAATGCGTCGACGAGCCGGCCGACCTCCTCGCGGGTGAAGCCCATCACGTTGACGATCAGCGGCACCGGCAGCTCGGCGAGCTGCGGCAGGTCCAGGCGCAGGTACCCCGCGAGGCCCTTGTTCGGCAACCCGATCGAGTTGATCATGCCGCCGGCCAGCTCCCACAGGCGGGGCGGTGGGTTGCCCTCGCGCGGGGCCAGCGTCACCGTCTTGGAGACGAAGGCCGCGAACGGGAACCGCTCCAGCAGCGCATCGCCGAACGCCTTGCGGGCCGCGATCGCGTCGAACGTCCCCGAGGCGTTGATGACCGGGTGGGCGAGCGCGATCCCGCACAGCTCCACCGCTCCGCTCGCCGGCGCCGGGCTCAATGTCCCGCCCCGGCCACGATCGCGGTCTCGAGCGCGGCGGCGTCGAGCACCGGCCCGTCGACACACAGCCGGACGAAGCCCGCCCGCGTCGGCACGACGCAGCCGAAGCAGGCGCCGAACCCGCAGGCCATCCCCGACTCGAGCGCCAGCTGCGCGTCGACCGAGCGCTCGGTGCAGAGCGCGCGCACGGCCTCGAGCATCGCCGGCGGGCCGCACGCATAGACCACGGCCCCTGCGTCGGCGTCGAGCTCGGCCTCGAGCAACTCTGTCACGAGCCCATGGTGGCCGACCGAGCCGTCGTCGGTCGCCACCACGGCGCCGCTCAGCAGGGCTGCGCCCTCGGCGTGCTCCGCGTCACGGAACCCGAGCAGCACGCGGGTCCGGGCTCCGAGCTCGTCCTGCCAGATCGCCAGCGGAGCGATCCCGACACCGCCGCCGACGAGCAGCGCCCGCCGCCCGGCGCCCGGCGCGGTGAAGCCGATCCCCAGCGGGCCCGTGAGGAGGAGCTCCTCGCCGGCCTCGAGCTCGCACAGCCGCTGGGTGCCCGGGCCGACATCCTCGAGCACGAACTCGAGCTCGGCCCCGGGGGTGCGCCCGGCCCCGGCACTCGTGCGCATCACGCTGAACGCGCGGGGGAGGAACGGACGCTCGCCGTCTCCCCCTCCCCACCGCTCGGCCGCGCTGAGCATGTAGAACTGGCCCGCGCTGGGCACTGGGCCGTCCGGATCCGCGCAGCGGAGCACGACATAGGCGCCGTGCTCGGTGCGTTCGAGCACGCGGGCGGCACGCCGCCCGAACGGCGCCACGGTGCGCTCGCTCACGTGACCGTGGTGGGGCGGGCGTGGATCTCCTGCAGCGAGAGCACCGCGGGCTCGCCCCGCCGGGCCGCGGCGATCGCGCGGGCGGCCGCCATGCCCCCCGCCATCGTCGTGATGCAGGGAATCCCGCGGGCGATCGCGGCCGAGCGGATCTCGTAGCCGTCGGTGCGGGCGCCGGTGCCGACCGGGGTATTGACCACCAGATTGACTTCGCCGCGCTCGATCCAGTCGACGACGTGCGGCGAGCCCTCACCGATCTTGTTGATCGTCTCGACGCGGATGCCCATCCGCCGGATCGCCTGCGCGGTGCCGCTGGTGGCGATGATCTCGAAGCCCAGGTCGTGGAGCGCCGTCGCGATCCCGGTGGCAGCCGGCTTGTCGCCGTCGGCCACGGTGATGAACACGGTGCCGCTCGTCGGCAGGTTCGCGCCGGCCGCCGCCTGCGCCTTGGCGAACGCGGTCGGAAAGTCGCGGGCGATCCCCATCACCTCGCCCGTGGAGCGCATCTCCGGCCCCAGCAGCGAGTCGGCGCCGGCGAAGCGGTCGAACGGGAGCACCACCTCCTTGACGCACACGTGTCCGTTGGTGGTGTCCTCGGGCAGGTCGAGATCGGCGATCCGCTCCCCCAGCACGACCCGCGTGGCCAGCTTGGCCAGCGGGAGCCCGATCGCCTTGGACACGAACGGAACCGTCCGCGAGGCGCGGGGGTTGGCCTCGATCACGTACAGGCCGTTGCCGTGGATCGCGAACTGGACGTTGAGCAGGCCGACGACCCCGAGCGCCGTGGCGATCCCGGCCGTCTGGGCCCGGATCAGGCCCAGCATCTCGTCACCCAGCGCATGTGGCGGCAGCACGCAGGCGGAGTCGCCCGAGTGGATGCCGGCCTCCTCGACGTGCTGCATCACGCCCGCGATCCACACATCGGTGCCGTCGCACAGCGCGTCGACGTCGATCTCGATCGAGTCCTCGAGGAAGCGGTCGAGGTAGATCGCGCGGTGCGCCTGCGCGCCGACCCGCTCCAGGTAGTGCTCGAGCCCCGCCGTGTCGTAGACGATCTCCATCGCGCGGCCGCCGAGCACGTAGCTCGGTCGGACCAGCAGCGGGAAGCCGACCCCCGGCGCGCGGTCGAGCGCCTCCCGGGCCGAGTTGGCGGTGGCGTAGGGCGGCGCCTTGTAGCCGAGCCGGTCGAGCAGCGGCCCGAAGCGCGAGCGGTCCTCGGCGAGATCGATCGCGTCGATGCTGGTGCCCAGGATCGACACCCCGGCCTCGTGCAGGCCCGCGGCGAGCTTGAGCGGCGTCTGGCCGCCGAACTGGACCACGACGCCCTCCGGGCGCTCGACCTCGCACACGGCGAGCACGTCCTCGAGCGTGAGCGGCTCGAAGTAGAGCCGGTCGGAGGTGTCGTAGTCGGTCGAGACCGTCTCCGGGTTGCAGTTGATCATGACCGAGTCGCGGCCGGACTCGCGCACGGTCTGGGCCGCGTGCACGCAGCAGTAGTCGAACTCGATCCCCTGCCCGATCCGGTTCGGTCCCGAGCCCAGGATGACCACGCTCGGGCGCGTCCCGCGGTCGATCTCGTGGGCGGGACCGCCGGCGGGCGCGCGCTCCCAGCCCGAGTAGTAGTACGGGGTGCTGGCGGCGAACTCCGCCGCACAGGTGTCGACCGACTTGAAGGTCCGCTCGCCGGCGAAGGCGGCGTCGGGATCGGTGGCCAGCGCTGAGAGCTCGCGCAGGAACCAGGGATCGATACTCGTCCGCCGGCCGAGCTCGTCGAGGTCGAAGCCGCGGCGCAGCGCCTCCAGCAGGTGGTCGAAGCGCTCGGGTCCCGGCGCCTCGAGCACGGCGAACAGCTCGTCGTCATCCGAGGGCGACGGGGGCATGTGGTCGAGCTCGCGCGAGCGCAGCGCCTTGGCGAACGCCTGCTGGAACGTCCGGCCGATCGCCATCACCTCGCCGACGGCCTTCATGTGCGTCGTCAGCCCCGCCTCGGCGCCGGGGAACTTCTCGAACGCGAACCGCGGCCACTTGACCACGCAATAGTCGATCGTGGGCTCGAAGCTGGCCGGCGTCGCCCGCGTGATGTCGTTGGGAATCTCCTGCAGCGTGTAGCCGACGGCGAGCCGCGCGGCGATCTTGGCGATCGGGAACCCGGTTGCCTTGCTGGCCAGCGCGCTCGAGCGGCTCACCCGCGGGTTCATCTCGATCACCATGATCTCGTCGGTCCGCGGGTTGACGGCGAACTGCACGTTCGAGCCACCGGTCTCCACTCCGACCGCCCGGATCACCGTGATCGCCTGGTCGCGCAGGGCCTGGAACTGCTTGTCGGTCAGCGTCTGCTGGGGCGCCACGCAGACGCTGTCGCCCGTGTGCACGCCCATCGGGTCGAGGTTTTCGATCGAGCACACGATCACGACGTTGTCGGCCGTGTCGCGCATCACCTCGAGCTCGAACTCGCCCCACCCGAGCACCGACTCCTCCAGCAGCACCTGGCCGATCGGTGAGGCGGCGATGCCGCGGCCGACGAGCGTCTCGAGCTCCGCCTCGTGGCGCACGACGCCACCGCCTCGGCCCCCGAGCGTGAATGCCGGGCGCACGATGATCGGCAGTCCGAGCTCTCCGACCGCGGCCCGCGCATCATCGAGGTCGTGGGCGATCGCCGAGCGCGGCACGCGCAGGCGCGCATCGGTCATCGTCTGGCGGAAGCGCTCGCGGTCCTCGGCGCGGTCGATCGCCTCGTAGTCGGCGCCGATCAGCTCCACGCCGTAGCGCTCGAGCGTGCCGTCCTCGTGCAACGCCTTGGCCAGGTTCAGCGCCGTCTGTCCCCCGAGCGTCGGCAGCAGCGCGTCGGGCCGCTCGCGCTCGATCACCTGGGTCACCGGGCCGGGCAGCAGCGGCTCGATGTAGGTCGCGGTGGCAACCTCGGGGTCGGTCATGATCGTGGCCGGGTTGGAGTTGACCAGAACGACCTCGTAGCCCTCTTCCATCAGCACCTTGCACGCCTGCGTGCCGGAGTAGTCGAACTCGGCCGCCTGGCCGATCACGATCGGGCCGGAGCCGATCAGCAGGATCTTGTGGATGTCGTCACGCCGGGGCATTGGGTCAGCTCCGCGGGGCATCCGGCCCCGCGCTCTGAGACAAATGCTCGACGTCACGTCTCGCTTGACCGGGTCGGCTTCGCCGCCCCTCTATCTCGCTCACGAAGCGGTCGAACAGATACAGCGAATCGTGCGGCCCGGGACCCGCCTCGGGGTGGTACTGGACGGTGGCGCCGGGAACGTCGAGCAGCCGCAGCCCCTCGACCGTGCGGTCGTAGAGGTTGATATGGGTCAGCTCGGCGGCCCCGAAGTCGGTCTCCCAGCGGACCGGCTCGTCGCGCTCGATCGTGCGCTGGCCGCTCGGCCCGAGCACCGCGAACCCGTGGTTCTGGCTCGTGATCTCGATCCGGCCGGTGGTGAGGTCCTTGACCGGATGGTTGGCGCCGTGATGGCCGAACGGAAGCTTGTAGGTCTCGAGCCCCACCGCGCGGCACAGGAGCTGGTGGCCGAGGCAGATGCCGTAGACCGGACGCCGTCCCACCAGTTGCCGGACGGTCTGGACCACGTACTCGAGCGCGGCGGGATCGCCGGGACCGTTGGCGAAGAAGAACGCATCGGGGTCGCCGGCGAGCAGCTCCTCGGCGCTCGTGGTGCACGGATACAGCTCGACCGTCGCGCCCCGGGCGCGTAGGTTGTGGATGATCGACAGCTTCACGCCCGTGTCGATCATCGCGATCCGCGGCCCGCGTGAGCCGGCGGTCCCGCCGGTCGGCTCGAGCACCACCCGCTCCGCCGGCGTCACCTCCCGGGCCAGGTCGCGGCCCGCCATCGCCGGTTCGGCCTGGATCAGCTCCAGGGCCGCGGCCTCCGGCAGGCTGGCCGGGAACACACCGCCGCGCATCGAGCCCTCGTCGCGCAGGTGGCGCACGAGCGCGCGAGTGTCGAGGTCCGTGATCGCCGGGATCCCGCAGTCGATCAACCACGCGAGCCAGCCGCGCTCGGCGCCGGGTGCATCCTCGCGGTCGACCGCCGCGCGCATGATCGCGGCGCGGGCATGGATGCGGTCGGACTCCAGCGCCTCCTCGGAGACTCCATAGTTGCCGATGTGCGGATATGTGAAGGTGATCAGCTGACCGGCGTAGCTGGGGTCGGTCATCGCCTCCTGGTAGCCCGACATCGAGGTCGTGAACACGATCTCGCCGACGGCGTGCCCGTCGCCCCCGCAGGCGAGGCCGTCGAAGCGCGTCCCGTCCTCGAGCAGGACGTACGCGGTGGCGGTGGGGGCGCTCACGCGACGGAGCCCGCCTCGGTGAGCATCGGCGCGCGGAACGCCACCGCGCCGGCCGCGACGGTCAGGACCACGCGGCCGTGCAGGGTGCGGCCGTGGAAGCAGCAGTTCGCCGACCGGCTGGCGTACCCGTGGGCGCCGACCTCGAAGCGGGCCTCGAGGTCGACCAGGCACAGGTTCGCGGGCTCGCCGGGGGCGATCCGCGGAGTCGGCAGGTTGTACAGGGCGGCGCCGGCGGTCATCCGCTCGATCACCGTCGCGAGCGCGATCTCCCCGGGCATGACCAGCTCGGTGAACAGGGCTCCGAACGCGGTCTCGAGGCCCGTCGTTCCCATCGGCGCCTGCTCGAACGGGACTTCCTTCTCGTGCCGGGCGTGCGGCGCGTGATCGGTGGCGATGCAGTCGATCACGCCGCTGGCCAGCGCCTGGACAAGCGCCCGGCGGTCCGTCTCGGAGCGCAGCGGCGGGTTCATCTTGAAGCGGCTGTCGAGCGTGCGCACGACGTCGTCGGTGAGCGTGAGATGGTGCGGGCAGACCTCGCCGCTGACCCGCGCGCCGGCGGCCTTCGCCTGCGCGAGGGCGTCAATCGACTCGACGCACGAGAGGTGCTGGAAATGCACGCGGGCGTCCTCGTATCTGGCCAGCGCGCCGTCGCGCGCGACCATCGTCGACTCTGACACCGACGGGATCCCCGCCATCCCGAGCCGGGCCGAGACCGCACCCTCGTGCATGACGCCGTCGGCCGACAGCGCCGGGTCCTCCTCGTGCAGCGCGACCACTCCGCCGCACAGTCGCTGGTACTGCAGCGCCTTGCGGAGCATCCCGGCCGAGACGACCGGCCGGCCGTCGTCGGTGAACCCCAGCGCGCCGGCGTCGCGCAGCTCGGCCATCTCGGTCAGCTCATCGCCCCTCAGGCCGCGTGTGATCGAGGCCAGGAAGCCGACCGGTACGCGCGCCTCACGGGCCGCCGTGTCGACGAGCGAGCGCAGAATCGCCGCCTCGTCGAGGACCGGCGAGGTGTTGGGCATCGCGATCAGAGCGCAGAAGCCGCCCGCGGCGGCCGCCGAGGTGCCCGTCTCGATCGTCTCCTTGTACTCCTGGCCGGGCGTCCGCAGATGGACGTGCGGGTCGACGAAGCCGGGGAAGGCGTGTCGGCCGCCGGCGTCGATCGTCTCGGCGCCGGATGGTGCGTTCAGCGAGCCCGACGGCCCGATCTCCGCGATCAGGCCGCCGCGGATCAGCACGTCGCGGGGCTCGTCGAGGTCCGCCCGGGGGTCGAGCACGTGGGCATCGCGCAGCAGCAGCTCCGCGGGCTCGATGTCGCGGTGGAAGAGACGGGAACTCATGCCGCCACCGCCAGTGCCGGAGAGCCTGCGAGTAGTTCGTAGAGGACGGCCATGCGGACGGCCACGCCGGCCTTGACCTGTTCGCCGATGAGCGCCTGTGGCGAGTCGATCGCGTCGGCCGAGAGCTCGACCCCGCGGTTGACGGGGCCCGGGTGCATCAGCAGCTGGCCCGGGTTCAGCCGCGCGGCGCTGATCTGGTAGCGGGCCGCGTATTCGCGCAGCGAGGGCACGAACGCCTCGCGCATCCGCTCGTGCTGCATCCGCAGCACGTACACGACGTCGGCCTCGTGGAGATGCTCGAGCGTCGGCATCGACCGGCAGCCGAGGGCCTCGATCTCTCGTGGGATCAGGGTCGGCGGGCCGGCGACGGTGACCTCGGCGCCCATCCGCTGGAAGGCGAGGATGTTGGAGCGGGCGACGCGCGAGTGCAGGACATCGCCGACGATCCAGATCCGGGCGCCGTCGAGCTGGCCGAGCCGGCGCCGCAGTGTGAACACGTCGAGCAGGGCCTGCGTCGGATGCTCGTGCTTGCCGTCGCCGGCGTTGATCACCGCCGCCGGCGTCCAGCCGGCCACGAGCTGCGCCGCTCCGGCGTGGGGCGAGCGGATCACGATCGCCGCCGGGTCATAGGCCGACAGCGTCTGGATCGTGTCCTTGAGCGACTCGCCCTTGTCGACCGACGATCCGGCCGAGCGGACGCTGACCACGTCGGCCGACAGCCGCTTGGCCGCGAGCTCGAACGACGAACTCGTCCGCGTCGAGGCCTCGTAGAACAGGTTGACCACCGTGCGGCCGCGTAGCGCGGGGACCTTCTTGATCGCGCGGCCGGAGACCTCGGCGAAGGACTCGGCGCGGTCGAGGATCCGCTCGATCCCGTGGCGATCGAGATCATCGATCGAGATCAGGTGTCGTTGCGTCATGCCGCCTCCCGCTCGGGCTTCGTCGCTGGACCGATCGTGACCTCGTCCACGCCGTCGACCTCCGCGACCCGGACGTTGACGCGCTCATCATGCGAGGTCGGCAGGTTCTTGCCGACGTAGTCGGGCCGGATCGGGACCTCGCGGTGGCCCCGGTCGACGAGCACCGCGAGCTGGATCCGGGCGGGGCGGCCGTAGTCGAAGATCTCGTCGATCGCGGAGCGCACCGTGCGGCCGGTGTAGAGCACGTCGTCGACGATCACGATCGTGCGGCCGTCGATCGGGAACTCGAGATGGGTCGAGTGCACGACCGGAGCGCTCGGGCGGCTCTGGTAGTCGTCGCGATAGAAGGCGATATCCACGTCGCCGAGCGGGACGTCGGTCTCGAGCAGCTCGCTCGTCAGCGCGTGGATCCGCTGGGCAAGGATCGCGCCGCGGCGGTGGATGCCGACGATCGCCACCGGGTGGTCTGGGTTCTTCTCGACGATCTCGTGAGCGATCCGCACGAGCGTGCGGCGGATGTCGTCGCGGTCGAGGACGACCGTGGTGGCTTGCAACGTGGTCCTTCCTGGTCTCGCTGGACCGGGTTAAAGGTGCCGACGTGTTGGAGCCTAGCAAGGGCACCCGACGCCGGCGGCCCTACGTCTGGGCCGGCTCCGGTGCGGCGGCGGGCTCCTGACGACGTGCGTCCCAGCGTGCGAGCTCGGGCTCGCCGCGCTCGGGGAAGGGCACCTCGATCGTGTCGAAGTCCCGCGGCAGCACGGTGCTCGCGAACACCGCGCGCGCCTCGTCGCGCAGTAAGCCGACCGGGTAGCGCATCGAGAAGTGGTTGAGCGCCAGCAGCCGCACCTCGGCCCGTGCCGCGATCGCCGCCGCCTGGGCGGCGGTGGAGTGGCGGGTCTCGCGCGCGCGCCCGAGCTCCTCCTCCGCGAACGTCGCCTCGTGGACCAGCACATCGGCCTGATGCGCCGCGATCGCGAGCGTCTCGCACGGCATCGTGTCGCCGGAGAAGACCAACTTGCGCCCCCGCCGGGGCGGCCCGAGCACCTGCTCGGGCGAGACGCCCTTGACCGTCTCGCCCTGCTGCACGCGGCCGAACTCCGGCCCGGGCGCGAGCCCCAGCCGCACCGCCGCCTCGGGATCGAACACACCGGGACGCTCGTCCTCGAACAGCGCGTACCCGAACGCCGGCCCGCGATGGGTGACCGGGAACGGCGCGATCCGGTACCCGCCGCGCTCGAGAACGTCCCCCGGCTCGAGCTCCACCAGTTCGAGCGCGAAGCTCACCCGCCCCGCCGCCCGCATCGCCAACGCCATCAGATCGCGCAGCCCGCCCGGCCCGTAGACGGTCAGCGGCCGGTCGCGGCCCCGCAGATCGAACGTCTTCAGCAGACCCGGAAGCCCCAGCCAGTGGTCGGCGTGGAAGTGGGTGAGGAAGATCTCGGTCAGCTCGGTCAGCCCCACCGAGGCAACCAGCTGCCGCTGCGTTCCCTCGCCGCAGTCGAACAGGATCCGGTCCCCACCGCGCCTGACCAGCAGCGCCGGCAGTCCGCGCCTGGCCGTCGGGATCGAGCCGGCGGTGCCGGCAAAGAAGATCGACAGGTCCATGGGCGTGGGTCAGTGTGCCAGCCGGCGCTGCTGGTTGGGGTGCAGGTGCACTCCAGGTGGGGCGGGTCCGGGTAAAGCGCTGCAACTGAGTTCCGGCCCCCGGAACTCAGTTGCAGCACTTCGGCGGGACACAGCGTCAAGCGCCCCGTCAGTCGATTGCCACCAGCTCGAATTCCACCCGGCCACCCTCGACCCGCGCGATCCCCATCGTGTGCGCCGGCGCCCGGCGCCGTTCGGTCGGGCTACCGGGGTTGAAGATCTGAAACCCGTCGGTGGCGCGTTCGTGCAGCGGCATGTGCGAGTGGCCGAACACCACCGCATCGGCCTCCGGAAACCGCTTCCGCAATCGCTCGAGCCGGCCCGGTGAGGGCCCCGCGTCGTGAACGATCCCGATCCGGACGCGGTCGACGGCGAGCACACGCGCCTCGGGCAGCGCCACGCGCAGCTGCTGATCGTCGACGTTGCCGTGCACCGCCACCACCCGCCCGAGCTCTTGCAGATCGCGCAGCACCGTCAGCGTCATGAAGTCGCCGGCGTGGACGAT
>DATMGZ010000149.1:0-21135 GCA_035555155.1 Solirubrobacteraceae bacterium | reverse complement strand
AACACGCTCGCGGAACCCTCCGGAACGATCGCGCCTACGGGCGGTACAGCCGCTCGAGCAGGTTCAACATCGCCGGAGATGTCTGAAGATTGCCGGGACAGCAGCTGGGGCCGCCGACGGCGCTGATCCCGATCTCGATGTGCGGTCCGGTGGAGATGCCCACGATCCCGCACCCGACCTCGGCGATCGGCTGACCCGCGTGCACGACGGTCCCGACGGGCACGAGCGCCGGGTAGGCATGGCCGTAGTAGATGTAGCGACCGTTGAGCGGGCCCCCGGCCACCCGCAGGACGGGCGCCGCGGGGCCGAACCCCGACACGCCCTCCTGCACGATGATCCCGTTGGTGACCGCGACCTCCACCGCGTGGGGGCCGCAGGCCGCGCCGACGGTCGAGATGTCGACGCCCTGGTCGGGCTCCCACGTGCTCGGCGGCTCGACGATCGACAGCGGCGCCAGCGGGAACACGAATCCCTCGCCGGCGTTGAGCGAGTTGAGCTCCTGCACGATCCTGAGCTCGCGCTTGACCTCGGCCAGCGACACCGCGTGCGCGGTCGGGTCGCCGATCGGCGTGACGCTCGAAGACGACGGGATGACGGCGCCGGCGGCCGGCGCGGTGATCCCGTCGTATTCGACCGACACGCCGGTCGGGGATCCGACCGCGCACGCGGTGTCGCTGGCCGAGGTCAAGCGCGAGCTCAAGATCGTTCAGGAGCTGAACTCGCTCAACGCCGGCGAGGGTTTCGTCTTCCCGCTCGCGCCGTTGTCGATCGTCGAGCCGGCGAGCACGTGGGAGCCCGACCAGGGCGTCGACATCTCCACCGTCGGCGCGGCGTGCGGCCCCCAGGCGGTGGAGGTCGCCGTCACCAACGGCATCATCGTGCAGGAGGGCGTGTCCGGGTTCGGCCCCTCGGCGCCGGTTCTGCAGGTCGCCGGCGGCCCGCTCAACGGCCGCTACATCTACTACGGCCACGCCTACCCCGCGCTCGTGCCGGTCGGGACGGTGGTGCACGCAGGCCAGCCGATCGCCGAGGTCGGGTGCGGGATCGTCGGCATCTCGACCGGACCGCACATCGAGATCGGGATCAGTGCCGTCGGCGGCCCCACCTGCTGCCCGGGCAACCTTCAGACCTCGCCGGCGATGCTGAACCTGCTCGAACGCCTGTACAAGCCATAGCTGCCGGTACGCGCGTACCGACACATGCGACCACCGCGCCTACGATCATTCCCGCGGGTTCGGGGAGCCTGTTCTGGGAGCTACAGGAGGTAGCGAGCATGAAGGCAGAGGGCCCGCGAGCACGGGCCGTGGGTGCCGCTGATCGGACTCGTGTCGCGGATGGACGAGCCGGGCCGGTCGCCTCAGCGGGGTGAGAGCACGACTTCGACCTCGTCGCGCACCTTGAGCGCGCCCATCAGCCCCGAGTAGGGCTTGATCCCCCAGGCGCTCTGCTGGACGGCGACGCTGCCGGCATATCGTCCCTCGGCCGCGCCGTGAAGCGTGACCGTGATCTCGTGCTTGGCGCCCGCGATCTCCAACTGCCCCGTCGCGGTGAGCGTGTCCCCGTCCTGGCTCACGTCGGTCGAGGTGAACGCGATCGGGGCGTGGCGCAGCACCTTGCTGTCGATCGTCTTGACGATCTCGCCGCGATCGCGGTCGCTCAGCGGCTTGAGGCCACGCAGGCCCTCGAGGATCGTGAGCGAGCGGGAGTCGGCGGTGAAGCGGGCGCTCGACGGCGACGCGCCGTCGCCGAGCTCGAGGGTGGCCTGCCAGTCCCCCACCTCGATGATCAGGTCGTGCCCCACCTTGGCGGCGCGTCCCTCGCGATAGGTCTTGATCTGGAGACTCGCGTCGGCGGGTCCTAGCTCCCGGCTGCTCATCGGCACGCAAGACTCGCAGCGCGGGGTCGGTCCGTCAAGCCGCGCCGACCATGTCCCGGGAGCCGGCGGCGGCCGGGAGGGTGAGCGTGAAGGTGCTGCCGCTGCCCTCCTTGCTCTGCACCGAGATGCTGCCCCCGTGTGCGGTCGCGATCTCCTGACAGATCGCCAGTCCAAGGCCGCTCCCGCCGCTCTCGCGCCCGCGTGAGGGGTCGGCGCGATAGAAGCGATCGAAGATGCGCTCCAGGTCCTGCACCGGGATTCCGGTCCCCGTGTCGACCACGCTGACGCCGGCCCGCTCGCCTCCGCGCCAGCTCGAGATCACGACCTCGCCTCCGGGCGCCGTGTACTTGATCGCGTTCTCGACCAGGTTGGTCAGAGCCTGCGTGAGTCGCCGCTCGTCGGCCTGGACGGTCCCGCCGCGCCCGGAGCCGATCAGCGTCACGCCGCGCGCATCGGCAAGCCCGTGCAGCGTGCCGACGACGCTCTCGACCGCGCGATCGAGCTCGACCGGACCGCGGACGAGCTCCAGCGCCCCCTCGTCGGCACGCGCGAGAGTCAACAGGTTGTCGACCGTGCGGCTCATCCTGATGACGTCCTCGCGGACGCTCTCCAGCGTCGCCCGCTCGGCCGGCGTCCGCTCGGGATCGCGAAGGCTCACGTCGAGCTCGGCGCGCATCGACGCCAGCGGGGTGCGAAGCTCGTGCGACGCATCGGCGACAAGCGCTCGCCGCGCGCTCACGCCGGCCTCGAGCCGATCCAGCATCGCGTTCAGCGTGATCGCCAGCGCACCGATCTCATCGCTCGGATGTGGCGCCGCCAGGCGCTCGTGCAGGTGGTCGATCCCGATCCGGTCGGCCTTCCGGCGCATCCGATCGACCGGGAGCAGCGCGTTGCGCACGAGCAGCCAGCCGCCGATGCCGGCGATGGCGAGGGCGACCGGCACCGCGATCAGCAACAGGACGAGGATCTTCCGGACAGCCTCGTCGACGCCCTGCAGAGATTCCGCGACGACCACGTACTGCCCGGCCGAGCCGGGGACCGGAGTGATGAGCGCGCGGTAGCGGTGCTCGGCGTCGCCGCCGTCGACGTCGATCAGCGACGCGGCTCGGCTGTCCACCGCGAGCCGGGCCGGCGCCACGACCGGATCCTGCGCAGTGTCACCGCCGAAGCTGGTGAGGACACCGCCGCGCGTGTCGGCCACCTGGGCGAAGGAACCGCTGCGGATCAGCGCCGCGGCGGCGGTCTCACGGAATCCGACGGCGCCCTCACGCCCGTAGCTGGCCGTGATCGCAGCGGAGCTCGTCCGCACTTCGCGATCGATCGTCGCCCGCAGATCCGCGCGCAGCTTCAGCACCAGGAACGCGCCCAGCGCGACCATGATCGCCGCCAGGAACAGTGCGTACCATGCCGTCAGCCGGATTCGGATCGGAAGTCTCACCGCGGCTCCAGGATGAACCCCGCTCCCCGCACGGTGCGGATCAGCTGCCCGCCCCCGGGACGCTCGAGCTTGCGGCGCAGGTAGCCGACGTACACGTCGACCACGTTCGGCGAGCCCGCGTAGTCCTGCGACCACACCTGGCGGAGCACTTGGGCCCGAGACACGAGTTGCCCGGGGCGGCGGATCAGGAACTGCAGCAGCTCGAACTCGCGCGGTGTCAGCTCGGCATCGTGCCCGTCCCAGCTCACGATCCGGGTCATCGGATCGGCCCGCAGCCGCCCGGCCTCGAGCACACGCGGTCGCTCGGAGGGGCCACGCCGGATCAGCGCCCGCAGGCGCGCGAGCAGCTCATCGAAGTCGAACGGCTTGACGAGGTAATCGTCGGCTCCGGCGTCAAGGCCGGTGATCCGGTCGCTCACCTCTCCGAGTGCCGTGAGCATGATGACCGGGATCCATCGGTCGCGCTCTCTGATCGCTCGGCACACGTCGTGGCCGCCGACGCCCGGCAGCAATACGTCGAGCACGACCGCGTCGTAATCGCACACGTCGGCCCGTCCGAGCGCGTCGTGACCGGTGGTGGCGACGTCGACCGTGTAGCCCTCGTGCTCGAGCCCGCGAGCGAGTGTCCCGGCCAGCTTCTCGTCGTCCTCGACCAGCAGCAGCCGGGCGGCCGGAGAATGGGACGAGGATGGCCGCAATATCGCTTGCATTTCCGGGCTTCCGGGATACTCTTCAAGAGTGGGCTCTAAGAGCCCTCTTATGAGTCGATCGGACGTCTGGGGCGGATGTCGCACTCTACATCGCTGATCTCGAGCGGCCGGAGCCGGCTGGCGTGCCCGGCGTGAGTCCGTAGGGCGATGGTTCGCTCGGTGCTCGCGGGGGCCCTGCGCTTCCGCATGCTCCTCCTCGGCGCCGCCGTCGGGCTGATCGTGCTCGGAGTGGTCGCGCTCCAACAGATGCCCAACGACGCGGTGCCCGAACTCGCATCGGGCCCGGTCCTCGAGGTGCAGACCGAGGCGCTGGGCCTCTCGGGCAAAGAGGTTGAGCAATACATCACGGTCCCGCTCGAGAACAACCTGCTCAGCGGGATCATGGGGGTCTGGGATATGCGCTCGAACTCGGTTCCGGGCCTGTCGTCGGTGGATCTCTACTTCGAGCCCGGCACCACGGTCCTTCACGCCCGGCAGCTCGTTCAGGAACGGCTGACGAATGCGTTCTCTTTGCCCAACGTGTCCAAGCCGCCGCTGTTGATCCAGCCGCTCTCGTCCTCGAGCCGCGTGATGATGATCGGGCTCACGTCGAAGTCGCTCAGCGGGATCGAGCTCTCCTACCTGGCCCGCTGGATCGTGAAGCCGCGACTGTCCGGGGTGCCGGGCGTCGCCAACGTGGCGATCTTCGGACAGCAGGATCGCCAGCTCCAGGTGCTCGTCGACCCAGCCACGCTGGCGGCCCACGCGATCAGCCTGCAGCAGATCATCAACACGGCCGGCAACTCTCAGCTCGTCTCGCCACTCAGCTACCTGGAGGGCGCCGCTCCCGGCACCGGCGGGTTCCTCGACGGCCCCAACCAACGGCTGGAGATCAGGCCGGTGCTCCCGCTCGGCACGCCCAGGGATCTTGCCGCCGTGCCGATCGCGGGCGCGCCGGGACGCGAGCCGCTCGGCTCCGTGACCGCCGTCGTGCAGGACCACCAGCCGCTGATCGGCAACGGCTTCGTGGGCACCGGCCCCGGGCTCGTGTTGATGGTTCAGAAGCTTCCGTCGGCCAGCGTGCTCGGCGTCACCAAGGGGATCGAGCGGGCGCTGGGCGAGCTCCGGCCCGCGCTCCCGGGAGTGAGGATCGACAGCTCATTCTTCCGGCCCGCGACCTACATCTCCAAGGGCCTGAGCGACACGGCCGTGGCGGTCGCGGTCGGCGCCGTGCTCGCGCTGCTGGTGCTGGTCGCCCTGTTCGGCGCCGCTCGGGCCGTGGTGATCACCGTCGCGAGCGTGACGGTCTCGCTGCTCAGCGCGCTGCTGCTGCTCGACGCGCTCGGCTACACGCTGAACCCGCTGATCGTGCTCGGCCTCGTCGTCGCCACGGCGGTCGTTCTCGACGATGCGCTCGGTGCCGCGGACGAGATCGCGCGCCGCGTGAGAGAACGGAACGCCTCCGGCGGCGGCGAGTCCGTCGGGACGGTCGTGATCGACGCCTGCGCCCGCCTCCGCAGCCCGCTCGGGTACGCGACCCTGATCGTGCTCCTGTCGGCTGCACCGGTGTTCTTCGCCAACGGCTCGGCGGCGACGTTCGTACATCCGATGCTGCTCGCGTTCGGGCTGGCCGTGATTGCGTCGCTCCTCGTCTCGCTCACGCTCACCCCGGCGCTGGCGATGGTGCTGTTCGATCGCGGGGAGCCGCGGGCCCATGATTCTCGGATCGGGTGCCGAGTGAGCGCGGCCTACGCGAGCATGCTCGCGTACGCGCTGCGCATCCCGCGGGCCGTCCTGATCGGCGTTTGCGTGATCGGTCTCGCGGCGGTCGCCATGCTCCCGTTCCTGCGCGAGCCGGCTACCCCCTCGTTCAAGGACCGCAATCTCGTCGTGGCCTGGAATGGACCGGCGGGGACCTCGCTGGGTGAGATGGACCGGATCACCGGGCGGGTGCTGAACCGGCTGCGCGCGCTGCCCGCCGTCGCCGACGTCGGTGCCACGCTGGGGCGCGCCGTCAGCGCGGATCAGATCGTCGATACGAGCTCGGGCCAGATCTTCGTCGCGCTCGAGCCTGGCACGGACTATGACCAGGCCCTGGCGGCAGTACGGCAGGTCGCGGGATCGACGCCGGGGATGCAGTCGAGCGTCAGCACCTACGAGGGCGACGTGACCAGCGGGGTCCTCGCCCCGGCCGCCCACCAGGTCGATGTCCGCGTCTACGGCGAGGACTATGCGGTGCTCGGCGCGCTGGCGCGCCACGTCGGCGCGCTCATGTCGCACGTCAGCGGCCTCGGGCCCGCGCAGATCGAGTCACCGACCCAGGAGCCCAACATCGAGGTCGCGATCAACGACGACGGCGCCGTCCGCGCCGGCGTGCTTCCCGGCGATGCGCGGCGCGAAGCCTCGACGCTGATCTCCGGCCTGGCGGTCGGAAACTTCTTCCAGGACCAGGCGGTGTTCGACGTCGTCGTTCGGGGAACGCCCGCCGAGGCCGGCAGCCTCAGCAGCGTCAGGAACATGCTGATCGACACCTCGAACGGCGGCCACGTCCGCCTGGGGGACATCGCCGCGGTGAGCGTGAAGCCGGATCCGGTCGACATCCAGCACCAGGCCATCTCCCGGTACGTCGACGTGGTCGCCACCGTGTCCGGACGCAGCGTCGGCTCGGCGGCCGATGCTCTGCGCGGCCCGCTGGCGAGCATCGCCTACCCGCTGGAATACCACGCCGAGATCGTGGGCGGTACGCCCGATGACCCGACCGCGCACACCGCCTTCATCTCCTACCTGCTCGCCGCGGCGGTCGGGATCCTGCTCCTGCTGCAGGCGGCGGTGGGCAGCTGGCGCCTGGCGCTCCTGCTGTTCCTCGTTATCCCCGTGACCCTCAGCGGCGGCCTGGTGGTGGCGCTGCTGAGCGGTGAGACGAGCTCGCTGGGCACGTACGCCGGGTTGCTCGGCGTCCTCGCATTCGCGGTTCGCCAGGGCGTGGTGATCGTCGATCGGATCCGCCGGCTCCACGGCGCCGACGGCGGTCCCCTATCGCGAGAGATCGTCGCCCGCGCGGCGTCGGAGCGCTTCGGTCCGACGCTCGGTGCCGGCGCGGTGAGCGCCGCCACCCTCCTCCCATTCGTGGTCATGGGTGAGGTGGCCGGCAACGAACTGACGCACACGGCGGCGGCCGTGATGCTCGGAGGTCTTCTGACCTCGCTCGCGGTGAACCAGTTGATCCTGCCCGCCGTGCATCTGCGGCTCGGACCTGCGGAGCCGATCGCCGCTCCCGAGCCCGAGGAGATGCCGGCGTGGTCAGCACCCGAATCGCAGCCGATGGTCCTGAGGTGAACCAATGCTCGACGTAAGACACGCCCTCGCAGCGATGCTCGTGCTCGCCGGTGTCTCGATCTCCGCCTGCGGAAGCTCGGGCAGCCCCAAGATCCCGGTCGCCGGACGTCTCGTCCGGGTCCCCGGAAGCCCGACGGGGCACGTCGTGCTCACGCCGGTCGGGGCCCAGCAGCTCGGGCTCCAGACCGCGACCGTCCAGAGCGTGCCGGCTCCGTTCAAGCAGCCCGCGGGAAGCCCAACCGTGATCGTCCCCTATTCGTCACTGATCTACGACTCCAACGGAAACACGTACGTGTTCAGGAGCCTCTCGCCACTGACCTACACGGAGGTCCCGATCTCGGTCGACCACATCTCGGGCAACTCCGTGTACCTGCTCAGGGGGCCGAGCGCCGGCGCGCGGGTCGTGACCGTGGGGGCCGAAGAGCTGTTCGGCGTCCAGACGGGAGTCCTGGAACAGACCTGATGCGACGGACCGGCCCCATGCGTGGCGGCGCGACGAGAACCGCCGGAGCCTGATCGCATGCGCTTCATCATCCGTTCGAGTCTGCGCTACCGCTACCTGGTGGTGGCGGCGGCAGCGGCGCTGGTGCTGTTCGGCGTCCAGACTCTCGGCCACCAGAAGGTCGACGTGTTCCCCGAGTTCGCGCCGGTCAGCGTCGAGATCCAGACCGAATGCCTCGGGCTCTCGCCGACCGAGGTCGAGCAGCTGGTCACGGTGCCGCTCGAGAATGCGCTGCAGGGCGTCCCCGGCGTGAACCAGATCCGCTCCGAGTCCGTGCCGCAGCTGTCGGCGATCTTCCTCTACTTCAAGAACGGCACGGACGTGCTCCAGGCGCGCCAACTCGTGCAGGAGCGCCTCTCGGCCTCGGCGCCGACACTCCCCACGTGGGCGGCGCCGCCGTCGCTGTATCCGATCGTCTCCGCCACCAGCCGGGTGATGCAGATCGCGCTCACCTCCAAGACGCTCTCACCGCTCGATCTCTCAACCGTCGCGCTCTACACGATCAGGAACCGCCTCCTTCACGTCCCCGGAGTCGCCAACGTCGCGATCTGGGGGGAGAAGCGCAAGGAGGTGGAGGTCGAGGCGGACGTGCCGCAGATGGTCGCCGACCGAGTCCCCCTCGATCAGCTCCTCAACGCGACCTCGGACGCGGTCGACGCGGGCCTGCTGTCGTTCACGACCGGGACGGCGATCGGGACCGGCGGGTTCATCGAGACACCCAACCAGCGGCTGGACATCCGCAAGGTCCAGGCGATCACCACACCACAGCAGCTGGCCGCGGTGCCGTTGGCTCGACGCGGTGGGCGGACGCTGACGATCGGTGACGTCGCCCGGGTGGTCTACGGGGCTCCCCCGCTGATCGGAGATGCTGTCGTCAACGCGGGCCCGGGGCTGATGCTCGTGGTGGAGAAGTTCCCCGGCGCCAACACGTTGGACGTGACCAACGGCATCGACAGAGCGCTCGCGGCGCTCGCTCCCGGACTGCACGGCGTCACGATCGACTCACACATCTTCCGGCAGTCCACGTTCATCCACACGGCGATCAGCAATCTCGGCTTCGCGGTCGTGCTCGGCTGCATCCTGGTCGTGTTCGTGCTGCTCGCGTTCCTGTTCGAGTGGCGCGCCGCGCTCGTCAGCCTGCTGGCGATCCCACTGTCGCTGACGGCGGCCGGGATCGTCCTCGATGCCGAGGGGGCGACGATCAACACGATGATCCTGGCCGGCTTCGCCGTTGCCGTGGGCGTCGTCGTCGACGACGCGATCATCGACATGGAGAACATCGTGCGGCGCCTGCGCGCCTGGCGCTCCAAGGGGCGCCGCACGACACCACTCTCGCTCCTGCTCGCATCCTCACTCGAGGTCCGAACGGCGATTCTGTACGCAACGCTGATCAACATCGTCGCCGTGCTCCCGGTCGTGTTCGTCGGGGGGTTGACGGGATCGTTCTTCCGGCCACTCGCGCTGGCCTACGCGCTCGCCGTCCTCGCCTCGATGCTCGTGGCGCTGACGGTGACGCCGGCACTCGCGATGATCCTGCTGCCCAGTGCACGTCTCGGATCAGCGGACCCGCCGCTGATGCGCGTGCTCAAGCGCTCCTACGCGACGATTCTGGCCCCGGTGCTCCGCCGGCCGCGGTGGGCGATCGGCACGGTCGTGGTCGCGATCGCCGCCGGCGCGCTCGTGCTCCCGAATCTCGGCCAGGACCTGTTCCCGTCGTTCAAGGAGCAGGACTTCCTCATGCACTTCGACACGAAACCGGGGACGTCGCTGCCGGAGATGAAGCGGGTGGTCACGAGCTTGCAGCGGAAGCTGCTGCGGATCCCCGGCGTCGAGCACATCGGCGCCCACATCGGCCAGGCCCTGCTCGGCGAGGAGATCGCCGGGCCCGAGTTCTCGGAGCAGTGGATGAGTCTCTCTCCGCACGCCGACATCAACAAGACACTCGCGGCGGTCCGCGCGGTCGGCGCCTCATACCCGGGCACGTTCCTCGATGTCACGACCTACCTGCACGAGCGGATCGACGAGACGATCTCCAACACGAGCGAAGACCTCGTGGTGCGGATCCTCGGTCCCGACTTCGGCCGGCTCCAGAGCGCCTCGAGGCAGGTGACCGCGGCACTCGCCGGCGTTCCCGGCCTGCTCGACGTGCATCCACAGTCGCAGGGATTCATCCCCCAGATCCAGGAGACCGTCAACGCGACCACCGCCCAGCACTACGGTCTCACCCCGGGCGCCGTACGCAGAGCGGCGGCGGTGATCTTCGGGAGCCAGGAAGCCGGCGACGTGATCCAGAACGGACGTTTCCTCGGCGTGTCGATCTACAGCACGCCGGCGAGCCGTCAGAGCCTGAGCGACGTCAAGCGACTCTTGATCGACACGCCGGGCGGCGGCCACGTCCCGCTCGGGAAGGTCGCCAACCTGACGGTCAACCAGACACCGAGCGACATCACGCGGTACAACGGCTCGAACAACATCGATGTCGAGGCCAACGTCAGCGCCAGCAACCTCGGCGCGGTCACGAACGCCGTCCGCGCACGCCTGGCGACGATCCGGCTCCCACTCGGCTATCACTTCGAGTTGCTGGGCGAGGCGGCCGAGCGGCAGGCGGCGCAGGACAAGCTGCTCGACATGGGCATCGCCGCGGCGATCGCAATCCTGTTCCTGCTCCAGGCCGCATTCCGGAGCTTCCGGCTGGCGTCGATCATGTTCATGACGCTCCCGGTCGCGCTCGTGGGCGGCGTCCTCGCGGCCTGGGGAGCGGTGGGCACGATCTCGCTCGGCGCGCTCGTCGGATTCTTCGCCGTGCTCGGGATCGCCGCCCGCAACGGAATCCTGATGATCAGCCACCTCCAGTACCTCGAGCACGTGGAGGGTGAGCCGTTCGGACTGCGGCTGGTCATGCGCGGCGCCGGCGAGCGCCTGTCACCGATCTTGATGACCGCGCTGGCCACCGCGCTCGCGCTGGCACCCCTGGTGATCTTCGGCAACCGGCCCGGCCAGGAGATCGAGAACCCGATGGCGATCGTGATCCTCGGCGGACTGGCCACCTCGACGCTGATGAACCTGTTCGTTCTCCCTGCGCTGTACCTCCGGCTCGGGGGGTCCAGGACGACGGAGCCGCCCGACGTCAGCGCCTCGGTGCCGGCGACCCAGACCCGAGCGGCAGCGCCGGTCTGATCGCCGAGCGCGCCGGGCTACCGGGACGTCAGCGCCGCCCCCGGGTGCCGATGCCGCTCGCCCTCGCCTCGCGCGGCAGCGTCCAGCTGAAAGGGAAGGCGGAGCCGATCGAGGTGCTCGCCTGCGCCGATCAGCCGGCGGCAGCCTCCCAACCGTCGCGCAGTGATGCGCGGATCAGCTCGAGCCAGTCCGCGGTGGCGCCGACCCGCGCGATCGTCCCGAACAGCTGAGCCACGCCCCGGGCCGGCCACAGGTCCTCGGGCGGGAGCACGCCGGTGAGGATCAGCTCGACGACCGAGTCGGGCTCGTCGAACAGCCGGTCCCGCGCCGCGACGACGGCGCGGGAATCAAGCCGAACGGGCCCGGGTCCGGCCAGCTCGCCGAGCGCGCGGCGTGCCAGGCCGAGCGCCGTCGGGGCAGCCGCCGCACTCAGCCAGCCGAGCTGCGCCACCGCAGCGGCGAAGGCCGTCCCCTCCTCGGCGGCGAAGGCCTCGACGGCGGCCAAGGAGGCGGCGACGCGCTCGGGCGGCACCGTCCGCGTCGCGCCGAAATCGACGATCGCGACCCGGCCGTCGGCCTCGACGAGGACGTCCTCGGGGTGAAGATCCGCGTGCACCACCCCCGAGCGCGCGGACCCGAGCGAGAACACGAGCAGCCGCCGGGCCGCCTGGTCGGTGTCCGCAGCATGATCGATCGGGACGCCGTCGACCCAGGCGCTGACCATCACTCCCTCGTGCGAGAGCCGCGTCACCGGGGCCGGGACGGTGAGGAAGGCGTGATCGCGCAGCCCGCGATGGAAGCGCCGCTGTGTGGTCGCCTCGGCCTCGAGGTCAAGTTCGTCGAGCACGCGCTCACGCACCTCGTCGAGCAGCCGCCGGGCATCGATCGCGGGGAAGGCCGAGCGCAGCGGCGGCAGCAGGCCCTCGAGCAGCACGAGGTCCTGGCGGATGCCGGCGGCGATCCCGGGGCGGAGCACCTTGACCGCGACCGGCTCGCCGTGGAGCACGCCGCGATGCACCTGCGCCGTCGCCGTGATCGCCACGGGCTCGAGCTCGAGCTCGTCGAGCTCATCGGTCGGCTTGCCACCCCAGGCAGCGCGCAGCGCCTGCTCGACCCGCTTGGGCTCGATCGGCTCCCGCGCCTTCTCACGGGCGAGCTCGAGCTCGGCCGCGATCTCGTCTCCCCAGGGCCGCGGGATCCAGCCCGGATCGAGCGCATCGGCGGTCCGCGCGAGCACGATCCGGCCGTTCTTGGCCGAGCGCGCGATGCGCAGGGCGACCTGGATCAGCGTGTCGACCCGTTGGATCGCGTCGTCGGTCACAGCGGTCGCGCGGCGCTCAGCCGCGCTCGGCACCGGCGGCGAGCTCGACGCCCGACTGGCTGCGGGCGCGCACCTGCACCGGGACCCCGCTGAACGCCGCCGTACCGCTGAGCCCGTCCACGCGCCGCTCGTCGGTGATGTCGTTGATGCTGACACCGGCGTTGGACTCGGCGATCCGCCAGCCGACCTCACCGCGATGGTGCCCCCAGCCGTGCGGGATGCTGACGACGCCGGGCATCAGGGCGTCGGTGACCTCGACGGTGATCTCCAGCTCCCCGACGCGGGAGCTCACGACCGCAGTCGTGCCATCCTCGAGGCCGCGCTCGGCGGCGTCATCGGGGTGGATCATCAGCGTGCAGCGCGACTTGCCCTTGACCAGGCGGCGACTGTTGTGCATCCAGGAGTTGTTGCTGCGCAGGTGGCGGCGGCCGATCAGGGTCAGCTCGCCCGCTCCGGGGATCACCGACTCGCTCCGCGCGCGCAGCCGTTCCATGTCGGAGACGTAGATGTCGTGCACGAGCGCGACGCGCTTGCCCTCGGTGAACAGACGCTCGGGAAGCCGCGGCCTGAGCGGGCCCAGGTCAAGGCCGTGGGGATGGTCGCGCAGCGTCTCCAGGGTCAGGCCGGAGGCCGGAACGCCGGCGGGAAGCGGGGTTCCGGCCGGCAGGGCGGTGGTCCACGGCCCGCGCCCGAGCAGCGATTTCAGTGCTCCCCAGGCTGCGCCGGTCAGCGGCGCGCGGCCGATCGTGCGCCGGATCAGCGCACCGGCCCCGGCCGGGTGCCCGTAGGGGCCGAGCCGGAGCAACAGGTCGAGCAGCCCGTCGGCGCCCAACGGTCCGACCGCGGCACGGAAGGCCGCCGCGACGGCGCTGCCACGACGGTCGCGGGCGAGCAGACGGGCCGTGAGCCCGGCCAGCGCCTCCCAGTCATCACGTGCTCCCGGCGGCGGCGAGAACAGCGGCGCGGAGAACTGCGCCACGTTGCGCACCGCGAGCAGGCTCAGCGCGAGGTCGTACTCGGAGGTCTCGAGCGGACTCGGCGGCGGCAGGATGTAGTCCGCGTGGCGGCTGGTCTCGGTCAGGTAGAGGTCGAAGCAGACCATCAGCTCCAGGCCGGGCAGCGCTCGCTCCAGCCGCGGGCCGTTGGGAGCCGACAGGACCGGGTTGCCGGCGTGCACGATCAGGGCCCGGATCTGGCCCTCGCCGGGCGTCTCGATCTCCTCCGCCAGCGCGGCCGTCGGGAGCTCTCCGGAGAACTCCGGCAGCGCGCTCACCCGGGAGCGGTAGCGGTCGAACGAGCCCGACAGGCCGATCGCCGCGGTGAGCGGCAGCGGGTCGACCGCGGGCGTCGTGAACATCACTCCGCCCGCGCGGTCGAGATTGCCGGTCACGATGTTCAGCACGTACACGAGCCACGCGGCGAGGCCGCCGAACTCCTGCGTGCACAGCCCCACCCGGCCGTACGCGATCCCACACGGGGCGGCGGAGAACTCGCGGGCGAGGCCACGGATCCGGTCCTCGGCAATGCCCGTCACCGCGGACGCGAGCGACGGGGGGAAGTCCGCCAGGTTCCTCGCCAGCTCATCGAGCCCGTCGAGATAGGCGGCGCTGTCGCCGGGGTCGGCCAGCCCCTCGGCGAAGATCACGTGCAGCATCGCCAGCAGCAGCCAGGCGTCGGTGCCGGGGCGGATGAACAGGTGCTCGTCGGCCACCGCGGCCGACTCGGTGCGGCGCGGATCGACCACGACGAACCGGCCGCCTCTGGCCTGCAGCGCGCGCAACCGATGACGGAAGCCCGGGGCGCTCATCAGGCTCCCGTTGGAGGCCATCGGGTTGCCGCCCAGGCAGAGGAAGAACTGCGTGCGGTCGATGTCGGGCACGGGGAACATCGCCTGATGGCCGAACAGCTTCCACGCCGCGAGCATGTGCGGGAGCTGATCGAGCGAGGTGGCGGAGTAGCGGTTGCGCGTCCGCAGCGAGGCGAGTAGCGGGCCGAGCATCAGCAGAGGGCCGAGGTGATGGGCGGTCGGGTTGCCGACGTAGACGCCGACCGCATCACGACCGTCCCGGCGCTGGATCGCGATCAGCCGGGCCGCGATGTCGTCGAGCGCCTCTTCCCAGTCCACGCGCTCCCATCCGTCGGCGGTGCGGCGCAGCGGATGGCGGATGCGGTCCGGGTCGGCGTGCACATCCTGCAGCGCGTTGCCCTTGGGGCAGATATGCCCGCGGGAGAACGCGTTCTGCTCATCGCCGCGAATCGAGACCACGTCGCCCCCGGCGTGGCGGATCTCGAGTCCGCACATCGCCTCGCAGACCGTGCAGGCGCGATAGTGGACCTGTTCGCCGGGGTCGGAGGTGTCGGCGAGTGAGCTCATACGCCGGAGTCTCCCATGCCGCCCGCGCCGACGTTGCCGGTCGACGCGGGCGCGAGCACCGCGACCGGCTCGGAGTGCCCGTGCTCAGCGGTCACGATCGGATCGACGGCTCGGCTGCGCCCGGTCCGAGTCGCGGTCAGGAGCGCGCCGATGATCAGCACCACGCCGGCCAGCTGCAGCGGGCTGGGCGACTCGCTGAAGATCAGCGCGGCGAGGATCACCGATCCGACCGGCTGGATCGTCAGCAGCACGGAGGTCATCGCCGCCGGCAGCCGCGGCAGGGAGGTGGCGATCAGCAACCACCCCAGGACCTGCGAGGTGAGCGCCAGCGTGATCAGCCAGCCCGCCCCCGGCCAGGCGGGCACGAGGTGGGCGTCTCCGATCACCAGCCCGGCGGCGATGCAGAACACGGCCGCTGTCGCGGTGGCGTCGAACAGCGGCCCCCCGGGCCGGCGCAGATCCACCCCGCTGCGCCGCAGAAGCAGCAGGAAGCCGACGTAGGCGACGCCGGCGCCCAACCCGAAGGCGGCGCCGCGGGCCGGATCGCGACCGAAGGCGCCGTGCTCGAGCACGCCGGAGATCAGCAGGACCCCGAGCAGCGCCAGGGGCAGTGCCGCCAGCACGCGGGCATGCGGACGCTCGGCCAGCACCGCCCAGGCCACGAGCGGCACCAGCACCACCTGGACGTTGGCCAGTACGGTCGCGAGCCCTGCGCCGACGTCGGCGATCGAGTGATGCCACAGGATCAGGTCGGCGGCGAAGAACACGCCGGCACCGATCGCCATCCGCCGGTCGCGCCAGTCCCGCGGGCCGAAGCGCCGGTCCTCCCACCACGCCAGCAGCCCGAGCAGCGGGAGCGCGTAGGCGCAGCGGAAGATCGCCGCAGTCGAGGGCGAGGCGTGGCTGAGCCGGACGAGGATGCTCGAGAAGGCGATCGCCGCCGCCCCGAGCATCGCGCACAGCCGCGGGTTGTCCCAGATCGCGCTCAGACGGACGCCGACGCGTGACACGAAGCCCGGCATCACCCCAGCGTACGCGGGGCGCGGGGCGCCGGGCGCGGGGCGCGGGGCCTCTACCCTGGATGCATGTGCGACAGCGTGGTCGTGGTGGGGGACGGGCGTGTCCTGCTGGCCAAGAACTCGGACCGCGACTGCAACGAGGCGCAATTGCTGGAGTGGCATCCGGCGGCTGCGCACGCCCCCGCAACCGGGGTCCGGTGCACCTGGGTCGAGATCCCCCAGGTACCGCGGACGCACGCGATCCTGATCAGCCGGCCGTTCTGGATGTGGGGCGCCGAGATGGGCGCCAACGCAGCCGGTGTGGCGATCGGCAACGAAGCCGTGTTCACCACCGAGTCCTACGCCGAGACCGGGCTCACCGGTATGGACCTGGTCCGTCTCGCCCTCGAGCGCGCCGCCACCGCCGCCGAGGCCGTCTCCGTCGTGACCGACCTCCTCGAGCGCCACGGGCAGGGCGGCGGCTGCGGCCACGAGCGGCGCGCGTTCACCTACCACTCGAGCTTCCTGATCGCCGACCCCACCGAGGCGTGGGTGCTCGAGACCGCCGGCCGCAAGTGGGCCGTCGAGCAGATCCGGAGCGGAACCCAGAGCATCTCCAATGGGCTCACGATCCCGGCCTTCGCCGCCGCCCACAGCGACCGCATGCGGACCGCCGCCTCAGCCTGTCGCGTCCGCCGCGAGCTGACCTCCCGCGCCGCCACGCGCGACCCCACGATCGCCGGCCTGTTCGCGGCGCTGCGCTCCCACGGCGAGGGCCGCTGGCCCCACTACTCCCCCGTCAACGGCGGCATGGCGGCCCCGTGCATGCACGCCGCCGGCCTCGTCACGGCGTCGCAGACGACCGCGTCCTGGGTCTCCGATCTCCGTTCCGGCGGGGAGGCGATCCACTGGGCCACCGCGACCGCGGCACCCTGCACGTCGCTGTTCAAGCCGTTCCGGGTCACCCAGCCGGTGCCGCTCGGGCCGCCGGCGACGGATCGCTTCGATGAGCGCTGCCTGTGGTGGCGCCACGAGCGCCTGCATCGCGTCGCCCTGCGCGACCCGGCGAGGGCGATGCCCCTGTTCGCGGCTGAGCGCGACCGGACCGAGCGGGAGTGGCTGGCCGAGCTGCCGGCGACGGAGTCGGCCCTGGCCGGCGGGGACGAGCTGCTGGCGCGCTGGACGGTGGCCGTGGCAGGCGCCGCGCGGGTGGACGTGCGGCCGGCCTGGGTGCGACACCACTGGCGGGTCCGCGACCGGCGGGCGGGGATCTGGCCGGCGGAGGGATTGGCGGGCGCGGCGTAGGTTGTCGTTCTGTCGCCGGCGGTGGCGGGCTGGGGCGGGTGGCGGCGCGAATCGTGGGCCGGGAGGGGAACCGCGCATCGGGGAAGGGATTCCGGGGCGGCTGAACCGGGCACGGGGCCGGGGCGGCCGAAGCCCCGAGCTCGACCGCCCGGCCGATGCACCGGGTTCCGACGGTGCTTAAGTCGACACGTCGCGGGCGTCAGCTCGAATTTGGCCATCTAAGCGCCGGAGAGACGCTTAGACGGCCAAGGGGTGTGTCGACCACGAGTCCTGTCGACTTAAGCACGCCGGGCGCCACCGGGCGCCACCGGGCGCCACCGGGCGGCGCCGGCGCCCACGCCCTCCTTCTCCCAAGCTGCTCTCGGGCTACCGGCCGAGCGTCCGGACCAGGTCCCGCGCCCGGTCGGGCAGGCCGCCCACCAGCGCCCGAACCTCGGTCAGCCCGGCCCGCACATCCTCGTCGCCCACCTCGATCGGCAACATCGAGTCCTGCAGCGTGGCCAGCGCGCCGTCGGCCTCGGCGACTGCGGTGAGCGCGCTCTCGATCGCGTCCTGGGCGTGTCCGGCTCGTACATTCGGCGCGTGCGAGGCCTCGAACGATCCCGCCGGCAGGTCGTAGCGCTCGGCGAACGATGTGTACGTGCGCTTGGCGCGCCCATAGGCGAGCCGGACGGGGCGGAACAGATCGACCTCGAGCCGGTCGCCGGCGTGTTCGTCGAGTGCCTCGTAGGCCTCGCCGAGCGAGGCGAGCGCGAACCCGAGCCGATCGGTGGCGCCACCGAGCGTGTCCAGCAACTGCGCTCTGCCTTCGGCGGCCGTGTAGCTCATGACACCCAGGTTAGACCTTCGTCCGCCGCGGACCCGAAGCCACCCGAGCGCCCGCCCCCGCCCCGGCTGCGACGATCTGTGCGTGATCGCGATCCTGGGAGGCCTGGGTGCCGCCGTGGCCTGGGCGACGTCGACCCTGTGCTCGTCGCGGTCGAGTCGGCTCACCGCACCGATCTCAGTGGTGGCCTGGGTGATGCTGGTCGGCCTCGTGATCGTGGCGCCGGCGGCCGCGGTCGGCGGCATCCCACGTGGACTCGACGCCTCCTCGGGCGCGTGGCTCTTCATCTCCGGAGGGGGCAACGTGCTCGGGCTCGTGCTCGCCTACGCCGCCTTCAGGATCGCCGACATCGCGCTGATGGCGCCACTGGTGTCCACCGAGGGCGCGGTCGCGGCGCTGATCGCGGTCGCCGCGGGCGAGACGCTCGGACCCGCCACCGCGGCCACCCTGTGCGTGATCGTGGCCGGGATCTTCCTCGCCGCCTTGTCGACCTCGGCCACCACGGAGCACGAGGTCAGGCAGGCGTCGCGCTCGCTGGCACTGGCGGGCGGCGCCGCGCTCGTGTTCGGCCTCAGCCTGTACGCCACCGCGCGGGCGGGTGCCCGGCTCCCGGTGGCCTGGGTCGTGCTCTCGGCGCGGCTGATCGGCGTGGTCGCACTGGCCCTCCCGCTGGCGGTCCTCGGGCGCATGCGGCTTCCGCGCCGGGCGCTCGTGCTGGTGATCGTGTCCGGGATCTGCGAGGTGCTCGGCTTCTACGCGTACACGCTCGGGTCCCGGCACGGGATCGCCGTCGCGGCGGTGCTGTCCTCGCAGTTCGCCACGCTGGCCGCGGTCGGCGGCTACCTCCTGTTCGGCGAGCGGCTGGGCCGAGTACAGACCGGCGGAGTGATCATCGTCGTCATCGGCGTCGCCGTGCTCAGCCTGCTCCAGGCCTGAGTTCCGCGTCGCGCAGCCGCGCCGGCCAGTACGGGACACTACGCAGCGGACAAATCCGTTCACGCACCGCGGTCCGGCGGGTATGGTGGCGTCAGTTCTCGACTGGGAGGACAGACACGAGCCCGACCACTGCTGTCCGTCTGCATGTGAACGGGGGCGAGCATTCGATCGACCTGGAGCCGCGTGTTCTGCTCGTGCATGCACTGCGCGACCACCTTGGACTGACCGGCACGCACGTCGGGTGCGACACCTCGAACTGTGGCGCTTGCGCGATTCACCTCGACGGCGCTCGGTCACCTCGTGCACCGTATTGGCCGTCCAGGCCGACGGGCCGAGGTCACGACGATCGAGGGACTCGGCCAAGAGGGCAATCTGCATCCGCTGCAGGAGGCGTTCTGGAACGACCATGGCCTGCAGTGCGGGCATTGCACCCCCGGCATGATCATGGCGGCGGCGGCGCTGCTGGCCGACAACCCCGATCCGACCGAGGACCCAGCAGCGCCCACCGGCTCGTGTGGCTCAATCCGCTCGCCGCGCAACCGGGCCACAAGCCGCTCATGCGCGGGATGGTCGCCGCGATCCCGCACACCGACCACCTGCTGGCCGGGGATTCGCTCGCCTCGCTCGAGCAGCTGGCCGCGATCCTCGAGGACATGTGAGCGAGATCGAGGTCGCGGGCCTGATCCTCGCCGCCGGCTCAGGGTCGCGGTTCGGCGAGGCGCCCAAGCTGCTGGCCGAGCTCGACGGCGCGCCGCTGCTGGAGCACGCGATCGGAGCCCAGCTCGCCGTGCCGGCGATCGAGCGCACCGTGGTGGTGCTCGGTGCATTCGCGGACGAGCTGCTGGCCGGCATCGACTTCGCCGGCTGCGAGACGGTGATCTGCCCCGACTGGGACGAGGGGCAGGCCGCGTCGCTGCGCTGCGGCGTGGCCGAGCTTGCCGGCGCCCGCAAGGTGATCGTGACGCTCGGGGATGAGCCGCTGATCACGCCTCAGGTCATCGCCCGGTTCCTCGACCAGCCGCCCGGCGCGCGCGCCACCTACGGCGGCCGCCCCGGCCACCCGGTGGTGCTCGGGCCGAAGCTGATGCGTCAGATCGCGGGTCTCTCGGGTGACCAGGGCGCGCGCGAGCTGCTGCGCGGCGGGCGCCGGATCGAGTGCGGCCACCTGGCCGTGGGAGCCGACGTCGACACGCCGGCCGACTTGGAGGCCGTACGGGCGCGGCAAGGCTGAAGGGCGCGACGGCTCCAGTACGATCACGTGATGCCCGACCGTCTCTACTTCACCGAGTCCGACGAGGCCAACGCGCTGATCGCCACTGATCCGATGGCGCTGCTGATCGGCTTCGCGCTCGACCAGCAGGTCAGCGTGCAGAAGGCCTTCTCGGGTCCGCTCGCGCTGGAGCAGCGCCTCGGCACGCTCGACGCGGGCGCACTCGCGGCGGCGGACCTCGAGCCCGTGTTCCGCGAGAAGCCGGCGATCCACCGTTTCCCCGGCGCGATGGCCAAGCGGGTGCACGAGCTGGCCGCGCACGTGCGCGACTGCTACGACGGCGATGCCGCGCGCGTGTGGACCGACGCCGCCGACTCCGCCGCGCTGCGGGCAAATCTCGCCGCGCTGCCCGGCTTCGGCGAGATGAAGATCAAGGCTCTCGCCGCGGTTCTGGCCAAGCGCTTCGGGATCGAGGCGGCCGACGAACTCGTACCGTGGCACCCGACGCTCGGCGACGTCGACTCGGCGCAGGCACTGGCCGACTACCAGGCGGCCAAGCGGGCCCACAAGGCCGAGTGGTCGAGGGCGCGGGCGCAGTCGTAAACCGCCGGGCCGCCGGCGCGCGTATGACCGGTATGGAGCGCGTTTGGGACTACCCACGTCCGCCGGCGGTGGTGCCGTGCGAGCCCCGCATCCGCGTGGAGCTCGGCGGCGAGGTGCTGGCCGATTCGACCCGGGCTGTCCGCGTGCTCGAGACCAGCCACCCGCCGACGATCTACATCCCGCCGGCCGACGTGCGCCTCGACCTGTTGGAACCGAGCAGCGCGCGCACGACCTGGTGCGAGTTCAAGGGCTCGGCCCGCTATCTCGATGCGATCGTGGGCGGCCGGCGGGCCCGCGCCGTCGGCTGGACCTACGCGAGCCCCACGGCAGGCTACGCGGCGCTGCGCGAATACGTCGCGTTCTACCCCGGCCGCGTGGACGGCGCCTGGTCCGGCGAGGAGCGCGTGGAGGCGCAGCCGAGCGACTTCTACGGTGGCTGGATCACCGCGGACCTGGTGGGTCCGTTCAAGGGGCCGCCGGGCACGCTCAGCTGGTGAGGTGCCGCGGGTCCGTCGCGCGGCGGGGTCGTCGCCGCGGAGGGGTC
>DATMGZ010000148.1:0-2378 GCA_035555155.1 Solirubrobacteraceae bacterium | reverse complement strand
TGGACTCGTTCGCAGAGACGATAAAGTGATCATGAGCGACTGCCAGCACACCTATGTCCGGGAGGTCATGGCGCTCGATGGGGTCGCTGCCGCCCTAGATGACGCGCCCGAGCTGCTTGAGCGGGCCCGTTCGGCCAGCATCCCCATTATCCACCCAGATGGGTGCCTCCAGCCGAGGCCAAAACCTCAATGGAATGGGGCGCTCAGGGCGGCTATGACCGTCTTTGCCGGCCAGCTCGTCGTTTTCCGCGGCAAATAGTCGGGGCGCCTTGACTGGAGAATCAGCCAACCACACCGAGCGCCTCGCGATCGTCGGCGGGGGGACGATGGGGCGCGGGCTCGCGACGGTCGCCGCGGCCCATGGCCGGGTGTTGCTGTGCACGCGCACGCCTGAGTCGGCGGACAAGGCGCGCGACGGGCTCGACCCCGGCGTCGAGGTGACCTGTACGCGCGAGGACCTCGCGGAGTACACGTTCGTCGTTGAGGCGATCGTCGAGGACCACGACGCGAAGACCGAGCTGCTGCGCGAGCTCGACGCGCTGCTCGGACCGGACGCCGTGCTCGCCACGACCACGTCCTCGCTGTCGGTCAACGCGCTCGCCGCCGACAGCGGCCGGCCGGATCGCTTCGCCGGCCTGCACGTCTTCAATCCCGTGCCGAAGATGCAGCTCGTCGAGCTCGTCTATCCCGACGGCGTCGCCGAACGCACGCGCGCCCGGGCGCGTGCGCTGTGCGAAGCGCTCGGCAAGACCGCAATCGAAGTGCCCGACACCCCCGGTTTCGTCGTCAACCGCCTGCTGTTCCCCTTCCTCTTCGAAGCGGTTGAGCTGCTCGAGCGCACGGGCCTCGAGCCGGGCGCGATCGACGAGTGCATGCACCTTGGCCTCGGCCATCCGCTCGGCCCGCTGGCGCTGCTGGATCTCGTCGGGCTGGACGTCGCCCAGGCCATCGGCCGCATCATCGACGTGCCAATCCCGGTGCGCCTGGACGCGCTCGTCGCCGAGGGCGCGCTCGGCCGCAAGAGCGGCCGCGGCCTGTACTCATACACCAATAGGAATCCTTAGTTAGTTCCTCCGGAAAATCCCGGTGGGAGGGTGAGGGATGGTGAATCGGGGAGGTTTCGGGGCGGTCCAGCGGGCCTGTGATGCCAGTTTTGACTGGAAGTCTGGGATTTTTGGCACGCCGCGACCGGTGCTCCTCCCGATTTCGCTGCGCGGAAGGAGCGGGTGAGCGGCGGTCAGGTGGTGCATCGCACGGTGTGGGTGTCGAGGTTGTAGGCGAGGATCGCCCACGCGCACCACGCGCGGCTGCGGGCGGCGCCTTTGAGGCGGCTGCGGCCCATGCCGTAGTCGCGCTTGAGGTGACTGATGCGGCCTTCGGCGCCGGCGCGGTAGCAGTACAGTCGTCGGCCGGTGCGCTTGGAGTCCGGTGCGGGCGCGTTGGGGTTCCATACGGTGACGGGCTGTTGCGCGCTGTTCTGGAACGCCTCGACGGTGACGTGCTTGCCGAACCCGCCGTCGACGGCGGCCTCACGAATGCTGATCCCTTGCGCGTCCAGGCGCGCGAGGGTCGCGGGCAGCAGCTCGTTCTCACCGGGGTTGCCCGCGGCGGTGCTGGTCGGCAGGATGTACCCGCGCGCGCCGGTCGTGTTCTGGGTGATCTCGCACACCTGGTGCACGTACCCGAACTCGGTGCGCTTGGCGAGCTTGCCCTTGCGGATCGGGCGGGCATCGGTGTCGTGCAGCGAGACGAGCCGGTCGGTGATCGGCTCGCCCGCGAGCCGCAGCCGGATCTGCTCGGCCACGCGCCGACAGTCCGCCAGGAGCGCCTCGAGGCGCTGCGCTGCGCGCTGCTGCGCCTCCCCGCCCTGCTTGCTCAGGTGCGCGCCAAGACGCTCCGCTTCGGCGATCGACAGACGCAGCGAATCGCCCAGCTCACCGGTGATTTGCAGGACTTCCTGCTTGGCCTCATCGGTCCGGCGCTTGAGGCTGCGCCCCAGGTGTCGCAGCCTTGCGTGCGCGCGACGGGAGCGGTCACGCACCCGCGGCGCGTTCTCGCCGGCCACCCCAGCGACCTCGCGCGCGACGCGCGCGAGCAGCCCGATCCCGTCCGCGGCGAGCCCGGCGTCGGTCGGGTAGCGGATGTCGGCCTCCACCACCGTGGAGTCGATCCGGATCGCACGCGCACGAAACCTCGTCTGTGCAGCCGAGCTTGCGATCACAACGCTGACGACCTGCTCCACGGTGACCGCGCCGAGCCGGATCACGAGCTTGCGCAGCGTCGACTCATCCGGCATCCCGTCACCCAGCCCGATAAGGCAAAAGCGCCGCAGGTGCACCGAGTCACACACCTCGCGCACCAGCCGCTCGTACCCCCAG
>DATMGZ010000147.1:0-10259 GCA_035555155.1 Solirubrobacteraceae bacterium | reverse complement strand
GATCTTCGTGGTCGGCGGCATCACCGGCATCTTCCTGGCCACCTTCCCGATCGACTGGCAGCTCAACGACACGTACTTCGTGGTCGCCCACTTCCACTACGTGCTGATGGGCGGCGCCGTGTTCTCGATCTTCGCCGGCCTTTACTACTGGTTCCCGAAGATGACCGGCCGCCTGCTCAACGAGCGCCTGGGCAAGATCTCGTTCTGGGTCATGTTCATCGGCTTCAACCTGACCTTCTTCGTGCAGCACGCCCTGGGTCTGTCCGGGATGCCGCGACGGGTCTACACCTACCAGCCCGGCCTGGGCTGGAGCACGTACAACCTGATCTCGACAATCGGGTCGTTTGTTCTCGCCGCCGGCATCGGGCTCACGGTGATCAACATCGCCCGCAGCTTCAAGCACGGCAGGATCGCCGGCCCCGACCCGTGGAAGGCCAACACGCTCGAGTGGTTCACCTCCTCGCCGCCGCCGGTCAACAACTTCGACACCGTCCCGCGTGTCCGCTCGGTGGAGCCGATGCGCGACATCCGGCGCCAGGTCGAGCGCTCGACGGGAGTGACGCAGAAGACGGGCGGCAGCGAGCGCTTCGCTCGCGCATAGGCTGCACGCATGGCCGCCTCGAGCGCCACGACGGTTCGCCCAGCGACGGCGGTCTCGAATACCCGCCAGGTGGTCTCGGACTACTTCGAGCTGACCAAGCCGAAGGTCCAGACACTCCTGCTGCTGACGACCATCACCTCGATGGAGATCGCCGGCAGTCCCTCGCTCGGGTTGATCGCACTGACCTGCCTCGGCGGGTACCTCTCCGCCGGCGGCGCCGGCGCGGTCAACCACTATTGGGACCGGGACATCGACGCGACGATGAAGCGGACCGCGTCGCGGCCGATCCCGGCCGGCCGGATCTCCCCCCGCTCCGCCCTCGTATTCGGGTTCACGCTGGCCGCGCTCTCGTTCGCGCTGCTGTCCCTGACGGTCAACGTGCTGGCCGCGTCGCTGGCGCTGGCCGGGTTCGTCGGCTACGTCGGCGTCTACACGATCTGGCTCAAGCGCCGCACACCCCAGAACATCGTGATCGGCGGCGCCGCCGGGGCGATGCCGCCGCTCGTCGGCTGGGCGGCGACCCGCGGCTCGCTGTCCTGGACGGCGGTGTACCTGTTCGCGATCGTCTTCTACTGGACCCCGCCCCATTTCTGGGCGCTCAGCCTGCTGATGAAGGACGAGTACGCCAAGGCCGGGGTGCCGATGATGCCCGTGGTGCGAGGCGAGAGGGAGACGCGGCGCCAGATCCTGCTCTACTCGCTGCTGCTCTACTCGATGACGCAGCTGCCGTTCTGCGCCGGGGTCTTCGGCGGCATCTACCTCGTGACCTCGATGGTGCTCGGGTTCGTGTTCATCGGCACGGCCTGGGTCCTGTATCGGCGCGCCGACCGCCGGGCCGCGCTGCGCCTCTACCTCTACTCCCTGCTCTACCTCGCGCTGCTGTTCGGCGCGATGGTGGTCGACGTGAAGCTCTGAGTGGGTTCCGGCGGGACCCGCTCGTGCCGAAACGGGATACGATCCCCTCCGGAGGACATTCACCATGGACCGCAAGCTCGCACGCAAGAACATCCGCTCCGGCCTGATCGCAGCCGCCGTCTGCGCGCTCATGCTCGGCATCACCTTCATCGCCGCGGCGATCTACGTCCACTCGTGACCCGATGAGCGACGCCGAGCAACAGGCCCCGCCCGCCGGCGAGGAGATCCACCTCCCCGGCCCCACGCTGATCCCGGTCATGAGCGCCGTCGGCATCACGCTGATCGTGATCGGCACGACGATCACCCTCGTCTTCTCGATCGTCGGCGCGATCATCTTCATCGTGACCACGATCATGTGGATCCGCGATACGCGGCGTGACGTCGCCTCGCTGCCCGAAGATCACGGGCACTAGCCCAGCCAGCCGCCCAGCCCTCCCGCGCCCTCGGGGGCGGCCCGAGCAGCCCTGCTCAGCCCCCAGCTCCAGCCGTGGCCCCGGAGCCCGCCGGGACCTCGCATGTCGCACCGTCGCCGATCCACACGCGGACGATGTCGCGCATCGAGAGGATGCCCACGAGCTCGCCCCCGTCGACCACGACCAGGTGGCGGAACTTGCCACGCGTCATCGCGGCGGCCGCGTGCTCGAGCGACCACTCGGGCGACGCGAAGGTGAGATCCGTCGTCAGGTGTCCGGCGACCAGCTCCGTATCGGGGTCCTCGCCGGCGGCGACCGAGAGCAGGATGTCGCGCTCGGTGATCACTCCGGGGCCGGGGGCGTCGGGGTCGAGGACCACCGCGGCGCCGACGTGCCGGCGACACATCGAGGCCGCAGCCTCGCGCAGCGTGTGCCCCGGACCCACGGTGAGCACGATGTCCGACATCCCCTCTCGTACCTGCATGGCGTCTCCAGGTTAGTTTGCAACGATTGCCGCAATCATAATCGCACTCCGGGGCGCTGCGCGGGCCTGATCTCGTTCGATTGTCGTTTGTCCCGCAGAAGGCATAGGATGCCGCCCCGGACGATGACGGAGGGACACGGACAAGCCGGTGCGTAAGCACCCCGTAATGCAGATTCTCCTGATCGTGGCGATCGGGACGGCGATCGGCATCCCGATCGTCCTGGCGATTCCGTGGTTCCCCGCGCAGGCCTCGGCGCAGGCAAGCCGGATCGACACGTTCTACAACGTGCTCCTGATCGTCTCGGTGCCGATCTTCGTCGGCGTGCTGACCATCGTCCTCTACTCGGTGTGGAGGTTCAGAATGAAGCCGGGCGAGGAGGGCAAGGACGGCCCGCCGATCCACGGCAACACGCGCCTCGAGGTCGTGTGGACCGCGGCGCCGGCGATCCTCATCGTGGCCCTCTGCACCTACGCCTACACCGTCCTGCACAAGGATGAGGAGACGAAGCCGAACACACGGACCATCAACGTGATCGGGGAGCAGTTCGCCTGGTACTTCGCCTATCCGGCGGCCGGCGGCAAATCGGTCGTCTCGCAGCAGCTGTATCTGCCCAAGGGCCAGCCGGTCGACTTCAATATTCACAGCCGCGACGTGATCCACGCCTTCTGGGTCCCGGCATTCCGGCTCCAGCTCGCCGCCGTTCCCGGCATCACGACCAGCTTGCGGGTCACGCCGTCGCGTCTGGGCACCTACCCGCTGGTCTGCAACCAGCTGTGCGGGAGCGGCCACTCGCTGATGCGAGCGACGGTCCGCGTGATGCCGCCGGCCGACTTCCAGGCCTGGCTGGCCAAACAGCCGCTTCAGCCCAACCCGTCCTACAGCTTCACCTCGGGCGGCGGCAGCAGCTCGGCGGCGCCCGCGCCGGCCCCCGCCCCGAGTGGCGGCGCCTCCGCCGGCGCCGCCACGACGGCCGCCGGCAAGGTGATCTTCACCGGCTCGGGCGGCTGTGGGGCCTGCCACACGCTGGCCGCGGCGGGCACCACGGGCACCGTGGGCCCCAATCTCGGCACCCGGCTCGTGGCCGACGCGAAGAAGCGCGGGCTGGCGCTGCCGGCCTTCATCACCGAGTCGATCACCAAGCCCAACGCCTTCATCGCCGCCGGCTACCCGGCCGGCGTGATGCCCCAGAACTTCTCGCAGATCCTGACGGCCACGCAGATCCAGGCCCTGGTGGCGTACCTTGCAAGCGTGACCAAGTGACCAGTCCGAAGGAGATCCGCTGATGGCCTTACCGGCAAAGCTCCGCGCCCCCGGCTGGTACCGAGCGGCCCTGTTCGATGTGCTCGGGTTCGGTTTCGCGTTCGGCCTCGTCGTCCTGATCAGGACGCTGATGCACGAGCATCCCGTGGTCGACGGCAAGGCGATCACCACCGTGTCGCTGATCGCCGTGCCGCTGTTCTTCCTGGTCGGCCTCGGGACGGCGGACTACTGGTTCTACTGGGCCGCGGGCCGCAAGACGCGGCCCGAGGATCACTCGGCCCACGGCGCGCACTCGTGGCGGGACTACTTCCGGGTCAACACCGACCACAAGGTGATCGGGATCCAATACGTGGTCACCTCGTTCTTCTTCCTGCTCGTCGGCGGCCTGCTGGCGATGCTGATGCGGGCCGAGCTCGCGCAGCCCGGGATGCAGTTCGTGACCCCGGAGCAGTACAACGGCCTGTTCTCGGTCCACGCGTCGCTGCTCATCTTCCTATTCGTGATCCCCGTCTTTGCCGGGCTCGCGAACTTCGTGCTGCCGCTGATGATCGGCGCCCCGGACATGGCCTTCCCGCGCCTGAACGCGCTTTCGTTCTGGCTGCTGCCGCTGGCCGGGCTGATGATGCTGGCGAGCTTCCTGGCCCCGGGCGGCTCGTTCGCCTCCGGCTGGACCGCCTACGCGCCCCTGTCGACCTCGATGCCGCTGGGCCAGACGTTCTTCACGCTCGCTGTCCAGTTCGCCGGCGCGTCATCGATTGCGACGGCGCTGAACTTCCTGGTCACGATCATCACGATGCGGGCACCGGGGATGAGCTTCTTCCGCATGCCGCTGCTCGTGTGGGCGAACTTCTCGACCTCGCTGCTGGTCGTGATCGCCACCCCGTTCATCGCCGCCTCACAGTTCTTCGTGCTGCTCGACCGGGCGCTCGGCTTCCAGTTCTTCAACGCCTTCGTCGGGGCGGGCAAGAACGGCAACGTGATCATGTACCAGCACGTCTTCTGGTTCTACTCCCACCCCGCGGTCTACATCATGATGCTGCCGGGGTTCGGGATCATCTCCGAGATCCTGGCCGTCAAAGCCCGAAAACCGATCTTCGGCTACCGGATGATGGCGTTCTCGCTGCTGGCCATCGTGGTGCTCGGGTTCACCGTGTGGGCCCACCACATGTTCGTCTCCGGCATGGCGCCGTGGATTCGGATTCCCATGATGATCACGACCGCGATCATCGCGATCCCCACCGGGATCAAGATCTTCTCGTGGCTGGCGACGCTGTGGCGAGGCGTGCTGCACCTCGACACGCCGATGTTGTTCGCGCTCGGCTTCCTGACCATGTTCACGCTGGGCGGGATCAGCGGCGTGATGCTGGCCATGATCCCGTTCGACATCCATGTGAGCGCCACCTACTTCATCGTCGCCCACATCCACTACGTGCTGTTCGGCGGATCTCTGTTCACGATCTTCGCCGGCGTCTACTACTGGTTCCCGAAGATGACCGGGCGGATGTTCGACGACCGGCTGGGCAAGTGGCACTTCTGGATGACGTTCATCTTCTTCAACCTCACGTTCGCCCCGATGCACCTGATCGGCATCCAGGGCATGCCGCGGCGCGTCGCCGACTACGCGCAGCAGTTCGCGACCTGGAATCTGATCATCTCGCTGTCGAGCTTCGTGCTGGGTCTCAGCACGCTGATCTTCATGTACAACATGGTCGCCAGCTGGCGAGGCGGCCCGCGTGCGGCCGCGAACCCGTGGCGCGGCCTGACGCTCGAGTGGCAGGTATCCTCGCCGCCGCCGATCTTCAACTTCGACGCGGTCCCGACCGTCGTCGGCGGCCCGTATGAGTACGGGGTCCCCGGCGCCGTGCACGGCATCTTCAAGTCGCCCGCCGAAGCGAGGCCGACGGGCACGATCGCGACCTCGCCGACGCCGGAATAAGGGAGAGGCAGCTCGATGAACACAGTCCTCGTCGTCGCCAACGAGACGCTTGGCGGACGCTCGCTGATCGAGGCCGTGCGCAAGCGCGCCGAAGCCGGTGACGCGCGCTTCGTGCTCTGCGTGCCGCAGAATCGGCCGCGGCAGGGCCTGGTGATCTACGACGACGCCGTGTTCGACGCCGCGCAGGCGCGCGTCGACCTGGCGCTGGGGTTCGTGCACACCGAGGGGCTGAGCGCGATCGGCGAGGTCGGCGACCCCGACCCGTACACGGCCACGATCGACGCGGTGCACGAGCATCATCCGGACGAGATCATCATCTCGACGTATCCCGAGACCCGCTCGGGCTGGCTGCGCCGAGACCTGATCGAGCGCCTGCGCCACGCGACCGGGCTGCCTGTCGAGCACGTGATCGCCGACCCCGACACCGAAGGTCTCCCCTTCCACGTCACGCTCGCGGTGGCCAACCGCACGGCCAGCGGTGATGAGCTGTTCGAGGCGCTGAAGACCCGGGCCGAGGCGGAGACGGATCGGCGCGGGCGCCTGTTCGTGGTCGTCGTGCCCCAGGAGGGTGGCGACGGCACCGCGGTGCGGCGCGCGCGCACGCGGCTCAAGCTCGTGCTCGATCGCCTGCACGCCGCCAACCTGCTGGCCGCCGGGACGATCGGTGACCCCGACCCCTACACGGCGACGATGAATGCGCTCCAGTACTTCCGGGTCGACGACATCGTGATCTCGACCCTCGCGGCGACGAAGTCGGGCTGGCTGCGCTCGGACCTGATCGAGCGCGTGCGCCGAGCCAGCAACAAGCCCGTCGAGCACGTGATCCACCGCGACGTCGAGACCGCCACCGCGTAGAAGGAGCCGGTTTGGAAGCCTCAGCGATACCCCACGCCGAGCATCACGGTCCGCCACCGGCCCACCGGTCCTCACGCGTGGAGCCGGAGCTGCTCGGGATGCTGCTTTTCATCATCTCCGAGGTGATGATCTTCGGCGCCTTCTTCACCGCGTACTTCTTCATCCGGGTCGTCAACCACAACCCGTGGCCGGCGCCGGGCATGACGCTGCCCGAGACCGTCGCGGGCATCAACACTGCGATCCTGCTCTCCTCGTCGCTCACCATCCATTGGGCGCTGGTCTCGGTCAAGAACGGAAACCGGTTCGGGCTCAAGGCGGGGATGCTCTCCACCTTCCTGCTCGGCCTGACCTTCCTGTTCGTGCAGGTCAACGAGTACGTCCACATCGGCTTCGGGCCGTATCAGTCGGCACAGGCGTCGGTCTTCTACGGGCTGACCGGACTGCACGGAGCCCACGTCTTCATCGGCCTCTGTCTGCTCCTGATGATCACGATCCGTGCCTTCCGGGGCCACTACTCCCCCGAGGCCCATCGCGGGATGGAGGTGCCCGGGATCTACTGGCACTTCGTCGACATCATGTGGATCATCGTGTACACGACCGTGTACGTGCTCTAGAACGCGGTCGCAGTGCTGAACCCGCTGCGCTCAGAGGGAGATGCGTTCCGGGCCCTGATCTACGTCGTCATCGGTGTGGCCGCCATCCTGGCGGTGATCGGCATCATCCAGGCCGTGACCTGAGCCTCGCGGGCTCACGTGCCTCCCCGCGGTGCGCGCGAGCGCGCCAGGCGTCAACATGACGGGGTGCTCTGGAGCGTGAGCCCACTCGCCACCGCCGGCCCGGCCGGGACGGTGGGGCTGCCGCTGCTGGTGCTCCTGTACTGGATCCCGTACTGGGTGCGCGCGCGGACGCTGGCCGGCGAGGGCCGGCCGGTGCCGACGTGGCGGATCGCCTGCTTCGCCGCCGGCCTCGGCGTGCTGGCGCTCGCGCTCAGCCCGCCGGTCGGCACGCTCAGCGATCAGCTGCTCGTGGCCCACATGGCCGAGCACCTGCTGATCGGCGACGTGGCGGCGCTGCTGCTCGTCCTCGGCTTCACGGGTCCGCTGCTGGCCCCCCTGCTCCGCAACCCGGTGATCGGGCGCCTACGCGTCCTCACGCACCCTGTGGTGGCCGTCGTGCTGTGGGGGGTCAACTTCTATGCCTGGCACCTGCCGGCCCTCTACCAGGCCGCCCTGCGCCACGACACCGTGCACGCGATCGAGCACGCCACCTTCCTGATCTTCGGCATGGGCGTGTGGATGGCGCTGCTCGGTCCACTGCCGAAGCCGAGCTGGTTCGGGAACGGGGCCCGGCTCGTGTACATCATCGTCGTGCGCCTGGTCGGGACCGTCCTCGCCAACGCGATGATCTTCGCCGGCTCCGCCTTCTACCCCTACTACGCGAGCGGCGATGCGCATTGGCACATGAGCCCGCTGGCCGACCAGATCGCGGCCGGCGGCCTGATGATGGTCGAGGAGAGCCTCCTCACGATCGGCCTCTTCTGCTGGCTGTTCCTGAAAGTCGCGCGCGAGGGCGACGAGCGCCAGGGCCTGCTCGACTACGCGGCCGCGAACGGCGTCGAGCTCGACGAGCAGCGCGCGGCGCGGGCGGTCGCCGCCGGCCGCGGCGAGGAGCTGCGTGAGCGGATCCGTCGGCGGACCGCCGCCGGCGCTGCCTGACCGCCGGCGCTGCTTGACCGCCGGCGCCGGCGCGACCGCCGGCGCTGCTTGACCGCCGGCGCCTGCTTGACCGCCGGCGCTGCTTGTCGGCCGGCGCTACTTGACGACGAGCGGACCGACCATCCCGGCCGCCTCATGGCCGGGCACGCTGCAGTAGAACGTGTACTTGCCCGGCGGCAGCGTCACGGTCACGGTGGACACGCCGCCGTTGGAGACGACCGGGCCGACCTGACTGACGCCGCCGCCCTGGATCGCGATGTCGTGCGGGGTGGCCGACTTGTTGAGCATTCGCAGGGTCACCTTGCCCGACGTGGCCGTCGCGCTCGAGGCCAGGAACTTCAGCTGGCCGGTCGGGTCGGCATCGATCTGCACGACCCCGTTCTGCTCCACCGCGGGCTTCTGGGCGACATTGGCGACCGCCGATGCGAGCGCGCCCGTGTCCTGACCCGGCACGCCGGCCACGGCGGCCACATATCCGGCCACGTCGCCGGCGTCCTGCCCGGTGTACAGCTTCGCCGGCATCGCGCCCAGGGGATTCGGATAACCGATCTGGAAGTCGACCACGCCACGGATGTCATTGCTCTTGAAGCCGTTGGCGCGGGACTCTGCGAAGGACTGATCGAGGTTCGGCCCGATCGTGCCCGTCGTGCCCGCGTGGGCCAGGGTGTGGCAGGCGCCACACTTGGCGACGAACAGCTGCTTGCCCTTGACCAGGTTGTCGGTCGGATGCTTGACCGCGCAGCCGGCCACAACGACCGCAAGCGACGCTGCTGAGGCCAGCGCAGTGAAGCTCCGACTGCCGCGTGAGAGCGCCCTAACCATAGTTCGAGTGCGGCACTCTATCCGAGCACACGGCGGTGGTGTTGGCCCATGTTGCCTCCCGCAGCGGACAGCCCTCCGGCGACCGCTCTGGGAGGCAGCCGCCACCAGCGCTGGTACCATGGCGACGGTGAGATTCCGCCAGAAATACCGGATGCGCACGCCCTCCACCGGTCGCGAGCTGTTGATCGAGGCCGAGCCCGGCCGGATCTATCTCGACCGCGAGACGGGCGAGGAGCTCGAGGTCGTGGCCCAGATCCTCCCGCTCGCCCCGACCCCGTCAGAGCTGCCCTGGGCGGTCGAGAACCTGCGGTTCTGCAACTGGTGCGATCAGCTCACGCAGAAGGACCTCAACGACTGTCCTCACTGCGGCCGGCGCATGGAGCCGCTCGGCACGTGAGCGTGCCCGCGGTGCGTCTCCACCCTCGTCTCAAGCTCTCGTTCGCGGCGTTCGCCTCCGGCGTCGCGCTGGCCGTCGGCCTCGCCGCCTGTGGCAGCAGCGGCACGGGCCAGGCCAACACCTCCGGCGCCCCGACGCTGACCGTGCCCACGGGCGGCGCCGCCAGCGCCTCGACGTCCACCGGCACGTCCTCGACGCCCACGTCGACCACCTCCACCTCCACCTCCACGACCTCCACCACGGCCGCGACCGGCGCGAGCGGAGCCTCCAGCTCCGCCGGCGGCTCATCCTCCTCGTCCGGTGGCGCCGCGGCCTCATCCGGCGCCGGTTCCTCCGGCACATCCGGAACCGGCGGCACATCCGGCGGCGGCACCTCCACCTCCGGCGGCGCCAGCGCTGGCGGAGGTACTTCCGGTGGCGGCACGAGCACCGGCAGCGGCAGCTCGGGCAGCGGCGGCGCCGGCCTCGGCACCTCCGCGTTCTGCCAGCAGAACCCCGGCGCCTGTTAGGGGCCACCCCATTGCGGCTGGCCGGCGGGCTTGGGTCGGCCGCTTGGCTGCGCCTGGGCGCTGACGCAGTTGAGCTGGGAAAGGCGGCTGAGGAAGGGGAACCCGCTGGTTCGTTGCCGGCATGGGTGGCGGGATCGAAGCTGGCGCGAGGCGAGCTGGCGGGATCGAAGCTGGCGCGACCGAGCTGGCGCTGGCGGGGCCGAGCTGGCGGGTCTTGATTGGCGGCGACCCGGGCGCCGGACGATGCACCGGACTCTCGACCTGCTTATCCGGTCAAACTCGCCGCGGCAGATCGACCCTGCACAGATGAGCGTGTATGACGCGCTCATCGGCCAAGGTGCCCCAGAGCCA
>DATMGZ010000146.1:0-7274 GCA_035555155.1 Solirubrobacteraceae bacterium | reverse complement strand
AGCGCGAGCAGGCCGCCTGATCGTTTCCGCGTCGACGGCGTCCAGGCGTACGATGGCGCGGACAGGCGGAAGCTCCCCGACTGCGAATCGGAGAGCTCCCGGTAAATCGCTCCGGCGGCGCGCTAACGCCCCGGAGCCCGGCATCAGGAACTGAGGTCCCGATGCAAGCTAAGAGGCCCTGAAACTCGCTTGTTTGCAGGGCATCCACTCAGAGGCGACGACCGGAATCGAACCGGTGTAGACGGCTTTGCAGGCCGCTGCGTAGCCACTCCGCCACGTCGCCCAGGGACCTGAAACTTACCGGGTGGTGAGCAGGACCCGGTTGCCGGATGGGTCGCGGACGAGGGCGCTGCCGTTGTGGCGCTCGAACGGAACGCCGGCGTCGGTGAGGCTCTGCAGGGTCCGCTCGAGCTCCTCGGGCGCGGGCAGGGCGACCTCGAACGAGCGCAGCCCGACCGCGTCCGCGGGGGGCGGCCCGGAGCCGGCGCTGTGCCAGGTGTTGAGCCCGATGTGATGGTGGTAGCCGCCGGCGGAGACGAACAGGGCCCCCGGATAGCCGCGCACGACGACGTCGAAGCCGAGCGCTCCGGAATAGAAGGCCTCGGTCTCGGCCAGGTCGGCGACCTGGAGATGCACGTGGCCGATGCGGGTGCCGGCCGGTACGTGCTCATCGCGGTCGTCCTGGTCGTGGAGTTCGGCGATCACGCTCTCGAGATCGAGCGGGAGGGTCGCCATGCGGAGCTCCCCGCCCTCGCGGCGCCATTCCTCGCGCGGGCGGTCGCGGTAGATCTCGATCCCGTTGCCGTCCGGGTCCGACAGGTACAGGGCTTCGGAGACGAGGTGGTCGGAGGCTCCGTCGAGCGGCCACCGGGACTCGGCGAGCCGCCCCAGCGCGAGCGCGAGGTCGTGCCGTGTGGGGAGCAGGATGGCGAGGTGGTAGAGCCCGGTCGCGCGCCGGTTCAGGCCTGGCGCGGCGCTGTCGGCGCGCAGCTCGACGAGAGCGGGGTTGCCCTCGACGCCGAGCGCGAGGGTGCCGTCGTCACGCTCGGTCGCGCGCAGGCCGATGACCCGCTCGTAGAACTCGCGTGAGCGGGCCCGGTCGGAGACGGTCAGCCGGACGGTGCCGACGCTGGTATCAGGATGGATGGCCATGGCGTCAGGTTACGCCGCCACGGCGGCGCGCTGGTGGTGGGCGGAGAGCTGCTCGAGGAGTGTTATCAGCTGCTCGCGCGTCTCAGCGTCGAGCAGTTCGCCCGCGGCGCCGATGCGCTCGTGCGGGCGGGTGACGCTGAGCTCGGCGGTGGGGCCGTCGTGATCCTCGTTGTAGGCCGGGATCCGATCGAGGCCGTCGTACCGCTCGACCTCGATGCCCGCCGGGGCCGGCTCGGCCGCGGCGCGCAGGATCGCGGTGTTGTGCGATCCGGCCCGGAGGCTGCCCAAGATCGCCAGCACGCGGATCGGCTCGGGGGAGAGGTGGGTGGTGGTCATGTGTTCCTGGTGTCTAAGCTGCTTGATGTATCAACCATTATACGAGAGAATTGTTGTGCCGTCAAATATTGAGGCGGGGGCGTGCTCGGCGAGCGGCACAGGCGGGGTGCGCACCGGGCGCACGCCACCAGGGGGAATGGGTCGGCCGGCCGTCTATTCGACGGTGCAGCTCGTGCCGCCGCGGGCGCCCGGCAGGCGGCTCAGCAGCGTGGCCAGGAGCTCGATCTCCTCGGCCGAGAAGCGCTCCAGGAAAAGGCGGCGGATGCTGGCGACGTGGCTCGCGCCGGCGACGCGCAGCTTCTCGTAGCCGGAGTCCGTCAGCCGCGCATAGGAGACCCGGGCGTCCTTGGCGCACGAGACGCGCTCGATCATCCCGCCGGTGACGAGTCCGTCGATCAGGCGGGTGATCCCCGAGCGGGTCAGCATCGTGCTGTGCGCGAGCACCGACATCGGCAGCATCCGCTCCTCGGACTGCGCGAGGTACAGCATCACCTCGTAGTCGCGGGTCGTCAGACCGTGGTCGGCGGCGAGATCGGCGTCGAGCTCGCGCAGGATCGACGCATGGCTCTGCAGATAGCTGCGCCACGCCTCGAGCTCGGCGCCATCGAGAAGAGCGGGGGTCCTAACAGCCATAGAACGAGTATAACGGGAGATAGTTGACGGGTCAACTGGCGACCCGTGAGGCTCACCTCAGCCCAGCTCGTCGACCAGGTCGGCGACCGAGTCGACGATCCGGGAGGGGAGGAACGGGTGGCGCTCGGCGTCGGCGCGCGAGGTCACCCCGGTCAGCACGAGGATCGTCTCGAGCCCGGCCTCGAGCCCGGCCACGATGTCGGTGTCCATGCGATCGCCGATCATCGCCGTCGTCTCGGAGTGGGCGTCGATCGCGTTCAGCGCCGAGCGCATCATCAGCGGGTTCGGCTTGCCGACGAAGTACGGCTCGACCCCGGTCGCGCGACTGATCAGCGCGGCGACCGAGCCCGTGGCGGGCAGCGGGCCGTCCGGCGTCGGCCCGGTGGCATCGGGGTTGGTGGCGATGAAGCGGGCGCCGCCGGCGACGAGCCGGATCGCGTGCGTGATCCGCTCAAAGCTGTAGGTGCGGGTCTCGCCGAGCACGACGTAGTCGGGGTTACGTTCGGTGAGCGTGTAGCCGGCCTGATGCAGCGCGGTGGTCAGGCCCGCCTCGCCGATCACGAACGCCGAGCCGCCCGGTCGCTGATCCTCGAGGAACCGGGCCGTGGCCAGGGCCGAGGTCCAGATCGAGTGCTCGGCCACGTCGACCCCGGTGGCGCGCAGGCGCGCCGCGAGGTCTCGGCGGGTGTAGATCGAGTTGTTGGTGAGGATCAGGAACGGGATGCCGCGCGCCTGCAGGCGGGCGAGGAAGCGCTCGGCGCCGGGCACGAGGTGCTCCTCGGTGACGAGCACGCCGTCCATGTCCATCAGCCACGAGTGGATCTCACGCCGACTCATGCGCCCAGGCTACCGGCGAGCCGGCGCCTCGCTGTGATCAGGCGGCTTCCCACCTTGCCCGGGGATTTAGGATTACCGGATTCGTGGCATCCGGGGTGGCGAGATGATGCTCGCGCGGTCGAGCGGTGTACTGAGGGGCTGGCTGACGCGCTTCGTCAGCCGATGGGTGCTGCTGGCGGTGGCCGTCGAGCTGGCGATCACCATCGTGGACGTGGCGGTCGGCCGGTCGGTCATCGCCGTTGCCCTCATCCTGTTGCCGGTGCTCGGCGTGGCGCTGCTCGAAACCGGGGAGCGCACGGCGGTCGTCGCCGTCGGCGCGGTGCTCGTCGCGCTGACCAGCCACCTGTGGGATCACAACGTGTCCACGAGCAACTACGTGTACCGCGTGCTGATTGTGGCCGGCGGCTCGGTCCTCGCGGTGGCCGGGGCGAGTCAGCGCACGCGCGCGGTGCGCGCGGGTCAGCGCATCGAGCTGCTGGCCGAGATCGCCCGGATCGGCGACACCCGGGGCTCGCTCGAGGAGACCCTCCGGCGCATCGCCGAGCTGCTCGTGCCCGCGGTCGCGGACCTGTGCGGGATCCTGATCGTCGATGAGGACGGGTCGATGCGGCGCGCCGTGGCCAGGGTGGCCGGCGGAACGGAGGAGCTCGAGCGCCGGATGCTCGAGCGCCCGACCGACGGGCGTGCGTCGGAGCTGACCCAAAGAGCGCGCGAGCTCGCCGACGCCTGGCTGGTCCGCCGGGTCCGCCCCGAGCACGTCGCCGAGCTGGCGGCGGACGACCGGGACCGCGAGCTGATCGAGGAGCTGGGGATGGCCTCGCTCATCTATGCGCCGATGCGGGCCTCGGGTGAGACGCTGGCGGTGATGACGCTGGGGGTCGGTCCGTCCGGGCGGCGGTTCGGGCCCGAGGAGCTGCGCTTCGCGCGCGTCGTCGCCTCGCGGGCGGCGCTGGCGACCCAGAACGTGCGGCTCAAGCAGGACGTGCACGAGGCCGACCAGCGGATGCGGGCGATCATCGGCTCACTGGCCGAGGCCGTGACGATCCGCGACCTCGCCGGACGGATCGTGTACGCCAACGATGCCGCGCTCGCGTCGATGGGGTTCGCGTCCGTCGCCGAGATCCGCGAGCGCCCACCGCAGTCGATCATCGAGGAGTACATCGTCACCGACGAGCACGGCGAGCCGGTGCCGATGGAACGGATCCCGTCCGTACGCCTGTTGGCGGGAGAGCCTGCCGAGCCGCTGCTGATCCGGGTCGTCGATTCCCGGACCGGCGACGAGCGGTGGTCGCTGCTCAAGTCGACGCCGCTCTACGACGCGCAGGGGACGATGGACTCCGCCGTGACGATCATCGAGGACGTCACCCAGGTCAAGCGCTCGGAGCTGCAGACGAGCTTCCTCTCGCGCGCGAGCGAGATCTTGGCCTCATCGCTCGACTATCAGGAGACGCTGCGCAACGTGGCCTGGCTGGCGGTGCCGGAGATCGCCGACTGGTGCGCGGTCGACCTGATCGACGAACAGGGCCGGCGCCGACGGGTCGTCGCCGCACACCGCGACCCCGATAAGCTCGCCCTCGCCGAGCGGCTGCGCGTGTACGAGCCGCCCGAGCTCGATCCCAGCCAGGGCCTCGGCGCCGTGGTGCGAACCGGGAAGTCGGAGCTCTACCCCGACATTCCCCCCGACATGCTCCGGGAGGGTGCCGTCGACGACGAGCATCTGCAGATGATCCTCGAGCTCGGTCTGCGCTCGGCGCTCGTCGTGCCGATGCGGGCGGGGAACCACGTGCTCGGTGCCATGACGCTGGTCACGGCCGAGTCTGCCCGTCGATTCACCGAGGAGGACCGGGTGTTCGCCGAGCAGATCGCGGCTCGCGCCGCGGTCGCGGTGGAGAACGCGAGGCTCGCGACGTCACGACGGCAGATCGCCGAGACGCTGCAACGGAGTCTGCTCCCAGACGTCGTGCCATCGATCGATGGCTGGGAGATCGCCGCCATGTACCGGCCCGCGGGCGCGGGACAGGAGGTCGAGGTGGGTGGCGATTTCTACGACTTCGTGCGCACGCCGAACGGCTGGGTGGTGCTGCTCGGAGACGTAACCGGCAAGGGGGTCGAGGCCGCGGCGATGACTTCGCTCGTGCGCCACCAGGCCCGGTTCGTCGGCCGCTACGAGGACCGCCCGAGCCGGATCATCGCCAGCCTCCACGAGGCCCTCCGCGAGCAGTCCGGGCTCTCGCTGTGCACCGCGCTGTGCGTGCGGCTCGCCGACGACAATGTCGTCGTGAGCTGCGCAGGCCACCCGCCGCCGCTGCTCGTGCGGGAGGACGGGCGGATTCGTGAGATCGGCAACCAGGGCCCGATCCTCGGGGCCTGGACCGACTGCGACTGGGTCGACCGCACAATGCCGCTCGAGGCCGACGAGACCCTGTTCATCTACACCGACGGCGTGGTCGACACGCTGGGGGAACCGGGCCGTTTCGGCAGCGACCGGCTCCGTCGGGTGCTGATCGAGCATGCGTCCGGGTCGCCCGAGGGACTGCTGAGGGCGCTCGAGGCCGCACTGGCGGACTTCCAGCTCGAGGGGCAGTCCGACGACACCGCCGCGCTGGCGCTGCGACTCGCGCCGGATGCGGAGCCGCGCCGCTCCGATCAGGCCAGGACACCGGCGGGCATCCGTAAGCTGTACGCCGGCTGAGGGGCAAGGCGAGGTGGCGTCCACAGATAACTTCCGGATCGAGAGCAGCGCGCAGGGCCACGCGAGCGCGATCAGGGTCGCGGGCGAGCTCGACAGCGCGAGCTGTGACCGCTTGGCCCACGTGTTCGAGCAGACCGTTGCCGCCGGCGACGTGAGCGAGCTCGAGCTCGATCTGGGCAAACTTGCCTTCATCGACTCCGCGGGGCTGCGGGCCGTGATCATCATCGAGCGCATCGCCGAGGCGCAAGGGGTGAAGCTGATCCTGGTGCCGCCGCCGGAGCCGCTCCTCGACCTGCTGCGGATCACCGGACTGGCCACGCGTCTGACGCTGGCCTCAGCCGCGGAGCAGGCACGGCCCGATCAGTTCACCGAGCGGATCGACCTCGACCTGCCGTGCGATCTCAGCGCCCCCGGCATTGCCCGCGCAGAGGTGCGGGCCGCGATCCAGCGCACCCACGCCCACGGCGACCCGTTCACCGCCGTGCTGCTGACCTCGGAGATCGTCACCAATGCGATCCGGCACTCGACCAACGACGGTCACGAGCCGATCGCGATGCGGATCGTCTGCTTCGATGACCGGCTCCAGGTCGAGGTGATCGACCCGGGTCCCGGATTCGATCCGACCGACGTCAGCCCCGAGCCCACGGACCTCGGCGGACGTGGGCTGATGGTGGTCGACCGCAGCGCCAGCCGCTGGGGCACCCGGCGCGTGCCGCGCGCGGACGGCCAGCGCTTCTGCGTCTGGTTCGAGCTCGAGATCGGCCCCGGGGAGTCGGCGCCGATCGCGCTCGACGGGTGAGACGGTTTCGCTCGCGTGGCCCGCGCCACTCGCGCGACCTGCCTCGCGCTCGGCGCCGCCAGTTGGGCGCTCACCGCGCACTCCGTCGCGGCGGGGCTTCACGGCATCGGCAAGATGGCGATTCCGGTCGAGGTGCTCCACGAGCCGGGCCCGCTCGACCCCGACGAGTGGACCGAGACGGGCAGCCCACAGTCGGCCCCGTCGTGGGCGCCGGGTAGCCCCATTGCGCGATCGTCGTTACCGTAGGGGACGATGCGAGAGCAAGATCACGCGTTGATCGCGGTCACCGTCCTACTCGTCGCGTGCTTCGCGCTCCCGGTCTGGAACCTCGTCCGCCGCGCCCGCGTGAGGCGTGCCGGCGGGCTGAATCAGAGCTGACCAGGCACCGGACGAGGCGCCCACCGAGTGGTGGGAGCCGTCGCGATCTCAGGCCGGCGGTACGTCGCCCAGCGCTGTCGGTCGTCCGAGGTGGAAGCCCTGGGCGTAGTCGACGCCGAAGTCGCGGAGTAGTTCGAGCGTCTGCGCGTCCTCGACGCCCTCGGCGATCGTCTCTTGTTCGAAGCCCTTGGCCAGGTTGACGATCGCCGTGACGAGGTGCCGGCTGGCGGCTTTGGTGGTGAGGTCGCGGACGAACTCGATGTCGATCTTGAGGTATCTGACGGGAAGTCGCTGGAGATAGGTGAAGCTGCCGAAGCCGGTGCCGAAGTCATCGAGCGCGACCGCGCAGCCGAGTGCGTTCAACCCGCGGGTGAACCGTTCGCCCGCGTCGATGTCGTCCATCAGTGCTGTCTCGGTGAGCTCGAAGATGACGCGGGCGGGGTCGGC
>DATMGZ010000145.1:0-7369 GCA_035555155.1 Solirubrobacteraceae bacterium | reverse complement strand
GCGGCCCTGGCCGGGTGTTTCGTCGTGGCGCTGCTGGGCGTGGCCGGGGCGGTCGCCGTGGCCGGAGGGACCGGCCTGACTCCGAACGGGGTCGGGTTCGGGGCCTGAGCCCTGCGGTCCTCGACCCGCAGCTGCGCGGTCCAGCCCGGCCGCGATCAGCCCCAGCCGCCGGTCGGCGCCGTAGCGGCCGCTCGACGAGTGGACGAACAGGACCGGCCGGGCGCTCAGAGCTCGACCGTCAATGCGCGGCCGCGCGCCTCGGGAACCCGCTCCGGGTGCAGGATGTGGGCGAGCTGCTCGAGGCCGTCGACGATCCGTGGGCCGGGCCGCGAGAAGTACGCCGCAGCATCGACGGCCACGACCTCGCCGGCGCCGAGCGCGGCCAGCTCGTCACGGTGCATCTCGGCCTCCCGGTGGGCGATCTCGGCGTCGTAGCCACACGGCATCACGATCACGATGTCGGGCTGCGCGGCGGCGATCTCCTCCCAGGAGCGCTGCTCGGAGTGCTCGCCGGCGAATCCGAGAACGTCCTCGCCGCCGGCGTACTCGATCAGCTGCGGGGTCCAGTGACCAGCGGCGAACGGGGGGTCGAGCCATTCCAGCGTGGCGACGCGGGGCCGGGGGGCGCCGCGGACCGCGAGCCGGATGCGGTCGATGCGGCCGGACGCCTCCTGGACGAGGTCGACCCCGGCATCCGTGCGGTCGGTCGCCTGGGCGAGTGTGCGCGCATCGCCGAGGATCTCGCCGACGGTGCGGGGATCGAGCGAGATCACCGTGGGGTGGGTCGCGATCTCATCGGCCACGGCGCGCACGTCGTCGTAGGAGACGGCGCAGACCGAGCACAGCGCCTGGGTGACGATCAGGTCGGGCTCCAGCTTGCGCAGCGTGTCGGCGTCGAGCTCGTAGATCGGCTCGCCGGCGAGGGTGCGCTCGCGGACGGCGGCATCGATCTGGGCCGCCGTCAGGCCGGGTTCGAGCACGTCGCGCGTGATCTTGGGGAGTTCGCGCGCCGCGTCTGGGTAGTCACACTCGTGGGTCACGGCGATAAGGTCGGGACCGAGCCCGAGCGCGAATAACATCTCGGTCGCCGAGGGGACAAGGCTGACGATGCGCATAGGAGAAACGATATGGCAGAACTGTTGAGCGATGACGTCATTGCGGGCAAGCTCGAGGGCAGCGAGTGGGAGCGCTCGGGCGATGAGATCGTGCGCGAGTGGACGTTCAACGACTTCGCCGAGGCGATGGCGTTCGTCAACCGCGTCGCCGATCAGGCCGAAGCGGCCAACCACCACCCGGACATCTTCCTGCACGGCTGGAACAAGGTGCGCCTGGCGCTGACCAACCACTCGGCGGGCGGCCTGACGGACCCCGACTTCGAGATGGCGGGGCGCTTCGACGCACTCGGCTAGCGCGCGGACGGGCGGACGGACGGTCCCGACAGGCCGTGATCGACGCCTGTTTATACCGTCCCGGCGACGATACGATCGCAGGTGCGATGGCCGACCACATCCCCGCAGCGCCCGCGCAGAGTGCCGTTGAGCTGAAGGCCCAGATCGAGGCCGAGCGACTGGGCCGGCCGTTCGTGGTCTACCGAGACGGTCGCGCGGAGCAGCAGATCTTCACGCTGCCCGATGAGCTCGAACGGGTCATGGTCGGCCGGGGCGCCACCACCGGCATCTGGCTCGAATGGGATACCGAGGTCTCGCGGGTGCATGCCGAGCTCGAGCGGATCGGCGAGCACTGGACCGTCTCCGACGATGGGCTCTCGCGCAACGGCACCCACGTCAACGGCGAGCGGTTGGTCGGCCGCCGGCGCCTGCACGACGGGGACGTGATCCGGTTCGGGCGGACGGCGGCGACCTTCCGCCAGCCCCTGCAGGTCGACGTGACCGAGACCGAGGTCGCCACCGACGTGGTCGACCGCGCAAGCCTGTCCGACGCCCAGCGCCGTGTCCTGCTGGCGCTGTGCCGGCCGTTCAAGGAATCCACCGGCTACGTCACCCCGGCGACCAACCAGCAGATCGCCGACGAGCTGTTCCTCAGCGTCGACGCGGTCAAGACGCACTTGCGCGCGCTGTTCGCCAAGTTCGGGATCGAGGACCTGCCCCAGAACCAGAAGCGCATCCGGCTCGTGGAGCTCGCCCTCAAGAGCGGCGTCGTGACGCCGCGAGATCTGTAGCCCCTTCGCCGACCCGCGCGGGCGAATTCGCCAGCGCGGCTGCTACCGTTCGCGAAGTCGCTGAATGAACGACGACGAACCATGTCGAAGTAGCCGCGCGACGGCTCAGGGCAGCCCCGCGCCACAGCCTGCGTGAAGCCGCTGCTGCTCATCGCCACGGGCCTACTGGTCCTGGTCAATGCGTACTTCGTGATCGCCGAATACGCGCTCGTGCGCTCCCGGCGGGCGCGCCTGGAGGCGATGTCGGAGCAGGGCACCAAGGGTGCGCGGCGCGCGCTGGGCCAGGTCGACGACATCGGGCCCTACATCTCGGCCTGCCAGGTCGGGATCACGATGACCTCGATCGGCATTGGCGCGATCGGCGAGCCGACCATCGCCCATCTGCTCGAGCCTCTGCTCGGTCCGACCGTCGGCAAGGCCGTCTCGATCGTGATCTCGGTGATCATCGCCTACCTGCTGATCACTGTGGCGCAGGTCACTGTGGGGGAGCTCGTGCCGAAGCTGTACGCGATCCAGCACGCCGAGGGCGTGGCTCGGCGGATCGCTCCATCGCTCGGCTTCTTCCGCCGCCTGTTCCACCCCTTCATCGTCCTGCTCACCGCGGCGTCCAACGCGATGCTGAGGATGCTCGGGACCGATCCGGACGCCGAGCCCGAGGGTGGGACACCGGACGAGCTCAAGCGGATCATCGCCGAGTCCCAGACCGGCGGCCAACTCGATCTGGGCGAGGCGAACATGCTCACCGGTGTCTTCCACCTGCATGAGCAGGAGGCGCGCCAGGTGATGACGCCGATCCCGGCGGTGGTCACCGTCGACGTGGCCGAATCGGTCGAGGACGCCCTGCGGCGCTGCGTCTCCACCGGCCACTCGCGCCTGGTCGTGACCGAGGACGAGAACCAGGATCGGGTCAAGGGCATCGTGCACGTCAACCAGCTCGTGAAGCTGATGATGTCCAAGGGCATGGAGGCGCACTTCGACGCACTCGTCCGCGCCGCTCCGATCGTGCCCGAGACCAAGCCGCTCGACGATCTCCTCGCCGATCTCCAGCGCGAGCGGACCGAGCTGGCGATCGTGATCGACGAGTACGGCCGCACGGCGGGTATCGTCACGATCGAGGACATCATCGAGGAGGTGGTGGGGGAGATCTCCGACGAGAACGACCCGGCCGGCGGCGCAATCCGGCGCTTGGCCAACGGCGACTGGTTCGTCCGTGGCCACGTCGCGGTGACCGACCTCGAGGACTACGGCCTCGACCTCCCGGTCGACACCGACGCCTACAACTCGGTCGGGGGCTTCGTGTTCGCCGAGCTCGGACGGCTGCCCAAGCGCGGTGACACGATCGCCGCCAACGGCTATTCGATCCGGGTCGAGTCGGTGCGCGAGAATCGCATCGAGGCGGTCAGGATCCGGGAGCGCAGGACCCCGACGCCGGCGGCCTGACCGCACCTCCGACGCTCCCTCGCGACTTTCGTTACATTCCCGTGCCAGGACGCCGGGTGAGGCGCTTGCACCAGCGTTGCACCCTCCCGGTGGTTGAGAGGAGAGATGAAGCCGGCCCCGGGAGGGCCGGCTTCGCCGTTTGTGGTGCCGGTTGCGCCCGGTGCCGGCCGCGCAGAGTGCACCCCCTTGCGCCCGGCCGGGACAAAAGAAACCGGCCCGCTGGGGACGGGCCGGTTTCGTGCTTCTGGGGAGGAGGTGCTGCTATGAGGTACGTCGCACGTGAAGTGTCGGCCCGGTTGATGAATGAGCGCTAAAGAGTTGCCCCACGTCGGATAAGTCCGTCGCCCGCGCCCGGCGTTGCGGCCCTGCGCCGCGGCGCTGATCAGTCGTAGGCGTAGAAGCCGCGCTTCGTCTTGCGGCCGAGCGACCCGGCGGCGACGAGCGCCTGCAACCGCTCCGGCACCGGCGTGCCGATCTGCTCGCCGATGGCCTGCGCCACGTCGAGTCCGACGAAGTCGAGCAGCGCGATCGGGCCCATCGGCAGGCCGGCGCCGAGCGTCATGCACACGTCGACGTCCTCGGCGGCGATACCGGTCTCCGACATCAGCTCGACGGCGCTGAACAGGTACGGGAACAGCAGTCGGTTGACGACGAAGCCGGGGACGTCAGGGACCTCGACAGGCGTCTTGCCGAGCGCCTCGCACAGCGCTACGGCTCGCTCGCGGACGTGCGCGTCGGCCTCGGGCGGATACACCAGCTCGACCAGCTGCATGCGGGGCACCGGGTTGAACACATGCAGCCCGACGAAGCGGTCGGGGTGCCCGCTCGCCCGCGCGAGCTCGGCGATCGAGAGCGACGAGGTGGTCGTGGCGAGAATCGCGCGTGGGCCCGCGCGGCTCGACAGGTCGGCCAGGTCGGCCAGGAGAGCCGCCTTGTGCCCATGATGCTCGATCACCGCCTCGACCAGGAAGGTGGCCTCGCCCAGCCCGTCGAGATCGGTCACCACCTGCACGCGGCTCGGGTCGAGCTCCTCGTCGGTCAGCTTGGCGTAGAGCCTGGCGATCGATGCGCGTGCACGCTCCGCCGAGCTGCCGGAGCGGGCCCACAGCACCACGTCGCCATGGCGCGCCGCGGTGGCGGCCAGGCCGCACGCGATCACGCCCGCGCCGGCGATCCCAAGTCGTTCTTCCAAAGTCGTCTCCCGATGGTGGTTGACCCGCCAGTCGGTCGCGAACAGTACGGGAACTCCCGTGGTCGGGGCGCCGCCGGGGCCGGCGCTCAGCCCTGCTGCTCGGTGGGCCTGATCAGCAGCTCGTTGACCGCCACGTGGCGAGGCCGGGTGACGATGTAGGCGATTGCGTCGGCGATGTCGTCCGCCACCAGGCGCTCGATCGAGCCGAAGCGCTTGCTCATCTGCTCCAGGACCTCTGGGCGGTTGTGGCCGGCGAGCTCGGTCGCGACGGCCCCCGGCTCGACCAGCGCCACGCGCACGTGACGGCCGGTGACCTCCTGGCGCAGGGATTCGCTGAACGCGCCGACCCCGTGCTTGGTCAGGTTGTAGACGCCGCTCCCGGAGCGGGCCACCCGGCCCGCGACCGAGCTGATGTTGATCAGGTCGGCCACGCGGCGACCCGAGTCCTCGGCCGCGGAGAGCAGATGGGGCAGCGCGGCATGGGCGCAGTACAGAAGGCCGAGAACGTTCAGCTCGACCATCCGCTGCCACTCCTGCACCGGCGCGTCGACGATCGGCCCGAGCAGCATCACCCCGGCGTTGTTGACCAGGATGTCGAGCCGGCCGAGCTCCTCGACGGTGCGGGCCACGGCGTCGCGGGCCTCCTGCTCGTCGGTCACGTCGGTGGTGAGCGCGAGCGCTCGGCCGCCGTGCTCGCCGATCCGCCCGACGAGGCCCTCGAGCCGGTCCGAGCGGCGAGCGACGACGGCCACGGCGGCGCCTTCGCCGGCGAGGCGCAGGGCGGTGGCCTCGCCGATCCCGCTCGAGGCTCCGGTGATCAGCGCGACGGTGCCGGTCAGTGTGTCGTTCGTCATGCGGCGCTCCATCGGAACCCGATCGGATCGGGGGTGGGGGGCAGGGGACTGGACGGCAAGCCCGGCGGCGGGTGGTTCTCGTTGTAGCCGACCGGGGCCAGGTCGTTGGGCGTGCCGGGGTGAAACAGCGACGCCAGGTACTGCGCCTGCCCGCGACCGGGCCCGAGCTCGAACTGGCCGCCGCCGTAGGCGCCGATCCGGTGTTCGGCACAGTAGTCGTAGGCGGCGCACAGATCCGGCAGGCCGCCGATCCGCGAGGGCTTGATGTTGACCATCCGCGGGGCGAACGGCAGCGCCTCGATGTCGGCGATGGAGTGAATCTGCGCGTCCCACGTGATCCGGTCGTGGTGGCGCGCGAGCACGGCCGCCGTCTCCGGCGTCTCGACGTCGGGGTCCTCGAGCCAGGCGTCGGGGAAGGCATCGACGACGCGCTGGTAGAGGACGGGATCGGGCGCCTGGTCGACAGCCGTCCCGCGGTACAGAGCCTTGAAGTCGACCGAGTCCACAGCGCCGGTGGCGACGAGCGCGGCGATCAGGTCGGGGTCCCACGAGCTGGTCGGATCGAGCTTGAAGCGCAGGGTCGGATAGCGCTCGAGCCGGTGCGTGATCAGATCCAGCGACGGCGGCTCGCCGAGGCGCAGCGAGACCACGAACGTGAGCGGGCGCGGCTCGCGGCCGAGGACGTCGTGCAACGGGCGACCGAACTGCCGCAGGGCGAGGTCGAGCGCGGCGCTGTGAAAGGTCCAGCGCCGGTAGAGCCGCGAGACCTCGCGTTGCGGCGCAACCGGAAACAGGTCGAGGGAGCCGATCAGCGCGCAGAACTCGCCGAGCGTGTACCGGCCGGCGAGGGGCGCGGTTGGTCCGGCGTCCTGCAGCGCGGTCTGGTCCACGCCGTCGTAGACGACGTCCTCGCCGACGCCCTCGACGCCGCCGCCGTGCAGGTGCACGACGGTGCTGAGCCGCTCGAACCCGCTCGAGACCTGCGCGCGCAACCCCTCCAGGGAGTAGCTCTCGACCTCGAGCGGCAACTGTGCGAGGAGGTCGTAGGTGGCCACTGAGGGCACAGCATATGCAACTGCCCTCCCCGGCCCGGGAATGCGGTCGCCGGCGCCCCGGGTGGCGACCGGCGCGGGAAACCGCTACCGGGCCTCGTCCTTGGCCGGGCCCTCGAGCCGAACCACGAGCTCCTCGAGCCGAAGCTCCTCGAGGCCGCGATCGACCGCCTCGAGCTCGGTTGCGCAGAAGTCGACGAGGTCGCGTCCCTCCTTGACGAGGTCGAGCGTCTCCCGCAGTCCGGCCTCGCCCGAGTCGAGTCGCCGGATGATCTCCTCGATCCGCGCCAGCGCCGTCTCGTACGTCCGCCCGTTCACGACGGCTCTCCCGTCACCCGGGCCGGGAGGCGCCCGTCACGGAAGCGCAGCGTGAGCTCCTCGGCATCGTGCGCCGCCCGGGCCGACCCGAGTGGCTCTCCCGCCGCGTCCTCGACCAGCACGTAGCCGCGCTCGAGCGCGCGGGCCGGGTCGTGCGCCGCGAGCGCGACCGTGAGCCGCTCCAGGTCGCGCCTGCGCTTGTCGTTCGCGGCGGCGCCCGCGCGGGCCAGGCTCGCGCCCAGCCGGGGGACGTTCACGGCCGCCCGCCCGCGCTCGGCGCGGGCGACGCTCGCCTTGCGGCCGAGCACGTGGCGCGCCACCGGCGCCGGCTGCA
>DATMGZ010000144.1:0-3360 GCA_035555155.1 Solirubrobacteraceae bacterium | reverse complement strand
GCGCAGCACTCAGCGAAACCGCATACCGCGAGAAGGCGGCCCAGAGGTCGGCCGGCCTCCGGTGGTGCGGTCGTGGGCCCGAACACCATCTGAGACGCAAGAGCGATCGTCAGGGCGATGCTCCCTTTTCCCGCATTCTGCGTCTTCGGAGGGTTCCCCGGGTGATTCGTCCCGGCAGGGCGAGAGTCGGTCTTCGGCGCCCGGCCGAACTCACGTCTTGAAGTGGCCAATCCTCGCCGCGGCGCGTGGCGTCACGTGCTGTTCAGCCTATCCGGGACCCGCTTCCGTTCGTTCAGCGACGTGTCTTTGACAGCGTCGTCCCGAACGCCTCCTTGCGCGAGTGGGAGGTCCAGTCGGCGCGTCCGCACCGTACGTGCCGACCTCGACGAAAAACGCCAATCGAGCGACGTAGCGTGACCCGGTGTGACGGGCAACGCGTCAACCGTCGGAACCGGCCGCGTTCTCGAGCGTCGCCGGGCGGTCGCCCTGGCGCGCCACTACCGCGACTTCGAGGGCCTCTCGATCAGGCAGATCGCCGACCGTCTCGGTCGCTCGCCGGCGACAATCAAGGCGTACTTCTACGACCCCACCGGGGCGAAGGCGCGGGCGGTCAAGGCGCGCTACGTCGGCGTGTGCCGCGGCTGCGGCGCGTACACGCAGCCGCGCAACGGCAAGGGCGATGCCTACCCGTACTGCAAGCGCTGCCGTCCGGGCGCGATCGCCCGCCGCTGGACGCAAGAGCGCGTGCTCGACGCCATGCGCGACTGGCTCGAGCGCTACGGCCGGCTGCCGTCGTCGTATGACTGGTCGCGGACGCATGCGCGCCGGCGCGGGGGAGAGGCGCTGCGGCGCCTGAACGAACGCGGCTGGCCGCCGGCCAGCGTGGTCACGGCCGTGTGCGGGAGCTGGTCGGCGGCGCGAAGCGCCGTTGGCGACGCTGTGAGCAGCGTCGAGCGGGCGTCAGTAACGGACGGGCGACGCGACGTTGGCGATTGGGCACAGAGCGCATTTCTGTGCCCAATCCCCGGTAATCCACCGCTATATCCAGGGGTCTGAGGTGGCCTGCGATTGTTAGCAAAACGCCCGGTTTGCAGGCATTTCCTGCGGGCCAGGCGTGGGTGCGCGCGTTATTCGGGTCGGTGAGGTCCCCGGTTCAAATCCGGGCGCCCCGATAGTAGAAAAGCCCTGCTAAGGCGGGGCTTTTCTGTTGGCTAGAAGCGATCCGCGCGAGCGCCGTGATGGGCGGAAGTGCGCGTTCCCTGACTAGTCCCTGCCAAAACCCGGCCTTCCACGAGCGCCTTGAGCCCCTCGCGCTCCTCGTCGCTCGGGCGCATCATGTGCGAGTAGACCCTGAGGAAGGAGCAGGCGAGCGCGCCTGGGCCGGGGCTCTACCCCGTGGGACGATGAGTCAAGGAATGCTCGACCTGCGATGCGCGCAACCGCGTCGGCCCGATCGCCCGGGGAGCCTCGGTGCGCGAATCCGAGGCTCTCATACCCGACTCAGCCTGCTCGGCCGGCCGCTCTGGGCCGGGGGTGACGCGCTACCAGGTTGTCGCCACGGGCCGGTCGCCGACGGCGACCGCATCGACGAGATCGCGCAGCTTGGCGGCGAGCAGCCGGAAGGTCAGCGGGGGTTCGATGATCACATCGGCGAGGTAGCGCTCGGGGCTGTCGTGCCCCTGCACGAACGCCGTCCAGTCATCCTCGAACGCCGGCGGCGGGATGTCCGGTAGGCCCTCGTCGCAGATCGAGGCATCCAGCAGCAGTTCGTCATCGAGCTCGCAGTACAGGCGCAGCACGTCGTCATGGTTGCCGTGCTCAAGCTCGAGATACGGCCTCAAGCCGACGGCGTGAAGCTCGCCCAACAGCGGCGCCCACGCCAGCGTGGCCGCGCGCAAACGCTCGGCTCCTCGCTCGTCGACGGGTGGATAGTGCGCGAACGGCACCGGTCCATCCTACGCCCGGACAGGCCGGCACCGCCTCCACGAGCACCCGTGGTGGACTCATGGCGGCGCGCTTGGCCCGGCGGCTCGTTGACCTCGGCGCAGGGCCCCGCGCCAGCCCGGCTGCACGGGGTCGCGCTCGCCGCCTCGGGACTTCGGGTGTGGCCGGCGATCCTTCTGAGCTGAGTGAGCCGGGGGTCAGCACCACGTCGATGTCCGCCGTGCTCACGCTCGCCGCCACCGCTCGAGCACGGCGTCAACGGCGTCGCGGACGCGGGCGCGCGCGTCGGGCCGCTCGATCCCCGACATCAGCAGCTCGTCATAGCCGGTGTCCTGATGGCGGACCGACGCCACCACCGCCAGCTCGAGCGCTTCCTGATCAAGCGCCCGGCCGGCGGCACTACGCCCGACGCGCCCGCTGCCGCGCTTCGCCGCATGCCGGGCGATCGCTTCGGCCCGCTCCGCCGGACACCCGGGAAACAGCTTTCTGAGCTCGGCGGCCATCCGCACGTGAAGCTCCACATCTTCCTCGCCGCGCCTGGCCGCATCGCGCCCGCGGCGACGAGCACGGGCCTGCTCGTCCGCCAAGCACTCGCTTCTGCATTGCCAACGCCAAGCGAAAGCTGACCCGCTCGATGCCTACGTGTTCGCAGCCGTTCCCGAGCATCACAGACTCCCGAGGATCGAGTCTTCTGCTTTCCATGCCTGCGGCCGCTTGCAAACCAGCAGGTGAGCGGCTAGCACCGCCCGGCTGCGGACTTGTGCTTCGTCGCCAAAGCAGCGGCTCGCTACGGGCTAGTCCTCGGCCTGCTCCTTCGTTTCGTACGCGAACAGAGAGTTCAACCGGCTCGGCGCGTCTGCAGCGTTGCCTCGCCGGACCAACTCGAAGACCAGCTTGACCACCCTGTTCGTCGTGCTCCTGAGCGCCTCGCGGCCCGCCTTGGAGACGTGTAGGGTCTCGTTGTGCGGTGTCCCTGGCACCGAAGCCAGGCCCAATCTCAGCAGTCCTCCACCACTCATCACGAGCTTGTCGGTTGAGGACGCCAGCATGGCGGCGCCCCAGCACGACACGGCGCCGCGGGCGGGGCCAACACCTCGAGGGGCGATCGCCGGCTACGACGTCATGAACCAGTTAGCGCGGCGGCGAGCGGAGAGAGGCCCGCCCGTCGGAGCGCCCACAACGAGACGGCCGCGCCGCCGGCACCGGCCGTCGGCAGCGGCCGCGTCGCCGCCGCGCCCGCGAGCGTGATCTAAGCGCTCTCGCGCCACCCGACCCGCGGCGCCGCGGCGCCCAGCGATCAGCCGCAGCAGGCCGATATAGCCGGCCAGCGAGATCCAGCTCACCCGCAGCCCCAAGGACAACCCAGGCCGGGTCCGCGCCGAGCGCCCGACCGACCGCATCGGCAAACACGCGGCC
>DATMGZ010000143.1:0-2538 GCA_035555155.1 Solirubrobacteraceae bacterium | reverse complement strand
GATCGAGGGGCGCCCGCGCGGCGGCGGCTCGACGTGGCAGAGCGTCGTGCGCGGCACCGGCAGCGTCGAGACCGACTACCTGACCGGCGAGATCGTCCTGCGCGGCCGGCTGATCGGCGCGCCCACGCCCGTCAACGAGCTGTTGCAGGCCCTGGCCCGTGAGACCGTGCGCGACCGGCACGAGCCCGGCTGGATCACAGCCGAGCACGCGCTGGCCCGGCTGTAGAGTCCTACCGTGCCCGAGGGCCACACACCGTTCGCCGTCTGGAACCGCACGGGCAACGTGCCCGTATCACTCGTGTTGCGCTCGCCGCTGCATCCGCTCGTGAGCCGCCAGCTTGCGCTGATCACGGTGGCCGGCCGCCGCAGCGGCCACCAGTACACGTTCCCCGTCGGCTACCGCCGCGACGGCGAGCGCGTAACGATCCCGGTCGGGTGGCCCGAGCGCAAGCTGTGGTGGCGCAACCTGCGGGGCGGCGCTACCGTCGGACTGCTGATCCGCGGCGAGCACCACACCGGTCGCGCCGAGGTGCGCGGCGACGAGCGCGCCGGTGTCATCGTCGAGGTCACACTGGACCCGAGCCGGCCCGAGCGGAGCGAGGGTGCCGAGCCCGCGCGATGACCTCAGTGTCCGGCGCGTCAACCGCCGCCGGCGCCGGCGAACGCGGCGTCGACCACGGCCTGCGCCGTCTGGCCGTACGGGGGCGCGAAGACCTCGATCAGATCGCCCTCGCCGCGGACGAAGACCCCGCGGAGGTTCGAGAACTCCCTGAAGCCGTCAATGCCATGGTGGCGGCCAGAGCCGCTCTGGCCGATACCGCCGAACGGCAACGATGGCAGCGCGCCGTGAACCGCAGCGCAGTTCACGCACGCGCCACCAGATGTGGTGCGACGCAGCACCTCATCGGCCACGGTCTCGTCCTGGGTGAACACGTACAGCGCCAGCGGCCGCTCGCCCGCGTTGACGTAGTCAATCGCATCGTCAAGCGTGTCGTAGGCCTTGACCGGCAGGATCGGCCCGAAGATCTCCTCCTGCATCAGCGCGAGATCATCGGGCGGGTCGATGACGAGCGACATCGGCAACTGGCGGGTGGCCGGGTCGGCGTCGCCGGCGTCTTCCAGCGGCCGCACGTCGCAACCGCGCGCCCGCGCGTCCTCGAGCAGGCCATGGATGCGCTCGAGGTGGCGGCTCGAGATGATCCCGGTGCAGCTGTCGGAGCGGCAGTAGCCGGGCATCGACTCGCGCACGTAGGTGGCCGCCAGACCGGCGAAATCCTCCAAGCGGCCCCGCGGCACGAGGCAGTAGTCGACCGAGATGCACATCTGGCCGTTCTTCAGTGCCTTGGTGGCCAGGAGCTGCCGGACCGATTCGGCGTCCACGCTGTCCTCGGTCAGGATCGCCGGGCATTTGCCACCGAGCTCGAGCGTGACCGGCACGAGTTGCTCGGCCGCCGCCTTCGCGATCTCGCGCCCGATCGCCGGGCTGCCGGTGTAGAGCAGGTGATCCCAGCGCACGCGCGTGAACGCGCGCGCCAGCTCGAGACCGCCGAGCACCACGGCAACCCGGTCGCGGTCGAACGTCGCGCCGATCATCTCACGCAGCAGGTGCGCGCACGCCGGCGTGTACTCCGAGGGCTTGATCACCACCCGGTTGCCGGCCGCGAGCATCTCGATCAGAGGACCGACGGACAGATCGAAGGGGAAGTTCCAGGGAACGATGTTGCCGATCACGCCCTTCGGCTGCGGCTGCACGAACGCGCGCCCGGACCCGTACAGCGCGGGGTCCGCCGGGCGGGGCTCGGCCGCCATCCAGCCGGCGAGCTGCTCGATCGCGTACGCGGCGCGACCCGCAGGCCCTAGCACCTCGATCAGGTCGGCGGCCAGCGGCGGATGCACGCCGAAGTCGCTGCTCATCGCCTCCTCGATCTGCGTCCGGTGGCTCAGCAGCATCCCGGCGAGCGCCCCGAGGAGACCCTGGCGCTCCTCGAGCGGGGGAAACGGGTCGGCCACAAAGGCGCGCCGCTGGAGCTCGACGATCTCCTGGAGCTCGGCGATGGCGACCTCGTCCTCGCCCGTCGTCGTGCTGCGGTTCTCGGTGATCGCCATACCCATCTCCTCGGCTCGCTGGGAGATACCACCCTACGCCCGCCGGCGTCTCGACGCCAGTGCCTGTGCCGTGCGTGTGCAGTACTGTCGCCCTGCCGCCTGGAGCCCAAGCGGCGAATCAGTCGTTCAATACAAGGAGAACACATGGCGTATGGCGTTGTGCATCACTTCGCTGGTGGGACCGAGGACCAGTACAAGGCGTCCGTCGCGGCCGTCCATCCGAGCGACGGCAGCCTCCCCAAGGGGCAGACGTTGCACATCGCCGGGCCGACCGCCGATGGCTGGCTGATCGTGGCGGTCCACGACTCCAAGGGCAGCTGGGAGCAGTTCCGCGACACCACGCTGATGCCGCGGATGCAAGCCGGCATCGACGGTGGGTTTGCGGCGCCGCCCGAGGAGACTGCGTTCGAGGTCAGCGTCGAAGTCTCCGCG
>DATMGZ010000142.1:0-8047 GCA_035555155.1 Solirubrobacteraceae bacterium | reverse complement strand
CCCACAGATCCTGTCCGGCCGTCTGTTCCCCGGCCAGATACAGAGCACCACCGACCACGATCGAGCCGGCCGCGATCCCCGACAGGAGCCGATAGCGATGCTCGACCAGCCAACCGATGGCGTCGCTGACCCGGGATCGTTGTCGTGGCCTGCGGGTCACTGCCGCCGGAGCCGAGGAAGCCTGAGCCGACGTCATGTCCCCAAGCGTCGCCGCGCACGCGTCTGTGCGCATCCGTAATCGCGCCGACAGTGTCGCGGTAGAACCCCGCAGGGTCCCGCGAGCCCTCGGGCCTGCGGCGAACTGCTGAGCGCCCACTGGGCAGGCCCCCGATGACCTCTCATACAGGCGGCTGTTGACTGGGTCTGACCGCTCCGCCTCGGTCGGCTTCGAATCCCGAGAGCGGTACTCACGAGAGCCCCGCGAGCGCCTCAGACGCTGAGCGCCCGCAGCCGAGATCGAGCGCTTGACGGCTCCGCCACCGGGACGAGGCGGCCCGCCTTCCCCAACCCGTGCGGCGGCATGTTTCCGTAGACGGCCTCGTACTGTCCTCCGATCAGGAAGACCACAAAGTCTCCGTCGATTTCGGCCGTCATTCGCCTACCAGCCACCTCGCCCACGGCGATCACCCCTCCCTCGTCGGCCAACGGGCGGCATCCTATTCGCTTCCGTCGAGCGCGAGGGGATCACTGAGCCGTGGCCGGCTCAGTGAGGTGCGGACCGCGCGCGCCGGCCGACACGCCGGTGAGCCGCTCCGCGATCGCCCGCAGCCGGGCCCGCGCCCGCTCGTCGTAGGCCTCGGGCCGAGCCCGGGCCTCCTGCGTGCGGTCGAAGTAGCGGCCGCTGACGCGCTCGAGGGCCGGGTCGGTGATGAGGCGAACGGTCGCGCGCACTCCGTCGGCGATCGTGCTCTGCGGTGTGAACATGTGGGTGACGATCTTGGTCGGCATGTTGAGCGCTGGGTGCAGGCAGTTCACAGTGACGCCGGTTCCGGAGAGCTCTGCGGCGTGGTCGATCGTCAGCATCACGTCGGCGAGCTTCGCCTGGCAATAGGCCTGCATGCCGTCATAGCTTCGCTCGAGCATGATGTCTTCGAAGGTGATCGGCGCCTGCCCGGCTGAAGCGATGTTGACGATTCGACTCGGGGCCGACGCGATCAGAACGGGCTCGAGCAGGTAGCTGAGCATGTACGGAGCGAGGTAGTCGACCTGGAATGTTGCCTCATGCCCATCGACCGTCACGCGCCGGGCAGGATCGATCCCGAGCGCTGCGTTGTTGACCAGGACATCGAGGCGTTCGTGCTCGGCCGCAACGCGCGCAGCGAGGTCGCGAACCTCGGACAATGATTCGAAATCGGCCCGGTAGTACGTCAGCTTGGCGTTGCCGCTCTCCGCCTCGATCGCGGCAATCGTGCGCCGGCAGCGTTCGTCGCTGCGGCCGTGAAGCAGAAGCGTCGCGCCCTGATCGGCGAGGTCGCGGGCCACCGCCCGGCCAAGGCCGTCGGTGGCGCCCGTGATGAGGATGACCTGCTGCCCGATCGGCCGCGTGGTGGCAGCACCGCGGTCCCGGCGAAGCTCGCCGCTCATGTCGCTCATCGTCGCATGCCCGGCTTACGCGCCGGCGGGTCCTCGGCGGGCTGTGCGATGCTTCAGATCGCCGCAGCGTCCCGAACACGAGGGCGAATCCCATGGCCGACACGTCTCCGAGACCGATGATCTTCGACCGCGGCGCCTAGCCGTGCAGGTCGACTGGGTTGTCACCTGTCGATACGCCGAGTCCGACGGCAGCGTCGCCACGATCGTCGGGGCCGGCATTGATGTTCTCTACGTTGCGGACTTCCCGCACGAGGTCGGCATCATGGTGGCCGTGCGGCTCTCCGCCCCGTTCGAGGAGGTCAGCGCGGACCAGGGCCACCAGCTCATCGGTCGCATCCTCGGCCCCGACGGCGCAGCGGTGCGCGCTCGGGATGGGTCCGCAGTAGCGCCCCTGGAGCTCGACCTTCACACCACCACCGGCGCCTCGCAGCTCGTGCCCGGCTGGCTCGCCACACCACTGCACGCGATCGGGCTCCAGTGGTGGGCCCCACACGAGGGCACCTACACGATCGAGATCGGCGTCGACGACGAAGAGCCCACCCTGACGCCGGTCCACGTGCTGGAAGGCTCGACGTAGCGCTTGTACATCCGGCGTTGGGCCGGCGAATCGCGGGAGCTTGATCTGTGCACGCTTCCTGCCGATATAGGCCTGGGCGGTCGTTGATCGAACCGACGTCCTCGTCGTTTCGCCTGACCTTTCGCCTCCGTCGTGATGGGCTCGCGCCCGCGCACGTGTCGCGGTTGGCGCCGAGCGACATCCAGTCACGCCGCGCCAAATGCGCAACGGGGCTGACGAGCAAGGGAGATTCGATGATTCGGCCTGATGGTGGGCGCGCAGGCGCCAGGATTGCTCTCCGAGCGGCGGGAATCGCAGCGCTGTGCGTGGTGGGCTGGGCCATTCCGGCCGCCGCCGCGACGACCCCGTTCCCGGGCTGCTCGTGGCCGGTCGAGTCCACCCCGACGAGCGCCAACGTCCTGTATCCGGACTCAAACTCCACCTACTGGACGACGCCGTACCGGGTACGGCCCGGGATGCGGATCATCCTGCGCGGCACGTACCCGACGGCGCGGTACTTCTCGATCCAGGCCTACGACAACAGCGCTCAGCCCTACAGCGTGCGCGGGGTCTCCTCGTCGCTGACCGACTACCAGATCGCGCCGGCGACGGGGCGCAACCCGTGGAGCGCACTGCCCGGCAGCCCGGCGCGACGCGCGCGCTACAGCGTCACGCTGCGGTCGCTGCGCTCGGTCAGCTCGCTCGGGTCGGCGCGAACGCTGCGCAACACGTTGCCGATCGCCCCCGCCAGCCCGACATCCGGTGCTCTGCCAAAGGACATCGGCTTTCTGATGATCCGTGTCTACCTGCCGCCGCAACTGAACTTCAGCAGCGTGCCGCTCCCCTCGATCACGATCACGATGCCCGGCCGCAAGGCCGTCACGCTGCCCCGCTGCGGGTCGCGCACGGGAAGCGCGAAGCTGGGCTCCTCGGCACTTGGAGCCAAGGTCCTCCAGCTCCTGAAGGGCAAGGCGGCACCCCCGGCGGCACCGTGTCCGCCCGGGACCACGGGCTGCCCTCCCAACCTGCAGTTCTTCGTCCCCGCCTCCGGGGGCGACATCCCGTTCCCCAACACGACCAGCGGCTACGCGGCCGCGTTCTTCACGCCGCAGGCCGGGGAGGTCGTCGTCATCCAGGCCAAGGTGCCGACCTCGCCCTTCGCATACAACGGCGGCGAGAGCCCGGCGCCGTGGCCCCGGAATGACATCGCGCGCTGGCAGGTCCGCTACTGGTCACTGTGCAACTACGTCTACGCGAAGCCGTTCCCGGTCGTCGTCGCGCCCGGACCATCTGGTAGCACGGTCTACGGCTGCGCCGCCGACCTCCAGGTCCCCACCGCCGCTCAGGGCAGCGCGACCGTGGTGCTCTCCTTCCCGGCAGACAGGCCGTCCAACGCCACGGCCGCGAATGGCATCGCTTGGCTGCCGATGTCGACGAGCCAGCCCACGACGGTCGAGCAGGTCTCGCTGCGCAACATGCTGGTCAACACGCACTTCACCAACAGCCCGAGAGCCGCCACCGGCACCTCGGTCGCCGACGCACAGCAGGCACTCGGCGCGTACTACCCACGCGCCGCCATGTGCGCTGTCTCGACCTTCGAGGCCGGCGGAGCGGCGGCCTGCCTGGGCAGCCCGCCGACGATGCCCTGACGATCCCCTGTGTGCGGACTTGGGTCTACAGGCCGATCGCCACGCCGTCGAGGCGCGGATCGGTCGCGCCCTCGAGTGCTGCGTGGTCGCGATGGAAGCGGATCATCTGCGCGCTGCCCTTGAAGCTCCGCGCGAACGCTTGCGGAGAGGCCCAATCGCTGGGTGGGGGATCTCCGCTGACCCGCTGGTGACCGCGGCGCTCGAGGTCGGCGACGAGCTCGGCGTCGAGCGTCTCCTCGAACGCGACCTCGTCTCCCTCGAGGATTCGGTAACGGGGGGCATCGATCGCCGCCTGAAGTCCCATGTCCAGGTCCAGCACGTTGACGAGAAGCTGGACGTGGCCTTGGGGCTGCGGCAATGGCGCCTGGCCGTCCACGAGTTATCCAGCGGCGAGCTGGCCGTTCGCGCGCAGTAGGGTGTCGCGATCGTGGCCCCCGTCGTGGTCATCCATGCCGGCGCCGGCGACCGTGGCGCGAGGCCGGCGGACGCCGACGACGCGCGCCGCCAAGCGCTCATAGAGGCGCTCGAGTGTGCCCGCGCCTGCCTGGAGCGCGGGGGAGATGCGATCGAGGCGGCGCACGACGCGGTCGTATCGATGGAGGACTTTGACCTGTTCAACGCCGGCCGTGGATCGGTGCTGTGCTCGGATGGGACCGTCGAGATGAGCGCCGCCCTGATGCGCGGATCCGATCGCGCCGCGGGGGCGGTCGCCGGGATGCGGCGGACCCGGCATCCTATCTCCGGCGCGCGGTCGCTGTTGACGTCCCGCTCTGTGCTCCTCGCCGGTGACAGTGCCGAGTCCTACGCTGCGGAGATGGGCTTGGAGCAGCTGACGAATGCGGACTTCATCACGGAGCGCCAGCGGGCCCGGCTCGCCGAGCGCACTCCCAGCGCCGAGGGTGCCACGGTGGGCGCCGTCTGCCTCGACCGCGCGGGGATGCTCGCGGCGGCCACCTCGACCGGCGGCGTGTGCGGGCAGCGGCCCGGCCGGATCGGCGACTCGCCCCTGATCGGGGCCGGAACCTGGGCCGACACACGCGTGGCGGTGTCCTGCACCGGGGACGGCGAGGCGTTCATCCGCTCGGGAACCGCCCGCCACATCGCCGCGCTGATCGAACACGGGGCACGAGTGCCGGACGCCGCGCAGCGCGCTCTCGACGACGTCGGCGAGCTCGGCGGCCGCGGCGGACTGATCGCCATCGACGCGCACGGCAACGTGGCCATGCCCTTTTCCACCGAGCTGATGCCTCGCGGGATTTGGCGGCGCGGGCAGGAGCCGGCCGCCTGGATCGGGCCGCCGGCCCCTCAGTAGCGCAACAGCGCCACGATGCCGCCGGCCTCGCGGAGGATCGCGGAGGAGGTCGTGGGCAGCGCGGTGACCTGCGCGCCGGTGGCGATCGCCGTCTCGACCGCACGCTCTCCGATCAGGTCGGCGGGGCCGCCGATCGACGCCGGAATCATGGTCGAGGTCTGGGCGAAGTCGTAGTCGGGATCGAGGATCAGGTGATCCACTCGCCCCTCGGCCAGTGCCCCCAGCGTCTCCTGAGCGCCGAGTGTTGCCGCGCCTCCGGCGCGTGCCCGCCCGTGCGCGACCCCGATCAGCGCCGTGGTGCGCGTGAGCCAGGCGTCCTCGATCAGCGGCTCGAGGGCATCGGCGATCACGGCCGGCTCCTCGCCGTGGAGATTGAGGTTCACCTCGGCGATCACGAGCTCGCCGAGTTCGGTCGGGAGGGAGTGGCGGAAGCGGTTGGCCACCTGCCGCTCGGAGACGAGCACGAGGCGCTCCCAACCGAGCTCGCGGAGCCGCTTGGCCGTCTCGGTCGCGGCGGTTTCGAACAGCTGGTCGCGCTGGGCGTCGACCCGCGCCTCGTAGCGCTCCTCGTGGGAGATCGTCTGCAGCCCACGGCCCGGACTGCCGCCGGCCGATCCACCAAACGGCCGCCAATCGCCGAGGGTCAGCTCGTAGGTCGAGTTCGCGGGTTCACTGGGTTCCGCCTGCTCGATCTGCAGCAGCCGCACGAGATCGCCGCCGACGAGGATCACGCCGGTCCGTGCGCCGCGGTCGGCGATGTCCACGAGGGGGGAGACGAACGGTTTCGTGTCCTCGACGACGTCGTTGGCGTGGAGCGGAAGCTGGAGGCTGAAGCGCTCCGAGCTCGCTCCGTCGAGGTCGATGAACCAGGCGACGCTGCGGGCGCGTTCGGCCGGCTCGAGCTCCACGAGCTCACGCTCGATCCGCTCGCGCAGGTCGCGGAAGGCCAGCCGGTGCTCGCGGGCGGCGCCGGTCTCCAACCGCTCCGCGACGGCGCTGAGCCCATTGCGCACCGCGATCTGCCATGCCGGGGTGCTCGCGGTGTTCGCCGGGTCCCGTGGGTCGGTCCGCGCGTAGACGCTGACGACGAGTCCCGCGGGGACGGCGGTGGCGAGATCACGCAGAGCTTCGCGGGTGAACATCGATTCCTGTCGGGCGGGAGCGGGCTGCACACAGACTCGCGGGTGTGCTCGTGCGCGACCTCACCCCAACAGGGTGAAGCAGGGTCCACCCACCGCCGGACCCTGTTTCTCGTTCAGTGCGTTCAGACGGATCTCCACCGCCTCCACGCATCGCAGGCCGCGTGGCGGCTCAGACCGCCGCTCCCGGCCGACCGGCCTCCGGCGGCGCGAATATGCTCGGCCGCATCGATGTGTGTCCGCAACGGCTCTGAGACCCGATGAATCAGAGGGAGGCCACGGCCGCCAAGGCCGCCGGGGCGGTTCTGGCCACACTGTGCGCGGGCCAGTTCCTGATGACGCTCGACAGTTCCGTGATGAACGTGTCGATGGCCACCGTGGCCAAGGATCTCGGCACGACGATCACCGGGATCCAGACCGCGATCACGCTGTACACGCTGGTGATGGCGTCGCTGATGATCACCGGCGGCAAGCTCGGCAAGATCCTCGGGCGCAAGCGGGCGTTCGCGATCGGGTGTGTCATCTACGGCTGCGGGTCGTTCATCACCGCGATCGCGCCGAACCTCACGGTGCTGCTGATCGGCTGGTCGGGGCTGGAGGGGATCGGGGCCGCCTTGATCCTGCCGGCGATCGTCGCCCTCGTCGCCTCGAACTTCGGCCGCGACGAGCGACCGCGCGCGTACGGACTCGTCGCAGCGGCGGCGGCGATCGCCGTGGCCGTCGGGCCCATCGTCGGCGGACTGTTCACGACGTATCTCTCGTGGCGATGGGTGTTCGCCGGCGAGGTCCTGATGGTGCTGGTGATCCTGGTGCTCGCCCGGCGCATGGCCGACGGCCCGCGTGAGACGGGCGTCAAGCTCGACCTCGTGGGAACGGGGCTGTCGGCGGTCGGTCTCGCGCTGATCGTGTTCGCGATCCTCCGCTCCGGCACCTGGGGGCTCGTGAAGGCCAAGCCGGGCGCGCCTCAGTGGATCGGCCTGTCGCCGACGATCTGGCTGCTGCTCGGAGGCGGGGTCGTGCTGTGGCTGTTCTTCCAGTGGGAGAGCCGGCAGATCGCCCGGGGGCGCGAACCGCTCGTCGACCCGGCGATCCTGCGCGCGCCCGTGCTGCGCGGCGGCCTCACGGCCTTCTTCTTCCAGTTCTTCCTGCAGGCCGGCCTGTTCTTCGCCGTGCCGCTGTTCCTCTCGGTGGCGCTCGGATTGTCGGCGATCGACACCGGCGTGCGGTTGCTGCCGCTGTCGATCACGCTCATCCTCGCCGCGGCCGGGATCCCCAAGTTCTTTCCGCAGGCCTCGCCCCGGCGCGTGGCCCGGCTCGGCTTCCTCGCTCTGTTCGCCGGCCTGGTCGTGATGGTGGCCGCGCTTGACGCGGGCGCCGGTGCCGAGATCGTCACCTGGCCGATGCTGCTCGCCGGGCTGGGGATCGGCGCGCTGGCCTCACAGCTCGGGAGCATCACCGTGTCATCGGTCCCTGACGAGCAGAGCGGCGAGGTCGGCGGTCTGCAGAACACGATCACGAACCTCGGCATGTCGATCGGCACCGCCCTGACCGGCGCGATCGTCATCGCCGCTCTCACCACATCGTTCGTGACCGGCATTCAGAACAACCCCGACGTACCCGAGAGCGTCAAATCCCAGGCCACGACGGAGCTGGCGGGCGGCGCCCCGTTCGTCTCCGACGCCCAGCTGAAGGAGGCACTCGACAAGGCGAACGTGCCCGCGAAGACCGCCGATGCGATCGTCGCGGAGAACGCGACGGCACGGATCGACGGGCTGCGCACGGCGCTGTCCGTCCTCGC
>DATMGZ010000141.1:0-3107 GCA_035555155.1 Solirubrobacteraceae bacterium | reverse complement strand
GCGGTCGAGCTCGCACGCGAAGGCGTGCCGCTGCCGGTCATCCAACGGCAGCTCGGACATTCGTACGTCTCCACGACCAACGTGTATCTGCAGGGATCGACGTCGAGGCGTCGAGGAGATCATCGGCACGATCCACGCGCGGCGAGCGCCGATGATGCACGTCAGCGCCGGCCTCGAACTCTGAGGCTAGGGCCGTCGGACGACCGGGTCGGGAGAGGGCCGAGGGGCTCTTCCCCAGCCGGCGCGCGCTCACCCGCTGCTCCTCCACCAGATTGCATCAGCGAGCCCGCCACAGCAGGCGCGGCCGCCGCTGCTCAGTTGCGAGAGCGCCCTCGACGCCAACGGAGGGTTCCGCGTTCGCTTGGAAGAGCACAAGCCCGGCCGGCAATCGGCGCGGCGTCCCGGGCTCTGGTCCGGGCCGAAGTTTGGCTTGCGACTTGGTGCGCCGTTCTGCGAAGCAGGACCCGGACCGTGGGCGTAAAGGCCCCCGTAGTAGCCCGAGGGCGCGGTCGGGCTGGACGAACGGCGCTCTCCCGAGTCGGATAGGGTGGCCCTACAGCCTAAGTGGCAACAGCCACAAGAAAGGACAGGCGTATGTACGTCGTCGTTCGGAGCTATTCCGGCCAGGGCGCATCGGAGCTATTCGATCTCCTCGGGCAGAGGGAGGAAGATGTCAAGAGCCTCTCGGCGGGGTGCCTGGCTTCGTCAGCTACGCAGCCTTTCGCAGCGGTGGCGACGCCGGCATGACCGTGACGGTCTGCCAAGACAAGACTGGCACGGACGAGTCCTCCCGCCGCGCCGCCGAGTGGGTCAAGGAGAACGTCAGCACGACCGGCAACCCGCCCGTGATCACGGAGGGGAGCACGGTTCTCCAGTTCTGAGGAGTTGTACATCTGGATCTCCTCTGGAGGCTGGGTGTTCCTGAAGCGCCATCCCGTCTCAAGCGGATATCCGGATGAACTGCGAGCTACCGTTCTTCCCAGCCCACGGTCGCCGGGTTCCCGCTGACCATCGCTGCTTGGCAGCTCGCTACAATACTTTTCCCGCGGGAAGTAACTAAAGGTCGTCGATACCCGGGAAGGCGGTATCGCCCTGTAGGCAGGCCGCCGCGAGCAATGCGGCACCGATGTCGCCAGTGAAGAGGGTGTAGCGGCCACGAGCGGCGGCCGCGCGGGAGCGTGCGACTTGGTCGATGGCGTGCATGGCAAAGGCGCGGGCTCGTTCGAGCCAGCGCTCGTCGCCCGTACGCGCGAGCAAGGCCAGAAACGCGAACCCGTTTCCGGCTGTGCCGTGGCATAGCCCGGCATTCCGTGCCAGCGGACCAGCCCGCCACACTAGTTCGCCACCTGCGCTCAGAAGGGCGCTGTAACGGTCGTCCCCGCCTCCAATCGCGGCGAGGGACGTGACGACGCCCGCGGCGCCGTGGCACCACTGCACTCGCGGCGGCGCGCCGGTCGGAGACCCAGGAGGAAGCACCGGCCAGCTAGCAACCTCGCCGTCCTCGATCGCTAGTACGCGAGCCGTCGCGACGGCTCGCGCCTCGACAGCCGCAGCATCATCGAGCCACTCGGACGCGCCGGTCAGCGCGCGAACGTTGCCAGCGAAGCCGTGCGCCGCCCCGACATGCCGCAGCCGCTCGCCGTAGAGGTCCTGCGTCCAAAGGCCGTCCGTCTCTTGGCGCGCGAGGAGTGTGCGGGCGCTCGCGCGCCACAGCTCGGCGAAGCGTTCCTCGCGGGTACGGGCGTGCATCACGCGAGCTGCGAGCATCGTGCCGGGCGCGCCGAGTAACAGCTCGTTGGAGGGCTGCTCCAGGTTCGCTGCGATCGCGTCCGCGAGGGCGTCCGCGATCGCAGCCGACGGCGCGAGGCGGTGGGCGACGAGCAGGATCCCGCTCGACCCCACGAGCAGTGATGCTCCGGCGCCGTCCTCGTCCGGCGATGCCAAAGCGGCTTCGTGGAGCTCAGCGACAACGGCCGCGGCGTCGAGGGTCGGACAGTGCAGACCCGCCTCGGCGAGACGCCCGAGGCCGTGCAGCATGCCGGCGGCGCCGACATAGAGACCGCGCAGGATGCCGTCTGCCGGGATACCCGGCTCGCAGTCGTCGGGGTGCAGCGGCCAGAGGCGGTCAGGGTCGAACGCCGATTCCGCATCGCGGCAGATCACGGGGATCTCATCGCGCACACGCGATGCACTCCACTTCAGGTCGGCGAGCGGCTCATGGCGCGCCAAGTCGTACAGCGCCGACATCGGCCGGTGAGTGTACGCGCGCTCTGCGCGGATCGCCAGCGGCGGCGCCGCGTAAGGGAAGGGCTCGAGCGGAGTAGCGCGTCCGAGGAAGAGCAGGTGTCTCGGCGCCGGTGATCCGGGCCCTGGTATTCGCCACGAGCAGGGAAGGCGAGAGCGGTAGCTGGGGGCATCTCGACGGTCTGGTTTGAGTGACCGGACGCAGCAGCGAACCGACATCGCCACGCCATGTAGGCCGTGGCCTCGCAAAGTGTCCTCGGCCCTTGCGTCGGCCGGCGTTGAGCCCGTTGGAGCGGAGCGCCGGGTCGCTACGCCCGCGGGCGGACGGTCCCAGCGTCTGCCATCCGTCCGATCTCGAAGCTCGCCGTCCCGGTCGTCACTACGGGGTCCTCGGCCGCGAAATCCCGCAGGGCCTGTTCGTCGTCCGTCTCGACGACCGCTAGGCCGTATGAGTCCTCGTCAGTGAGCACGGGCCCGAACGCCACCATGTCTCCCTGCTCAAGGTACGGCCGCCAGTGCGCGCCGTGGCGGGCCATGATCTGCCGTTCTGCGTCGGTGAGCGTCTGGGCGAAGCGGGGACGGGGTGCCTTCAGGCGCAGCACGAACACGGGCATGGGATCACTTTAGGTCTTCAGTCGGCGGCGCGGCGCTCCTATGCGCATCGAGCCCCCAAGGGTCTGCGCCGGAAGGCCCTCTACGCCGGAGCGGTCAGCCGCGCCACCGCTAGCGTTCATCGGCGATATCTGCTGTCCGGGTCGATGCGTGCGGCCCGAGCAGCCGCGCGAGCACGCCGCGACTGACATGCGCATACCAGGACGTCAACGGTCCACGGGCCGCCGGCTGCGAGCGATCAGCGGCCATCA
>DATMGZ010000140.1:0-28151 GCA_035555155.1 Solirubrobacteraceae bacterium | reverse complement strand
CCTCGAGCGCGTTGGCGATCTGCCACGCGTACGAGGCCGGCGGCGACTCGATCGCGATCAGTGCGGCGATCTTCACCAGTGCGAAGGTGCGGGAGTCGAGCCCCGTGCCTGCCTGATACTCCTCGCGGATGCCGATCATCGCCGCGAGTGCGTTGCCGTCGCCGATCGAGAGTGCCGACAGCGCCTCCTGCGTGCTCGGTTCAACTGCGCCCATGTCCTGCTCCTTTCGCGTAGCCGTGCGTGCTGGGGCCGGATTTCAACTCTGCCCGGGCCCCGACACATCACCCGGTTGGGATGATTGCCGGCGCGGCGGCGCGGCGGGACGGCGGCGCATGTCAGGAGAAGGCGACCCCGCCTCTGGCCTCGTCGATCGGCACGACGGTGTGCCCGAACGGGAACAGCGACAGCGGGATCAGCTTCAGGTTCGCCCAGGCCAGCGGGAGCCCGATGATCGTGATCGCCAGCGCAGCCGCGGTCACCACGTGGGCGATGGCCAGCTCCCAGCCCACCAGCACGACCCAGATGATGTTCCCGATCAGCGACCCGGCGCCGGCGCTCTCCTTGCGGACGGCCGTGCGACCGAACGGCCAGAGCACGAAGCCCGCGAGCTTGAACGCCTGCAGACCGAACGGGATCGTGATGATCAGGATGCACATGACGATCCCGGCGATCGTGTACAGGATCGCCATCCAGAATCCACACAGGACCAACCAGATGATGTTGAGCAGCGTCTTCATGACCTGACACGATGCTCGCAGGCCGAGCGCGGGGCATCGCCCGGATCGGGTGACGGCCGCACTCAGAACGCCGCCAGCACGGTCAGCAGCGTGCCGACGGCGAGCGCGATCCCGGCCGCGGTCAGCCAGCTCACCAGCGGCGTCTGGAGCTCCTCGAACTCCCCCCGGCGCAGCGCCTCGGACGCCCTGCGCTGTCGCTGCGCGCCGATCACCAGCAGGACGATCGACAGCAGTCCGTACCCGAGGCCGAGGACACGGTAGGGCCAGCGGGCGCCGCTGACCACATTGGGCAGCAGACGGCCGACGGCGAGGGCGATCCCCCCGGTTGCGATGCCGGTGCGCCACCACGCCAGCCAGGTCCGTTCAGCTGCCAGCCACGTCCGTCGCGTCACATCGGATGCCGGCGGGGGTCCGGAAACCTGTCCGCTGGGGTCCGGTGGTGCGGCCACGAGCTCATCGTATGAGAGCTCCGCTGACAACGGAGATTCTCGCCCGGTTTAGGGAGCCTGCCGAGGAGGCGGCGGCCACCCGGGCGCCCGAGAGTCCCCTCACCGCGGGGGAGCACCGCGATCAGAGCCCGCCGGCCGACGCCACGAGCGGACCGGTGCGCGGCGGCACCGGGCGCGACAGCACGATGTAGCTCGTGCAGCGCCGGATCGCCGGCGTGCGCAGCAGGTCGTTGACCACCTGCTGCAGATGCTCGGTGTCCCGGGCGACGACGCGGCAGATCAGATCCTGGGGCCCGCTGACGCCGTCGGCCTCGAGGATCTCGGGAATCGGCTCCAGCACCTTGACCGCCTCGGTGAGCTGCCCCTGTGCCAGCTCGATCAGCACCACGGCGCTGATCGGATAGCCGAGCGCGCGCGGGTCGACCTCGGGGCCATGCCCGGTGATCACCCCGGTGGACTCGAGCTTGGCCAGCCGGGCTTGGACGGTGCCGCGGGCGACGCCGAGCTGACGCGCGACCTCGAGCAGGCCCACGCGCGGATTGCGGCGCAGGGTCGCGATCAGGCGCGCGTCAAGCGTGTCGATGGCCACGTTCTTCCTCCGTATGAGTGACGGCCGGGACTGGTCATTTTGACCAGTATCACGTAAAGAGATCTATCAGATTGAGCAGATTGACCCGCGAAAACGCGACGACTTGTAACCGATCGGCGCGGGTGCTGCACTGGGCTTCGATCGAGCTCGGGAGAGGGAGATGTACGAAGAGGCACAGCTGTACTCGCCGGTGACCACGGACGCGGCGGGCGACGTGACCGTCCACCTCGCCCATGACCACCCTGGCGCGAACGACCCGGACTATCGCGCCCGGCGCAGCGAGATCGCGGCGGCAGCGCTGGCCTGGCGGCCGGGCCAGCCGGCGCCGGTGATCGCCTACAGCGAAGCGGAGCACGAGGTGTGGCGAACCGTCTGCCGCGAGCTCGCGCCCAAGCACGAGCGGTACGCGGTGACCGAGTACCGCGAGGCCAAAGAGCGCCTCGGCCTGCCCACCGACCGCGTGCCCGGACTCGACGAGGTGAGCGGGCTGCTGCGACCGCTGGGCGGCTGGAGCTATCTGCCCGCCGCCGGCCTGGTGGCGCTCGACGAGTTCTACGGCTCGCTGGCCAAGCGGCAGTTTCACTCCACGCAGTACGTGCGCCACGCCGACGTGCCGCTGTACACGCCCGAGCCCGACATCGTCCACGAGGTGATCGGCCACGGCCAGCTGCTGGCCACCCCGACCTTCGGCGAGCTGCATCGTCTCGCCGGCGTTGCCTCCCGCCGCCTCGCCGACCCCGAGAACCTCCGCTTCCTCTCCCGCGTGTTCTGGTTCACGCTCGAGTTCGGAGCCGTGGTGCAGGACGGTGAGATCCGGGCCTACGGCGCCGGGATCCTCTCGAGCTATGGCGAGATCGAGGAGTTCCGCGCGATCACGCACCGGCCGCTGGACCTGGTGGAGATGGGCACCGCCGACTACGACATCACCGCCTATCAGCCCGTCATCTACCTGGCCGACTGCGTGGAGCAGGTGGTGGAGATCGCCGGCGGCTTCTTCGCCCGCTGCGACGACGACTCGATCGCCGCGATGCGCGCCGGCACGCGCACCGCGGCCTGACCCCACTGCCTACCGACTCAAGCGAACAGGAGCGAACGCGATGGCCACGACGCAACCGACCGCCGTATCCGATCAGCACCAGGACTTCATGCCCCTCAACGGCATCGACCACGTCGAGCTGTGGGTGGGCAACGCCGCCCAGGCGGCCTACTACCTCCGCCACGCCTATGGCTTCACCGAGATCGCCTACAGCGGGCTCGAGAGTGGCGCGCGGGAGCGCACGTCGCACGTGCTCGCGCAGGGCGCGGTGCGGATCGTCCTGACCGGCGCGCTGCGGTCGGGCAGCGAGGTCGCCGCCCACCACGCCCGTCATGGGGACGGGGTCAAGGTGATCGCGCTGTCGGTGCCCGACGTCGATCACGCCTACCACGAGGCCACGGCCCGGGGAGCGACGAGCGTGGCGGCGCCGCATACCGTCGAGGACGACCACGGCCGGGTGCGGACGGCGGACATCGCCGCCTACGGGGAGACGATCCACCGCTTCGTCGACAGATCCGGCTACGTCGGCGCGTTCATGCCGTGCTTCCTCGCCGTGCCGGCGCCGGCCGACGGCGACCGCGGACCCGCCCTCGTGTTGGGGATCGACCACATCGTCGGCAACGTCGAGCTCGGCGCGATGGGCGACTGGGTCTCCTACTACGAGCGCGTGTTCGGGATGACCGAGATGATCCACTTCACCGACGAGGCGATCTCGACCGAGTACTCGGCGCTGATGTCGAAGGTCGTCTCGAGCGGTGACGGCAGGGTCAAGTTCCCGATCAACGAGCCGGCCGAGGGCCGGCGCAAGTCCCAGATCGACGAGTACCTCGAGTTCTACGAGGGGCCGGGCGCCCAGCACATCGCGCTCACCACCGACGACATCGTGCGCACCGTGGGCGAGCTGCGCGCGCGGGGGATCCGGTTCCTGCAGACGCCCGACAGCTACTACGAGGAGGTTCCCGACCGGGTCGGCGAGATCGAGGAGTCACTCGAGGATCTGCGGCGCCACGGCATCCTGGTCGACCGCGACGACGAGGGCTACCTCCTGCAGACGTTCACCGCGCCGCTCGGCGACCGGCCGACGATCTTCTTCGAGATCATCGAGCGCCACGGCGCCCGCGGCTTTGGCGAGGGGAACTTCAAGGCGCTGTTCGAGGCCATCGAGCGCGAGCAGGACAAGCGGGGGAACCTCTGATGCGCTACGTCTCGCTCGGTCGGCTCCCGGCCAAGCGCCACTCCCAGTTCCGTGACGACGGGCAGTTGCTGGTCGAGGAGGTGATGGGCTACGAGGGCTTCTCCGGCAACGAGTCGATCCTCTACCACCGGAGCTCGCCCTGCCGGATCGCCGGAGTCGGCGAGCTGCGCCGTCAGGTGCGGGAGGAGTGGGCCCCGGATGCCCACGTCCACCGGCTGGCCGACGCGAACGCGATCGCGCCCGGCGGCGACCCGATCGCCGGGCGGCATCTGCTGATGTTCAACGACGAGCTCGAGGTCTCGATCGCCAAGCCGACGGAGCCGGCGGACGGCTTCTACCGCAACGGCGAGGGCGACGAGGTCCTCTACATCCATCGCGGCGGCGGTGTGCTGCGGACGATCTTCGGCAACGTGCGCTTCGGCGCCAAGGACTACCTCGTGATCCCGCGCGGCACCACCCACACGTTCGAGCTCGACGGCTCGGAGCAGTTCTGGATCTGCTTCCACACCCCCGGCGAGATCGAGACGCCGTCCCGGTACCGCAACCGCTACGGCCAGCTGCTCGAGCATGCGCCGTACTCCCAGCGTGACTTCCGGCCGCCGACGGAGCTCGAGACCCGCGACGAGGCGGGCGACTACCGGCTCACGGTGCGGATCCGCGGGGCCGCGCAGGACTACGTGCTCGACCGCCATCCGTTCGACGTCGTCGGCTGGGACGGCTACGTGTACCCGTACGCGTTCAACGCCGCAGACTTCGAGCCGCGGGTGGGCCGCTTCCACCTGCCGCCGCCTGTCCACCAGACGTTCCAGGGCCAGGGCTTCGTGATCTGCACGTTCGCGCCGCGGCCGCTCGACTTCGATCCCGAGGCCGTGCCACTGCCCTATCACCACTCCAATATCCAATCCGAGGAGGTCATGTTCTACGCCGAGGGCGACTACGCCGCGCGCAAGGGAGTCGACGTCGGCTGCATCACGCTGCATCCCTCGGGGCTGCCCCACGGTCCGCAGCCGGGCGCGGTCGAGAAGTCACTCGGCGCTCCGCGGACCGATGAGCTCGCGGTCATGTGGGACACCTTCCGGCCGCTACGGCTGACGCCGCTGTGGCGCGCGCACGACCGGCCGGGCTACGCCTACTCCTGGAACCCGGACCTTGCCGAGGACGGCACCACGCGGCCGGTCAGCTCCCCGAACGAGATCCTCGCCGCCTCGCAGTAACCGCGCATCGTCACCGTGTCTCCGTCCTCGAGGAAGGTTCGCGCGGAACCGTCCTCGAGGAGGATCTGATCGCGGCCGCCGCGGGTGCGTTCGAGCAGGCAGCCGAGGCTGTCCGGCGTCGCGCCCGAGATCGTGCCCGAGGCGAACAGGTCGGCGGCGGCGACGCTCGCCCCGCCCGAGGTCGCGTGCGCGAGCTGCTGTGGAGCGCTCCAGTACAGCCCGCGGGCGTTGGTCGCGGTGACTCGGGTCTCCACGCCCGAGGCCTCGGGCGTGATCGTCGCCTCGAGCCCGATGTCGAGCGCCCACGGCTCGTCGCCGCGAAGGTAGGGGAGTGGCGCCGGCCGCTGCTCGACGCCGGCGACGCGCGCCGGGTGCAGCGCCTCGAGCGGCACGATCCAGGGGCTGACCGAGGTCGCGAACGACTTCCCCAGGTTCGGTCCGAGCGGGGCGGACTCCCAGCGCTGGATCTCTCGCGCGCTCCAGTCGTTGACCAGCACCACCCCAAAGATGTGCTCCGCCGCCCGGGCCGCAGGGATCGGCTCGCCGCGCGCCGGGCCGGGGCCGGTCAGGAAGCCGAGCTCGAGCTCGAAGTCGAGCCGGCGCTCGGGTCCGAAGCTCGGCGGGCCGCCCGGCTCGGCGGAGGCGCGCTGGCCCCACGGCCTCGGCACCTCCGACCCCGATGCGATCAAGGTTCCCGCGCGGCCGTGGTAGGCGATCGGCAGATGACGCCAGTTGGGCGGCAGCGGCTCCCCGTCCGGCCGGAGCAGGCGGCCGACGTTGGTGGCGTGCTCGATCGACGCGTAGCCGTCGACGTAGTCGCCGACTCGCACCGGTAGCAGCGGCGTGAGCTGCTCGAGCGGGATCAGCGCACGCCGCAGCGACTCGCGGGCCTCGGTCGCGCCGGTCCCTCCGGAGCGCAGCAGCTCGCACAGCCGCGCCCGCGTCGCCGACCAGACCTGCGCGCCCGAGCCCAGGAACGCGTTCAGTGTCGGCTCGGAGAAGACGCCCGGATCGAGTTCGGGAACGGCCAGCAGCCCGCTGCCGGCCACCGCCGCCAGGTCGAGAGCGAAGGCGCCGATCCTGACCGCGGTCAGCGGCGCCGCGCCGCCGCGCCGCACGACGCCGTAGGGGAGGTTCTCGATCCCGAATCCGGATCCGTCGGCCCCCGGGACCCAGCTCCCGGCGCGGGCCTCAGCCACCGAGCCGGGCCTGCTCCTCGACCGTCCGCTCCGCCCAGGGCACGGCCTCGAGGCGGGCGTCCGGGATCGGCTCGCCGCTCTGCACCGACGTGCCGTAGGTGCCGTCCTTCAGTCGTTGCTCGGCGCGCTCGATGGCGGCGAGCTGCTCGCGCAGCTGATCGACGATGCCCTCGTCGAGTTCGTCCTCGTAGAGGTTGGTGGCGTCGTCGGCCATGTGCTGATCGACGTCGGAGAGCTCGCTGTCCTCGGATCGGCCGACGTGATGCTTGATCTCGCCCTCGATCCGGGTGCGCTCGCGCGCCAGCAGCTCGCGTGCTCGGGCTTCGTCCACGGGCGCAGCCTACCGCGCCGGCCGCGGGCGCGCGCGCACGGATAAGCTCGCTCCATGAGTCCCGTCGCCGGCCCCGTGCGCCTACCTGCCGAGTGGGAGCCACACGAGCGGACCGTGATGGGCTGGCCGTGCCGGGTGGCGCTTTGGCGCGAGACCCTCCCGCAGGCCCGTTCGGACTACGCCGCCGTCGCCAATGCGATCGCGGCGTTCGAGCCGGTGACGATGATCGCCAACGCGGGCGCCGACGCCGTGGCGGCGCGGTCGGCCTGCGGCGCCGGCGTCGAGGTGGTCGAGCTTCCGCTCGACGACTCGTGGCTGCGCGACAGCGGACCGATCTATGTCCGCGACGGGGCGGGGCGGCGGCTGGCGGTCCATTTCCGCTTCAACGCCTGGGGCGAGAAGTTCGCGCCATGGGATCGCGATGCCGCCGTCGGCGCGCTGATCGCCGAGCGCCTCGGCGATCCGGTGCTCGAGGCGCCGCTCGTGCTCGAGGGCGGATCGATCTGCGGCGACGGGAACGGCGTCCTGCTCACCACCGAGCAGTGCCTGCTCCATCCCAGCCGCAACCCCGAGCTCACCCGTGAGCAGATCGAGGACGTCCTCGTCACCCAGCTCGGCGTGCAGCGGATCGTGTGGCTCGGGCAGGGGCTGATCGAGGACCGCGACACCGACGGTCACGTGGACCTGGTCGCGGCGTTCACCCGTCCCGGTGAGGCGCTGCTGCAGATGGTCGAGCCCGAGAACCCCAACTACGACCACTGCTTCGAGAACCGCCGGCGCCTGGAGGCGGCCGGGATCGAGGTGCTGGAGCTTCCGCACCTGCCCTACACGCTTCTCGCCGGCGAGACCGTCGCCGCGGGGTATCTCAACCTCTACATCTGCAACGGCGCCGTGATCGTTCCCGTGGCCGGTGCCGACAGCGACGCCGATGCGCTGCGGATCATCGCCGGCGCCTACCCGGATCGCGAGGTCGTTCCGGTGCCCGGCGCCGTGCTCGCCTACGGCGGCGGCGGCCCGCACTGCATCACCCAGCAGGTACCGACGAGATCCGAGGAGGTCCAGGATGGCTGATCGACCGGCGCTGCTGACCGCGTTCCCGCCCCCCGCCTCGCCGGCCCGCACCCGTCCGAGCACGCGACCGCCGTTGCGGGTCGGGGCGGTGCAGGAACGCTGGCACCCCGACCCCGACGAGCACGAGCGGGCGCTCGCCGCCGGGATCCGGTTGGCCGCGGGCGAGGGAGCCGAGCTCGTGTGCCTGCAGGAGCTGACGCTGTCGCCGTACTTCGCGATCACCCCCGCCGGCCCGACCGCGGTCGGGGCGGCGCCCGAGGAGCTCGAGACGGGGCGTACGGTGACCTTCGCACGACGGCTCGCCGCCGAGACCGGGGTGTACGTCCACGCGTCCCTCTACGAGCGTGCCGACGGGCTCGACGGGCTCGGGTACAACACGGCGATCGTGGTCGCGCCCGACGGACGGCTCATGTCGCGGACGCGGAAGCTGCACATTCCCGTCACCGCCGGTTATTACGAGGATCGCTACTTTCGGCCCGGTCCCGCCGACACGGAGCCGTTTCCGCTCACGGTGCTGCCGGTGCACGGCGGCGAGGCGCAGATCGGTTGCCCGACCTGCTGGGACCAGTGGTTCCCGGAGCTGGCCCGCGGTTACGCGCTGGCGGGGGCCGAGGTGCTCATCTATCCGACGGCGATCGGATCGGAGCCCGACCATCCGGATTTCGACACCCAGCCGCTGTGGCAGCAGGTGATCGTCGGCAACGGCGTGGCCAACGGCACGTTCATGGTCGCGGTCAACCGGATCGGCGTCGAGGAGCCGCTCACCTTCTACGGGTCGAGCTTCATCTCCGATCCCTACGGCCGCGTGCTCGTGCAGGCCCCGCGCGACGAGCCCGCCGTGCTGGTCGCCGACCTCGACCTCGACCAGCGCCGCGACTGGCTGGAGCTGTTCCCGTTCCTGCGCACCCGCCGCCCGGACGCGTACGGCAGCCTGACCCGAGGCTAGGCCGGGGTCGCGGTCCGCGATCAGGGCCGGGCCGACGTGCCCGCCAGCTCGGTGAAGCGGCGGACCGCGTCGACGTCATCCGCCTCGTAGACGTCGATGCTGGCGATGAGCCCGTGCTCGACGGCGAGCACGGTCGCCATCTCGATGCTCAATGCCGCTTCGTCGCCACCCTCGCCGGCCGGGCGCATGAGCAGCGAGCCGTGGCAGGCCAGGGCCCGCTCGTCGCAGGCGAGCACCTCCGCGACCCGGAATCTCAGCTCGCCGCCCTCCTGTGAGGCCGACTCGAGCAGGGCGATCGCGGCGTCACGTCCCTCGGCCAGCGGCGTCCCGAGCGAGCGATGGTCGCTGACCATGATGTCCTCGGCCAGGAACGCTCGCACCGCCTCGATGTCACGAATCTCGACCAGCCGCAGCCAGGCCGCCGTCTGACGCTCGAGCGGGAGGTCGCCGAGCGCCCCGGCGCCGCCGCCGAGCTCCGCGTAGCGCGCGACCATCGCGGCCCGGTCGCCGGCGTCGTAGATGTCCACGCTCGCCACCCATCCTGATTCGAGTGCCCACACCATCCCCACGCGCAGGCCCCTGGGGCCCGTGCCGGCGCCGTCCGTGTCGTGCCAGGTGCCCCGCAGCGCGATCACGGTGTCGTCGCACGAGATCACCTCATCGACCGTGAACGACAGATCCGGCCAGGACGAGAAGATCGACGCGGCGAGGGCCCGGGCGTCCTCTTCGCTGCCGAGTCGCTCCCAGCCGAGCCTGCCGTGGTCGACGATCCGGCACGCGTCGGCCGGGAGATCGAGCAGTGCGCCGACGTCGTGGGTGGTGATGGCCTGCATGAACGCGGCCACGAGCCGCTCGGGCGGGCGCTCACCGAGGGTCCGGGCGCGGCCGCCGAGCTCGGCGTACCGGGCCAGCATCGCCTGGTCGTCGTCGGGCTCGTAGAGATCGAGGCTCACCCACAGCCCGTCCTCGATCACCGTGACGGCACCGACGGAGAGCGCGACCTCGCCCGCCTTGAGCCCGTGTCCGCGCCACGTGTAGCGCATCGCGATCACGTGCTCGTCGCATGCGAGCACGTCATCGACCTCGAGCCGGAGGTTGGGGGAGGTGGAGAGCACCGAACGCAGCAGCGCCTCGGCGGCCTCGCGCCCGCGCGCGTTCCCCCATCCGAGCGCGCGATGGTCGGTCACGACCCATTCCTCGACGTACATCTGGAGCAGCGCATCGACCTGGTGGGCGGCGTACAGCCGCTGGTAGTCGGCCCAGTAGCGCTCCGGGGGACGATCGCCGAGGATCACCGGCGTTCGCTCGGCCGGGTCCGGCTGGGGGCGCGATCGCTCGCCGGCCAACTCGGCCGCGCGCTCGGCGCCGGCGGTGTGGCCCTTGGCCTCGTAGAGCTCCCGCGCGCGGTGTGCCGCCTGCGTCGCCTGGTCGGTCATCTCGCAGGCCTGCAGCACGCTCGCCAGGGCCATCGCCGCATCGGCCTTGTCGGCCAGCGCGTCGGTGGGCTCGGCCAGCTCGACCGCCCGGCGGGCGAGTTCGAGCGCCTCGTGGTTGTGCCCCCGGCGCGCGAGCGCGGCGGCGCGCACGCCGCACCAGGTGATCGTCGTCTTCAGCTCGCCGCCGGCGTGCCGCTCCGCGTACTCGGTCTGCTCGATCGCCTCCTCGTCGCGCCCCTGCTCGACCAGCGCCCGGGCCAGCAGGGCGGCGGCCAGGGCGGCCCGGGCGCCGGCCCCGAGGACCTCGAATCCGTCGCGGCCGTCGCGCAGGAGCGCCTCGGCCGCCACCGGCTCCCCGGCCAGCAGCTCGACCATGCCGCCATGGGCAGAGAGCTCCTGGAGCTCCAGCGAGAGCCCCAGCTCGTCGACCGTGGCCCGCGCTGCCGCCAGGATCGCCCGCGCGGCGTCGGCGCGGCCGCGCATCGCCTCCAACACCGCCTGGCAGCGCAGCGCGTTGCTCTCCAGGTGGCGCTTGCCGGGCTCCATGCGCAGAATCCGGACGACGTCAAGGCAGCGGCCGCTCGCGATCACGACCGCCGACGGTCCCCACAGTGCGGCGCGCGGAGCGGCGGCGAGGACGGCCGTGATGCGGCGGGCATCGTGGGCCTTGCGCGCAGCCAACAGGGCATCGTCGAGCGCCGATTCGACCGCGCCGACCTGGCCCAGGTGCCCCAGCGCCTCGGCGACCACGTGATGCGCCTTGGCCTCGCCGTGGAGATCGCCGGCGGCGGCGAGCGTGTCGGCCGCCGCCGAGACGCTGGCGATGATCGCGTCGGGTCCACCGGCTCCGGCGAGCATCTCGAGCTGACCTCCGATCACCTCGCCGCGCGCCTGCATCACCGCGTCGTCGCCGACGCCGACGCGGAAGCGCTCGACGATCTCGGCCGCTGCGGCCGTGTCGCCGGCCGACAGCAGCGCCTCGGCCAGATCCCACAGGATCTCGAGTTCCTCACCCGTGTCCCGGTCGAGCGCTCGCCGCAGCAGGTTGGCGGCGGCGGACAGATCCTCGCGCGCGAGCGCCCGGGCGCCGGCGGAGTACAGGCTCGCGGCGGCCCGCGAGCCCAGGTCGCGGCCGCGGCCGTCGAGCGGACCAAGCTGGCGACGGTACTCGTGCGCCTGCTCGAGGTGGTAGGCGATCACCTCCTCGTGCTCGCCGACCAGCTCGCCCGCCTTGACGTGCAGCCAATCGGCGAAGCGCTCGTGCAGCTCGGCCCGCAACTCCTTCAGCAGCAGGTGGTAGGCCGCGTCCCGGATCAGGGCGTGATGGAAGCGGTACACCGGCTCGTCGATCCAGTACGTGCCCTCGGGCTCGACCATGTCCTTGCGCCGCAGCATCTCCAGGTGGGCGTCGAGTCCGGCGCTCACGGGCCCGGGCGCGAGCGCGGCGACGGCGCCGCGGTAGAACTGTTGGCCGATCACGGCAGCGCGCTCCACGACCATGCGCTCGTCCGAGTGCAGATGCTCGATGCGGGCCGACAGCAGGGCCTGGATGGTGGGCGGAACGGTGACCGAGTCGACCCCCTGCACCGCCATCCAGACGTCGTCGGTGCGTTGCAGCGAGCCCTCGTCGATCAGCATCCGCAGCAGCTCTCCGAGGTACAGCGGATTCCCCTCGGTCGTATCGAGGATCCGGCGGATCAGCGGCGTGGGCAGATCGGAGACGCCGAGCACGAGGTCGAGCAGGGCCCGGCTCTCCTGCGGCCGCAGCGGCGCCAGCTCGATCACGTCGATCGGCCGCCGGCCCGTCGACGCGAAGGCGTCGCGTAGCTCGCGCAGCTCGGGCCGCGCCATCGCCACGAGCAGGATCGGGGCGTCCCGGACCCAGTCGATCAGATGCTCGGCGAGGTCGAGGAACATCGGCTGGCCCCACTGCACGTCGTCGAGCACGACGACGAGGGGGCGACGGCGCGCGACCGCCTCGAGCGTACGGCGCACGCCCCAGAAGGACTCCTCGACCGATGCCGGGGCCGCCGCGCCGACGACCGATCCCACCACGGCCACGAGCCGGTCGCGGTCCGGGTCCTCCTCGACCAGCGTCGACAGCTTGCTCAGGACCAGCTCGGGGGGATCGGCCTCCTCGATCCCGGCCACGCCACGCAGCACCTCGGCGATGGGGAGGAACGTGATCCCCTCGCCGCTCGGCTCGCAGTGGCCTGCCACCACGACCGCCTGCTCGCTCGCGCCGCGGGCGAACTCGGCCACGATCCGCGACTTGCCCACCCCGGGCGACCCGATCACGGTCACCAGCCGGCACGCCCGTTCGGCGATCGCCGCCGACAGGGCCCCGTGCAGCCTGAGCAACTCGCTGCCGCGGCCGACGAACGGGGCGTCGGCCGGCAAGGCGGCATCATCCTCAGGCCCTGAGGTCGCCGAAAGCACGCGCCAAGCCGGGAGCGGCCCGGCCTTGCCCTTGGCCTGCAGCGGCGCCATGGGCTCGAGGCGCACGTGATGGCGCACGAGGCGCTGGGTGGCCTCGCCGATCAGCAGCTCGCCGGCCGCCGCCGCCTGCTCGAGTCGCGCCGCGGTGTTCACCGTGTCGCCGACCAGCAGGCCCTCGCCGCTGATCACGAGCTCGCCGGTGTTGACGCCCACGCGCATGCCCAGCCTGACGCCCCACCGGTCCTCCAGCTCGTCGTTGAGTCCCTCCAGGTCCTCGATCATCGCCGCGCCGCAGCGCACCGCGCGCAGCGCATCGTCCTCGCCGACCGCCGGCGCGCCGAACAGCGCGACGACCGCATCGCCGATGAACTTCTCGACGACGCCCCCGTGACGTTGTACGGCGGAGCGCATCACGGAGTAGAAGCGCGTCATCACGCTGCGCGAGGACTCGGGATCGAGCTCCTCCTGCAACTCGGTCGAGCCGGTGAGATCAGCGAGCAGTACCGAGACGACCTTGCGGACGGCAGTCAACGGGGGCTCATGCCGTCCGGCGGCCGTCCCGCATGCGTCGCAGAAGCGGGCGCCGACAGGCAGGCCCGCGCCGCATTCGGTGCAGGTTGACTGCAGTGGCCGGCCGCAACCAGCACAGAAAATCGCGCCCTCTCGGTTCGCGTGTCCACAATCCGTGCAGATCACGGACGACATACTCGCGCCCAGGGGTCCCCCTGTCCACTAGTCCGTTCCACGGGCTGACTTCTTACCTGGGTTCAGGAGGCCCTTCGGGTCGAACGCCCGCTTGATCGCCTCGTGCATGGCGATCGCGGCGGGCCCCCACTGCCGCGCCAGTGCACCGCGCTTGACCAGGCCGACGCCGTGCTCGCCGGAGACCGAGCCGCCGAGCTCGCCCGCCAGCGCGAACAGCTCCTCCGCCGCCTGGTCGGCCCGCTCCACCTCGGCAGGTTCGGCCGGATCGATGAGAAACGTCGAGTGCAGGTTGCCGTCGCCGGCGTGGCCCCAGCTGCAGGCCTCGAGGCCGTGGCGGCCGCCGATCTCGAGCGTCGCGCCGATCGCATCGGCCAGCCGGTCGACTGGGACCACGATGTCCTCGCTCACTTTGCCGCCCCGTTGCGCCGTGACCGCGATCGAGACCCCGTCGCGCCAGCGCCACAGATCGGCGACCGCGCGCGGCTCGGTCGGCGCGTACACGGCGGCCGAGCCCTCGCCGAGCACGTCGAGCAGTTCCGCGCGGAGCCGGCCGGCCTCCTCGGCCGAGCCGTCGGCCTCGGCGATCAGCAGGAACCTCGCGCCGGCGGGCACGTCCCCGGGGAACGCTCCGGCCGCTGCCCGCACCGACGCCTCGTCGAGGTACTCGAGCGCGGCCACCACCAGTCCGCTCTCGTAGACGCTCCGGACCGCGGCGCAGCCGGACTCGATGCTGGGGTGGAAGGCGGCGACGGGGTAGGCCACCTCGGGCGCCGGGATCAGCTTCAGCCACGCCCCCGTGACGATGCCCAGGGTGCCCTCGGATCCGATCAGCAGCGACTTGAGGTCATAGCCGGCGACGTCCTTGCGCACCGGACCGCCGACGGCGACCAGCTCCCCGGGGGCGAGGACGACCTCGAGCCCCGTGACCCAGACGCCCGTGACGCCGTACTTGAAGGCATGCGGGCCGCCTGCGTTGGTGGCGATGTTGCCGCCGAGCTGGGACTGCTCGGCGGCGCCGGGGTCGGGCGGGAACATGAGCCCGTTCTCCCGTGCCCGCCGGCGGAGCACCGCGGTGGGCACGCCGGCGTCGATGGAGGCTCGCCACAGCCCCGGCTCGAGGCTGCGGACGGTGCGCAGCCGCTCCAGCCCGAGGACCACCCCGCCGTCGGGCACGGCACCGCCGGTGAACCCGGTGCCGCCACCGCGGGGGACGATCGCCACGTCGTGGTCGTAGCACCAGCGCACGACCTCCGCTACGCCGGCGGGGTCCGCCGGGAGGGCCACCGCGTCGGCGCGGCCGCGCACATTCCGGCTCTCGGTCGCGTCGGACAGATACTCGCGCGTCGCCCCGGGCAGAACCGCTTCGGCACCGAGCAGCGCGACCAGCTCACGCTCGATCGCGGTCGGGGTCGAGGGGTGCGTCGACGTCGTCACGGGGTGGATGGTCCACGATACCGGGGGGGTGAGGCGGGGTTCGTGGCCGGGTTGGGGGCCGGCGGAAAACGGCTGCTGGGGAAGGAGGACCGGCCTCCCGATTCCCCTTCCCCAGCCAGCTGTTCACGCGCCTTGCCCCGACCACCCCACACGGCAAGCCGCACATCGAGCTACGCCACCTGCCGCCCCACTCCCACCCCGCCGGCCAGCGCCACGTCGTACCCGGCCGCGAGCCGCTCCAGCGACGCCTCCCACGTCCGCTCGCGCACGGCGGCCAGCGCCCCGCGCCGCAGCCGCGACCGCAGCAGCTCGGACTCGGCCACCGCCACCACGGCGTCGGCGAGCTCCAGGGCATCGGCCGGCCGCAACAGTCCCGTCTCGCCGTCGTCCATCAGCCCCAAAGGTCCCCCTTCCCCGACCGCCACCACCGGGAGGCCGCTGGCCTGGGCCTCGAGCAGGACCTGCCCGAACGTGTCGGTGCGGCTGGCGAAGAGGAACACGTCGGCGCTCGCGTACGCGCGCGCCAGCGTGTCGCCTTCGAGCCAGCCCAGGAACGTCGCCCGCTCGGCGAGCCGCGCGCGCAGCTCCGGCTCCTCCGGGCCGCCGCCGGCCAGCACGAGGTGCAGCCGCGGGTCCCGGGCGTGGGCGGCCAGGAACGCGTCGGCCAACAGCTCCACGCCCTTCTCCTTGGTCAGACGCCCCGCATACAGGACGTTGACCTCACCGGGCAGCAGGCCCGGGATCCGTCGCGCGGGGTCGAAGCGCGCCAGATCGACGCCGCGGTCCCAGCGGGCGATGCGCTCGGGGGCGATCCCGAGCTGCGTCAGGCGCTCGTCGCTCGCGGCGCTCGGCGAGAGCACCACGCGGCAGCCGCCGTAGAACGACGCCAGCGCCGCGCCGGCCAGCAGCTCGAGCTGCGCCTGGCCGGAGCGGATGCCCGCATACGCCGCCAGCTCCGTGTGGTAGCTGCCGATCAACGGCAGCTCGAGGGCCCGGGCCAGCAGCGAGGCGCCGATGCCCGCCGGCCCCGGGGAGCACAGGTGGACGAGGTCGTAGCGGCCCTCGGCCAGCGCGTCGACGATCGCGGGCAGGCTCGGGACCCCGATCTCCAGACCGGGGTAGAAGGGGATCTCGATCTCCGCCACCGCGCTCAGGCGGCGATCGACGTCGGCGTCGGTCCCGATCACCTCGACCTCGTATCCGGGTACGCCGCGGTCGCGGATCTGCCTGAGCGTATGGGTCACGCCGTGGACGCCGCCGATGCCGTCGGCGACGATCGCCACCCGCGGCCGGTCGCCGTCGGTGCGGGCGAGCTTCGCCTTCTCGCGGCCGAGGAACGCGCCGGCGGCGGCGTAGGGGATCGCGGGGATGCAGGCGTCGAAGCACGAGAGCGCCGCCCGATGCACATCGAGCTCCACCTCGCCGGCCGCCATCGCCACGATCTGTGCCACCGCGTCGGCCAGCCGCCGCTCGTGGATGTGCCGCGCCCGCCGGGACAGCGCCGGGTGGCTGAGCTCCCGGTCCTGCAGCAGGACGAGCAGCTCACGCTCGTCGAGGTCGAGGTCCATCGACTGCAGCCAGGCGCGCAGCAGCGCCGTTGCGTCCTCCGGTCCGAGGTCGGCGCCGATCTCGCCGTGACGCACGTTGCCCTCGCTCATCACGCGCTCGACGATCTTCATCACCGCGAGCGGGTCCGGTCGCTCGGCGCCGGCGCCGGTGCCGAGGGCGCGGACGGCCAGCGCCATCGCCGCGTGCGTCCACTTGGCGGCGCTGCCCTGCTCGCCGTGGGCGGCGGTACGGCCGGCGCGGATGTGGGCGAGGAACTCCGCCGGCGTCGCGGCGCGCGGTGTCTCGGTGAAGGTCCTCCCGATGTCGATTCCGGCGTGATCGTCCGAGCCCCCGATCGGCGTGCCGCCGTGGGTCTCGATGTAGACGAACGCCGGCAGGTTCAGCTCCTTGGCGCGGGACCCGTTCCGCGTCTCCCAGATCGGGAACAGCTGGGCCAGGCGGCGCCGGTGGCGCGCGGTCAGCGGTGCCTCCACCGCGTAGAACGGATGGGCCAGCGCGGCGGTGATCCCCTCGCGCTCCAGGTAGGCGGCGCAGGCCTCCACTTCGTCGTTGTGCGCCTGCAGCCATGCGTGGTCGTCGGGCGTGATCCCGTAACAGAGGACGTGCACGGCCTGCGGCTCACCCCGGAACCACGCGGTCAGCTCCTCGGAGATGAACGTGTCGGGCAGGTCGTCGAGGGTCAGCGCTCCGTCGATCGTGTCGTGGTCGGTGATCGTCACGAAGTCCATCCCGCGACGCTTCGCGAGGTCGTAGACCTCCCCGGGGCTGGTGGCGCATTCGGGCAGGTGCAGCGAGCGCTGGATCCCCAGCTTCGACAGCTGCGAGGCGGTCGAGTGAACATGCATGTCGGCGCGGCTCATGAGGGTCATGCCGTAAGGATTGACCTGCATACCCCACATTTCGTGAACAACGAGCAGTCAGCCTGTGACCTTCTCGTGAACGGGGGCAAGGGACTGGCCGCGGTTGCCGAACATGCACGGGGTGACCGCGACCGCCACCTCCCGCGGGACCTCGATCCTGGCCGGCTCCGAGCAGGTCGTGCTCGAGCGCGGCGCCCTGCGGGTCGAGGTGGCGCTGCGCCCATTCTCGTTCACCGTCCGGCGCTCGGGACGCCGGCTGCTCAGGGCCGGCGGCGTGTGGGTCGCGGACGGGATCGTGCACGACCACTTCGTGCAGTTCACCGAGGGCGTCGTCGCCGGCGAGGAGCTCTCGCCCTCCGAGCCGGCGCGGCGCGGCCGCGTCGGGACGCTCGACGGGGACGGGATCGAGCTCGCGCTCGCGCTCGAGGGAGGACGCGCGGCGCGCCTCGGCGTGAGTCTCGGCGCCGACGACGAGCTCGACCTGGAGCTGACCTGCGACGGCCGGCCGCTCCGGCTGGCGATCGACTGGGACCGTCGCGCCGAGGAGCACTTCGCCGGCCTCGGCGCTCGTCACGGCACCCGCTTCGACCAGGCGGGCCGCGCGATCCAGCTCGGCGCCGACCGTCGATACACGGGTCCCGACTGTCCGCCTGAGATGCTCGCCGCCGGCGGGATCCCGCAGGGCGACTGCGCGCCGGTTCCGTGGCTGCTCTCGAGTCGTGGCTACGCGGTCTGGGTCCAGACGGACGCCAACGGCACCCGCTTCGACCTCGAGGGCGAGCGGGTCTCGGTCTCCACGCGCGCGCAGGCCGGCCCGCTCCGCGCCAAGGTCATCTGCGCGCCCACGCCCGCGGCGCGGCTGCGGGCCTTCTGCCGCCTCACCGGCTTCCCCCCCGTGCTGCCGGAGTGGGGCTACGGGTTCTGGAAGAGCCGCGACGTGCACGAGCACCAGGACGACGTGCTCGACGACTTCGACGGCTTCCGGCGCCACCGCATCCCGCTCGACGCGATCGTGATCGACTCCCCCTGGGCGACCCAGTACAACACGTGGGAGTTCAACCCTCACCAGTTCCCCGACGCCGCGGGGATGGTCGCGATGATGCGCGCCGCCGGCGTCCGGACCGTCCTCTGGGTGACGCCGTGGGTGAACCTGGACTCGAGCGACGGGCAGATCCCGCCTCAGCCCGAGTCAGAGCGCCTGCACCGCGAGCCGGCCCCGAACTACGCCCCCGCGGCCGAGGCGGGCCACTTCGTCACCGAGCCCGGGGGCGAGCCGTTCGTGACCCAGTGGTGGATGGGATCGGGCTCGCCCGTCGACCTGACCAGCGCCGAGGCCGAGGCGTGGTGGCGATCGCTGGCGAAGGGCGTGCTCGAGCTCGGCGTGGAGGGCATCAAGGCCGACGACGGCGACGGCTTCTACATCCCCGACCAGGTGCGCCTCGCCGACGGGCGCAGCGGCGCCCAGGCCGCCTGGGACCTCGGAGGCCTCCACCGCCTGAGTCTCCAGCGCGCGCTCGACGAGGTTCACCCCGGCACCGGGGTGTTGTTCGGGCGCAGCGGCTGGACCGGCCAGCAGGCGACCGGGTTCACGTGGGCCGGAGATCAGGCCTCGGACTTCTGGTCGCTGCGGGTGCTCGTGGTCGCGACGCTGACCGCGGCCGCGACCGGCTTCTCGAACTGGTCCCACGACGTGGGCGGCTACCTCGGCCACCGGCTCGTCGAGCGCTGCCCACCGGAGCTGCTGGTGCGGTGGCTGCAGTTCGGCTGCTTCACGCCGCTGATGCAGGCGCACGCGCGCATGCCCCAGGAGCCGTGGCACTACGGCGAGCGTGTGGTCGACATCTACCGCTCCTATGTGCTCCTGCACGAGCAGCTGGTCCCGTACGTGCGCGCGGCCGCGGCCACTGCGGCGCGCACCGGCCTGCCGATCATCCGCCCGCTCTGCCTCACCGATCCCGCCGATCAGCGCGGCTGGACGCTCACCGACGCGTACGGATACGGACCGGCGCTGTGGGTCGCGCCCGTGCTCGACGAGGGCGCGCGCGAGCGTGAGGTGTCCCTCCCGCGCGGCGACTGGATCGAGGCCTGGTCAGGGCGCCGCGTGCGCGGCGGGGGCGAGGTGGCGGTGCCCGCGCCGCTGCGTCAGATCCCGGTCTGGGTCCGCGCCGGATCGATCGTCGTCACCCACCCGGCCGAGCACGTCGCCACCGGGCTGGGCGACGTTCCGGAGTCCGCTCGCCCGCTCGAGGCGACGCTGTGGGGCGAGCCGCGGCTCGGGCGCACCGCGACGCGGCTCGCCGACGGAACGCGGATCGCCTGGTGCGACGGGGTCTGGTCGGTGGACGGCGAGCGGGAGATCCGCTTCAGCGTGTGCTGAGGGGCGCCAGGCCGCCCTCACGGTCGCCGCCGGGATCGTCCATCCGCCAGCCGATCCGCTCGTGCAGCCGGCGCAGCGGCGCCGGCGCCCACCAGTTCCACGCGCCGAGGAGCGCCATCAGCGAGGGCACGAGCAGCGCGCGGATGATCGACGCGTCGATCAGCACCGCGATCGCCGTCCCCAGACCGAGCTCCTTGATGAACACGAGCTGCGAGGTCGCGAAGGCGCCGATCGCGACCGCGAACAGGATCGCCGCGGCGGTCACGATCCGTCCCGTCCGCTCGAGGCCGATCGCCACCGCCTCCGTGTTCGGTGCGCCGGCATCGCGCGCCTCCTTGATCCGCGACAGCAGGAAGACCCCGTAGTCGGTGGCCAGGCCGAAGGCGAGCGCGAACAGCAGCACCGGCTGGGTCGTCTCGAGCGCGCCCTGGCTGACGTAGGAGAGCGGCCCCTGCAGGCGTCCGTCCTGGAAGATCAGCACCAGGATCCCGAACGTGGCGCTGAGGCTGAGCGCGTTCATCAGCACCGCCTTGAGCGGCAGCACGACCGAGCCGGTCATCAGGAACAGCACGATGAGCGTGGCCGCGATCACGATCGCCAGCACCTCGGGGAGGTGGTCGGCCAGGCTCCGCTCCAGGTCCACGTAGGCGGCGGTCTGTCCGGCCACGCCGACCGAGAACGGCAGCTGCAGCGCCCGGATCCGGCGCACGAGCGCCTGCGAGGCTCCGCTCAGCGGCTCCTCGGCGGGCGCCACGGCGATCAGTGAGACGTCGCGTCCTCCGGACTGAACGGGCGAGACCGCGGCGACCCCGGGCAGCGCCGCGACGCGGGCGGCGAGCCCGCCGGACCGAGCCGAGCCGGCCGGCGCTCCGACCACGAGCTCGAGCGGCGCCGTCCGGTTGGGCGGGAAGTCGCGCCTGAGCGCGGTGTCGACGAGGCGGGCGCCGGCGCTCGGCGGCAGCACGGACGCGTCGACGGCGGTGAACCGGATGCCGATGAACGGCAGCCCCAGCAGGATCAGCAGCGTGGCGCTGGCCAGCGCGATCGGCCCCGGTCGCTTCATCACGAAGCGCGACAGGCGGTACCAGGCGCCGTCCTCGGCCGGCCGCGCGTCGCGGTCGGCGGCACGCTGCAGCCGCGCCGGCGCCAGCGCGTTCACCCGCGGTCCCAGGACGACGAGGATCGCCGGCAGCACCACCAGGGCGAGCCCGGCAGCGATCAGCGCCACGATCGCCCCGCCGATCCCCATCGAGTACAGGAACCGCTGCGGGAACACGGCCAGCGAGGCGATCGCCGTCGTGACCGTGAGCGAGCTGAAGAGCACGGTCCGCCCGGCGGTCTGCAGTGTGCGTCGCAGCGCCACCGGCCCGAACCCCGACACCGCGGCCTCCTCGCGGTAGCGGGAGACGATGAACAGGCTGTAGTCGATCGCCAGGCCGAGTTAAGTCACGACGCGAGCGACATCGGGCGCTCCGGCGAGGGTGTGCGCGACGTCGCCGACCGCCGTGCGCGCGGCCGCGGAGGCCACGTCGCCCGAGTGCACGAGCGCCACCACGCCGGCGTCGAGCTGGCGACCGGCGGCGTGCTGGAAGCGGTCGCGGGCCTTCACGCTCTGGGTCGACGGGTCGTCGGCGCCGTACGGGCTGAGGGTGCTCGCGACCGAAGCACCGAACGCGCCCGCGATCACCGCTCCGAGGACAGCCGTGATCAGCACCGCCCGCGCGTGGGCCGAGAGCCAGCCGGCGAGTCGCGTGAGCATCGGGCTAGCCCTCCTCTCCCGCCAGTCGGCGCTCGGTGGCCAGACACCAGTCGACGATGCACTGGTTGAACCGGAGACCGAGCGACAGCGTCAGGTAGGGGCCGCTGTCCGGGGCTTGTCGCGCCTGCGGCTCGACCGCCAGCAGCGCCTCGAGCTTGCGCTCGTGCCCGGCCCTGATCGCCCGCACGTGATCGAGCTTCGCCGCCGTGCCGGCATCGGAGAAGAACAGCTTCAGCATGCCCTCGTGGCGCAGCTCGATCAGCGGGGCCTCGGTCGACTCGAGCCAGCTGGTGAGCAGGCGCTCGCCGTCCTCGGTCAGCTCGAACACGGTTCGCGCCCGCCGCCCCGAGGGCTCGGAGCGGCTGCGGACCAACCCCTGCACGGTGAAGCGGCGGAGCTCGGGATAGATCTGGCCGTAGCTCGCGGCCCAGAAGTGCCGCGTCGACTTGTCGACGAACTGCTTGATCTCGTAGCCGGTGTGCTTGCCGAAGGCGAGCATCCCGAGCACGACCTTGCCCGTCGCGCTGAGCTCCGAGGATGTGCGGTGCTCCACCGTCATGTAGCGGCATGATATATCGCCGAGTCATATTGTCAAGAATGTCGGGATCCCTGCGAGACTCCCCGGACCATGGAGTTCCCCTCCCATCCGGGGTCGGCGCCCCGATCGGCTCGCGAGTTCGAGCCGCCGCCGGTGGGGGTCGCGCCCGAACTGCTCGTGGTGCTGCTGATCGAGGACGACGACGGCGATGCGCTGCTCGTCGAGGACCTGCTGGCCGACAGTGCGCTGAACGTCCGCCTCGTCCGCTCGCGCACCCTGCGCGAAGGGCTCGACCGGCTCCCCGGACAGATCGATTGCGTGCTGCTCGACCTCGGGCTGCCCGACATGGTCGGGATGGACACGGTCCGGCGCGTCCGGGCCGTGGCGCCGCGGATCGCCGTGATCGTGCTGACCGGGCTCGACGACGAGGAGGCGGGCGAGGCGGCCGTCGATGCCGGAGCCCAGGACTACTTCGTCAAGGGCCGGGTCGACAGCGGCCTGCTCGCGCGCGGGATCCGCTACGCGGTCGGCCGCCGCCACGCCGAGGAGGTCGCCCAGCAGTTGCGGGTCGCCGAGATCCACGCCGATGAGAACGCGCGCCTGGAGCGCGGCCTGGTCCCGCACCCGATCGTCGAGGACCCTTCGATCCGGATCGCCTCGAGCTACCTGCCCGGTCGGCGCCGGGCCCTGCTCGGTGGCGACTTCTACGACGCGATCGAGGCCGCGGACGGCTCGCTGCACCTGCTCGTCGGCGACGTCTCCGGGCACGGCCCCGACGAGGCCGCCCTCGGAGCCGGTCTGCGGATCGCCTGGCGCGCGCTGACCCTGTCCGGGGGCGACGGCGAACTCGTGCTGAGCACGCTGCAGCGCGTGATCGAGCACGAGCGCCAGATGCCCGAGATGTTCGCCACGCTGTGCATGCTGGAGATCGCACCGGATCGTCGCGAGGTCTGCATGCGCCGGGCCGGCCACCCCCCTCCCGTGCTGATCGACGGCAGCGCGATCACCAGCCTGCCGCTGGACGGGGGCGGTCCGCCGATCGGGACCTTCATCGGCTCGGAGTGGCCTCAGTTCCGCTTCCAGCTGCCCGCCGCATGGTCGCTGCTGCTGTTCACCGACGGCGTCATCGAAGGCGGCGTGGCCGGCGGCCCGGATCGCCTCGGCGAGGAGGGCCTGCACCGGCTGATCGCCGAACACGTGGAGCGGTTCCCCGAGTGGCGACGCGACCCCCACGCGCTCCTGCGTCGCCTGATCGCGCGCGCCGAGGAGCTCAACGGCGAGGCGCTCAGCGACGACGTGGCGCTGCTGCTCGTGGGGTCGCGCGACGTCGTCGCGGACCGCGTGTGAGCCACTCCGAGCCCCGCTCGGAGGGCCGGCCGCGGGCCGGCCGCGGGACGGCGCCGAACCTCCGGGTCGGGCAGTGGCTGGCGTTCACGATCGGCGGCCTCCTCCTGCTTGCCGTGGTCGGGATCGCGCTCGCGCTGGCCGCCAACGCCCGCCTCAGCGACCGGCGCAAGCTGCTCGTCGACGGGATCGGTCCCGCCCAGCTCGCCGCGCTGAATCTGGAGAACGCGCTCGTCAACCAGGAGACCGGCGTCCGCGGCTACGCGCTGACGCGGCAGCCGCGGTTCCTGGAGCCCTACCGCGCCGGACTGCTGGCCGAGACGCAGGCCTACCGTGACCTGGCCCCGGTGCTCGGCGGCCCCGGCGCTCCCTCGTCCTCCGATGTCGCGGCTGTGCGAGCCGACGCGCAGGCGTGGCAGCACTCCTACGTCGCCCCGGTGCTGCACGGCGCCCGGTCCACCGCTGCCCTCGACTCGCTGGGCAAGGCCCGCTTCGACGCGATCCGCACATCGCTCGCGGCGCTTCAGTCCACGCTCGTCACCCGTCGGGCCCAGGCGCGCGACGACCTCTACACCGCCGGCCGGGTACTGACCGTCAACCTGATCGTCGCCGGGGCGCTGATCATCCTCGGACTGCTCGTCGCCGGTCTGGTCCTCAGACGCACCGTCACCGGACCGCTGGCGCGGCTTGGCCACGAGGCGCGGCGCGTCGCCCGCGGCGACTTCGAGACGCCGCTGGCCGAGCTCGGGGGCGCGCGGGAGATCGTCGAGGCTCGGGTCGACGTCGACGAGATGCGCGAGTTGATCGTGCGCGAGCTCGCGGCCGTCAGGGCGGCGCAATCGCGGCTGGAGCGCCAGGCTGTCGAGCTCCAGCGCTCCAACGACGAGCTCGAGCAGTTCGCCTATGTCGCCTCGCATGACCTGCAGGAGCCGCTGCGCAAGGTCACGAGCTTCTGCCAGGCCCTGCAGCAACGCTACGAGGGTCGGCTCGACGAGCGCGCGGACCAGTACATCCACTTCGCTGTCGACGGCGCCAAGCGGATGCAGATCCTGATCAACGACCTGTTGGCGTTCTCCCGCGTCGGGCGCAGCGAGCGCGCCTACGAGCGGGTTCCGGCGGCTGGTCTCGTCGCCCAGGCGGAGTCATCGCTCTCCGAGGCGCTCGCGGAGACCGGCGCCACCGTCACCGTCTCGGAGCTGCCGACCGTCTACGGAGACCGGGCGCTGCTGGCCTCGGTGTTCCAGAATCTGATCGCCAATGCGGTCAAGTTCCACGACGCCGATCCGCCGGTCATCCGCATCGAGGCCCGCCGCGACGGTGACCGGTGGGAGTTCAGCTGCACCGACAACGGGATCGGGATCGATCCCGAGTACGCCGAGAGGATCTTCGTCATCTTCCAGCGCCTGCACGCCAAGGAGTCATATCCCGGCACCGGCATCGGGCTGGCGATGTGTCGCAAGATCATCGAGCGTCACGGCGGCCGGATCTGGGTGGACACGGCACACAGCGACGGCACCCGCATACGATTCACGCTGCCGATCACGGAGGAGAGCCAGACATGAACCCCGAGCTTGTGCCAATCCTGCTCGTCGAGGACGATCCCGGCGACGTGCTGCTGATCCGCGAGTCGTTCGCGGACCACAAGGTCGCCAATGACCTGTCAATCGTCTCCGACGGAGTGCAGGCGCTGGCGTTCCTGCGTCGCCAGGGCGAGTACGCGTCGGCGCGCCGGCCGGGGCTCGTGCTCCTCGACCTGAACCTGCCGCGAATGAACGGGATCGAGGTGCTGGCCGAGATCAAGGGCGACCCGCTCCTCACGACGATCCCGGTCGTTGTGCTGACGACGTCTGATGCCGAGGAGGACATCGTCCGCTCCTACAAGCTGCACGCCAACGCCTACATCACCAAGCCGGTCGAGTTCGAGCGCTTCAGGCACGTCGTGCACCAGATCGACGAGTTCTTCGTCGGCGTGGTCAGGCTGCCCGACGCCCGGCCGGCTTAGGGATCACGCGTCAGCCGGGGCCGCGCTCTCGCTGCGCGCCGTCGTGCCCCGGCTATCCTCGCGCCGTGCACTTCGACCACCTCACGCCGCCCGAGCAGCGCGTGCTCGGGTGCCTGATCGAGAAGCGCTGGACGACGCCGGATCAGTACCCGCTGTCGCTCAACGCGCTGCGGCTGGCCTGCAACCAGTCGACCAATCGCGATCCCATCACCGACTACGACGAGGCGACAGTGCGCGAGGCGGCCCAGCGCCTGACCCGCTACGGCCTCGCGCGCCTGGCCAGCGGGGCCGGCAGCCGCGCGATCAAGTACCGCCACCTCGCCGAGGAGGCACTCGGGCTCGACCGGCCCGAGCTCGCGATCCTGACCGTGCTCCTGCTCCGCGGTCCGCAGACCCCGGGTGAGCTCAAGGGCCGGACCGGCCGGATGGCGCAGCTCGGCTCACCGGCTGAGGTCGAGGCGCGGCTCGAGCAGCTCGGCGCGCGCGGCTACGCCCGACGCCTCGAGCGCCGCCCGGGGCACAAGGAGGATCGCTTCGTCCAGCTGCTGGGCGGGGAGCCGGTCGATGGCGCCACCCCCGCTCCGGCCGCCACCCCCGCGCCCGCTCCGGCCGCCACCCCGGCTCCCGGCGACCACCGCCTCGAGCAGCTCGAGACCGAGGTCGCGGCGCTGCGGGCCGAGCTCGCCACGCTGCGCACGGACCTCGGCGCGCTGCGCTCAGACCTCGGCGCCTGACCCGGGAGCGCCGGCCCCCAGCGTCAGAGCTTGACCACGAGCTTGCCCGTGTTCCTTCCGTCGAACAGCATGTTGACCGCGACGGGCAGCTCCTCGAACCCTTCGACGACGGTTTCCTTCGCCTTCAGCTTGCCCTCGGCCATCCAGCCGGCCAGCTGTGGGACGACCTCGCCCGCACGGCCGAAATGGTCGAGCACGATGAAGCCCTCGAGGTGGACGCGCTGGATCAGGAGGTTCGCGAAGTTGCGCGGGCCGGCCGAAACGGCAGGGTCGTCGTCGTTGTAACCGGAGATGAGCCCGCACAGCGCCACACGCGCGCGCACGTTGAGGCGGCCGAAGACGGCCTCCATGATCTCGCCGCCGACATTCTCGAAGTCGACATCGATGCCGTCGTGCGTCGCGGCTTTCAGCTGCGCGCGCCAGTCGTGGGCCTTGTAATCAACCGCGGCGTCGAAGCCGAGCTCTTCCGTCACCAGGGCGCACTTCTCGGAGCCGCCGGCGATGCCGACGACACGGGCGCCCTGGATCTTCGCGAGCTGGCCCGCCACCGAGCCGACGGCCCCCGCGGCCGCCGACACCACGACGGTCTCGCCCGGCTTGGGCCTGCCGATGTCGAGCATGCCGACATAGGCGGTCAACCCGGTCATCCCGAGTGCGCCGAGAAACGCGCTCGGTGACACGCCGGGGATCTCCGGTACGCCCATCAGCGGCGCCGACGCCGCGGCGACCACGTAGTCCTGCCAGCCCGTCAGGCCCTGGACGAGCTGCCCGACCCGGTAGTCGGGCGAGTTGGACACGACGACCTCACCCAGGCCGGCGGCGCGCATGACCTCGCCGATCGCGACGGGCGGCAGATAGGTCGGCGTCTCGCCGATCCAGGCGCGGTTCGTCGGGTCCAGCGAGATCCAGCGGGTGCGCACGAGCGCCTCACCCTCCCCGATCTCGGGGACCGCCTCCTCGACGAGCTCAAACGTCTGGTCGTCGATACGCCCGGCGGGGCGCTCGCGAAGAAGGAAACGGCGGTTGACATCGGGCATGCCTGGAGCCTCACACGGTCGGGGACGACAGGCTCCGGAACCTATACCCACCGCGGCGGCCGTGCCAGGCCCACCCGCCGCGCATCTTCCCGTTTCGCCGCCGAGGCGGGATGATGCGACGGTGTCATCCGGCCGTGAGAACGATCGCGCCGCGGCTGAAGCGGCTGCGATTTTCGATGCCGCGCTCGATCCGGAGCGCGGCAAGCGCACGATCTCGCCGGCGCAGATCGAGGCCGACGGCGGGCTCACGGTCGATGAGACGCGACTGGTCGTCCTGAACTTCGGCCTGCCGGCCCCGGACCCGCAGGACCCGTATTTCACGGCTGCCGAGGCCGACGTGCTGGTGCACTTCGGCCGTCTGCGTGAGATCTGGCCGCCGGAGATCTACCTGCAGATCGTCCGCGTCTATGGTCAGGCGCTCGCCCACATCGCTCGGACTGAGGTCAATCTGTTTCGGCTCCATGTCGAGTCGAAACTGCGGAGCGTGAGCGGTGGTCCGCAGCACGACGCCCAACAGTCAGTGCAGCAGGCCTTCGGTGAGCTCCTGCCGCTCGCCGACCCTATGCTGCTCGGGGTACACAGGCGGCGCGTCGAGCACGAGGTCACGCAGGCCGTCGTGCGCGAGGCTGAGATCAGGACCTTGGAAGGCGTGCTGCCGGGCGCAATCGAGGTGACGTTCCTGTTCTGCGACCTCAAGGACTTCAGCGGCTACGCGGAGGCCAAGGGTGACGGCGCCGCGGTCGACCTGGTCGAACGCCTCGCGCAGGTGGTCGCCGGCGAGCTCGGGCCGCACGGTCACGTGGTCAAGGCCCTCGGCGACGGGTTCATGCTCAGCTATCCGGAGCCCGGCGAAGCCGTCGCCTGCTGCGTTCGCATCATCGAGCAGATGCGCGGCGGCGGCTCGCCCGGAGTCCACGCCGGTGTTCACCACGGGGTCGTCCTGTACCGCCAGGGGGACTACTTCGGCGGCGCCGTCAACCTGGCGGCGCGGCTGCTCGGCCTCGCCGAGCGCGACGAGCTGTTGGCGTCGGAGGCTGTCGTGCGCGCGACTGCGGGCCGCTTCGACTGGGAGTCACGCGGCGTTCAGGACATCCGCGGTTTCACCGAGCCGGTCGGCGTGTACCGCCTGCGCTCGGCTTGCCGGGCGTGA
>DATMGZ010000139.1:0-7860 GCA_035555155.1 Solirubrobacteraceae bacterium | reverse complement strand
AGCCGCTCCTCGGCCGCCTCGGGTGAGAGCTCGCCGCGGGCGAGCCGCTCGACGACCTCGCGTAGCTCGGCCCGGGACATCGCGCCCAAGTGTAGTCCCGACCTTCGCACCCGCCGCGGCGCGGGACCCGTTCAGCGCAGCCGGAACAGGTCCTCTCCGGCGTCCGGCACGACCAGCGTCTCCGGGTCCGCCGCCCACGCCTCGGGGTCGATCCCGGCCGGGTCCAGATAGTCCAGGTTGACCGCGCGGGTCTGCTCCTCCGGGATGCCGGTCGCGAGGGTGACGATGACCCGATCGCGCTCGCCGTGCACCGCGTCGTAGGTGCCCACGCCGCGCAGATGGGTCGAGTGCGCAAGGTCGCCCCAGTGGTACGCCTGAAACCGGTCCCACTGCTTGACGAAGTAATCGCGACAGTGGTAGCCGATCTCGGCGATGGCCGGATGCGTGGCGCTGATCTCGTGGATGTGCGGCGCGTAGAGCACCACCTGCCCGCCGTCGGCGACGATCGGCTCGACCTTGTAGAAGCCCTTGGCCCCGGTCCACATGTCGTCGTACTTCTCCGGGATCAGGGATAGCACCCGGCGGACGGGTGCGTCGAGATGGAGGATGTGGGCCGCCGCCGACACCTCGCTGGCCGCTTCCCAGGCCGACCCGGGATCGCCGAACGCGACCGAGTGCAGCTCGTGGGGGGAGCGCGACTTCGTGACCAGGCACAGCGCCAGGCGCTGCACCGGCAACAGCGACGCGGCCTCGTCGATCAGCGCGCGGACCGGCGTGATGCCTCGGGTCCCGATCACCTCGGCATTGGTGATCAGCGCGCCGAGCCAGTGCGAGAGGTCGATCAGCTCCCGGCCGGACACGCCGGGGAACAGGTACTTGTTGCCACCGGAGAAGCCAACCACCTCGTGCGGGAAGACCGGCCCGACGATCAGCGTGACGTCGTGCTCGACGACGGCGCGATTGACCCTCACGTTGACCGAGTGGCGCAGCATACCGTCCGACAGCTCGGCGATCCGGTCCTCGGAGATCCTGCCGACATCGGCGAACGTGGCCGGATCCCACCAGGCATGGTTGAGCACGGTCATGGCCGGATACCGCGCGCCCGCCGCCCCGATCTCGTAGCCGAGATGAGCGGCCAGCGCCGGCTCGCTCATCGCGGCATGGGTACCGAGCGCGATCACCACCGTGAGCCGGCTGACGCGACCGCGCAGCGCGCCGTGGAGCGCTGAGAGCAACAGCGGCAACGGCGCGCTGCGGGTGCCGTCGGGCACCAGGACGCACACGCTGCGGTCGTCGAGGTCGGCCGCGCCGAGCTGCTCGGCCACGAAGCGCGAGACCTGCTCGTCGGTCAGGACGCCGTCGGCCCCGCCGATCTGACCCGCTGCGACGGCCGGGGTTCCTGGGCTCACCGTGTCTGTCATCTCCGACCTCGAGCGTCGCGTGGACCGGACGCATCGGGCGCGCTTGCCTCCCCGCGCCGACATGGTCCACTATAGGGGCGTGGCCGTCGCCGACTCCGTGCTGGTGCTGCATCCGGACCGACTGCTGCCCTCGGACCCAGGCCTGCGTGCGATCGCGCGACGGCTGTACGAGACGGTGCGCGAGCTGCCGGTGATCTCGCCGCACGGCCACGTCGATCCGCAACTGCTGCTCGACGACAGTCCGTTTCCCGATCCGGCCACGCTGCTGGTGACGCCCGACCACTACGTGACGCGGCTGTTGCACGCCGACGGCGTCGCCCTGGAGGCGCTGGGCGTCGGGCAGGGACCGCTCTCGGAGGACGCGGCACGCGCCGTGTGGCGACTGCTATGCGGGCGCTGGACGCTGTTCGGAGGCACGCCCGTTCGCTTCTGGCTCGAGGCCGAGCTCGCCGACATCTTCGGCGTCACCACGCGCCCGTCGGCCCGGAGCGCGGACGCCATCTACGACCAGGTGGCCGAGCGGCTCGGTGAGGACGGGTATCGCCCGCGCGCACTGGCCCGCCGGTTCCGGATCTCGGTCCTGGCCACGACCGACGACCCGTGCTCCGACCTCGCAGCGCATGCCGCGCTGGCCGCCGAGCCGGGGTGGCCGGAGCGCGTCATCCCGACGTTCCGACCCGACCGCTACCTCGAACCGGCAGAGCCCGGATGGCGAGAGGCGATGGTGCGACTCGGGGAGGTCGCGGGCATCGACACGGGTGACTACGCCGGCTATGTGCACGCCCTGGAGGAGCGGAGGCGACACTTCATCAGGCACGGTGCAACGTCGGCGGACCATAGCCACGCCGACGTGCGCACCGACCCGCTCGAGCCCGCCGACGCTGCGCGCATCTATCGCGCCGCGCTCGCGGGCGACGCCACGCCCGAGGAGGCCGCGGCCTTCCGCCGGCACATGCTGCTGGAGATGGCCCGGATGTCGTGCGAGGACGGCCTCGTGATGACGCTTCATCCGGGCATCAGGCGCAACCACCACCGGCCGACGTTCGCGCGCCTCGGAGCCGACACCGGGCACGACATCCCGATCCGGATCGAGTTCACCGACGCGCTGCGCCCGCTGCTGGAGCGCTTCGGCACGCACGCCGGTTTTCACCTGATCATCTTCACCGTCGACGAGACAGCGTGGTCACGCGAGCTCGCGCCGATGGCCGGGTTCTATCCCGCGGTCTACGTCGGGGTGCCGTGGTGGTTCCTTGACGCGCCCGACGCGATCCGGCGCTTCCACGCCGCTGTCACCGAGACGGCCGGCTTCTCGCGCACGTCGGGCTTCGTCGACGACACACGCGCTTTCTGCTCGATCCCCGCCCGTCACGACATGTCGCGGCGGATCGACGCAGGGGTGCTGGCTCGGCTGGTGGCCGAGCACCGGCTCGAGGAGGACGAAGCAGCCGAGATCGCCCTCGATCTCGTCAGCGGACGCCCGACCGTCGTGTTCAAGCTGTGACGGTCCCGCGGCTCTCACGCGCCGCCGGGCACGGGCGCGCCGCGGCGCCGGTGCGGCTCCTGCACCTCGGCCTGGGCAACTTCTTCCGCGCCCATCAGTGCTGGTACACCGAGCATGCCCCGGACGCCGCGGAGTGGGGAATCGCGGCGTTCACCGGCCGCGACAGCAGCGCCCGGGTCGAGGCGCTGAACCGGCAGCAGGGCTTGTACACGCTGGTGTCACGAGGGCGCGACCGGGACCGCCTCGAGCTCGTGAGCAGCCTGTCGCACGCCCATGTGGCCGGCGACAACGACGCGTGGTTGCGGTACTTCGCAACCGACGAACTGGCCGCCGTGACGATCACCGTGACCGAGGCCGGCTGGTTGCGCGGCGCCGGCGGCGGCCTCGATCGCGAGCGCCCCGACGTCCAAGCCGACGTGGCGGCGCTGCGCCGCGATCCCACGCGCATCGTTCGGACCGCGCCGGCGCGCTTGGTGGCCGGCCTCGCGGCACGCCGGCGGGCGGGCGCCGGTCCGATCGCGATCGTGCCGTGCGACAACACGCCCGGCAACGGGGCGCTCGCACGGCGGATCATCGGCGACCTGGCCGAGCTCGTCGACGCCGGGGGGACCGCGTTCCTCGAGCGGTCGGTGGCCGTGGTGAGCACGATGGTCGACCGGATCACACCGCGCGCGACGCCGGGCGATATCCGCGCCGTCCAGGCGTCCACGGGGTTGGCTGACCGCTGCCCGGTCGTCTGCGAGCCGTTCGCAGAGTGGGTGCTCAGCGGCCCCTTCCCCGGCGGCCGCCCAGGCTGGGAGGCCGCCGGCGCGCGGTTCACCGACGACGTGGCCCCGTACGAGAACCGCAAGCTGTGGCTCCTCAACGGCGCCCACTCGCTGCTCGCCTACGCCGGGTCGATCCGGGGCCACCGGACGACACCCGAGGCGATCGCGGACGAGACGTGCCGCTCGTGGGTCGAGGAGTGGTGGGCGGTGGCCTCGCCCCACCTCGATCAGCCCGCCGAGGCGATCGCCGCATACCGGGCGGCGCTGGTCGAGCGGTTCGCCAACGCCCGCCTGGGCGACCGGCTGGACCGGATCGCGGCCGACGGCTCGCAGAAGCTCCCGATCCGCATCCTCCCCGTGCTGGAGGCCGAGCGCGACGCCGGACGCATGCCCACGGCAGCGACGCGCGTGCTCGCGGCGTGGGTGTGCCACCTGCGCGGGCTCGGCGCCCCCGTGGACGACGCCCGCGCCGACGAGGTCGTGCCGCTGGCCACGGGCGAGCTGCGGGAGGCGATCCCGCGCGTGCTGGGCGCGCTCGACCCCGCGCTCAGCGCCGACGACGACCTCTTGGCGACGGTCCTCGAGCAGAGCCGGCAGCTCTCCCGGGGGGGCGCCGAGTGATGACGCCGGCGCCCGCACAGGTGATCATCGGTCTCGACGTGGGCACGACCGACGTCAAGGCGGCAGCCTTCGGGCTGGGCTCGTCGTGGCGCGCCATGGGCTACCGCGAGTACCCCCTGCTCGCGCCTTCGCCGGGTCAGGCCGTGCAGGATCCCGCCGCGCTCGTGACCGCCTGCGGCGAGGCGCTGGCCGAGTGCGTCGCGCTCGCCGGCCACGCCGAGGTGGTGGCGATCTCCGTTGGCGCCGCGATGCACGGGCTGATGGCGCTCGACGGCGAGCTGCGCCCGATCACGCCGCTGATCACGTGGGCCGACGCGCGGGCGCGAGAGCAGGCGCGGGCGCTGCGCGCCTCGGGGCAGGCCGGCGAGCTGCACGCGCTCACCGGCGCGCCGGTGCACCCCATGACCCCGTTGACGAAGCTGCTGTGGTTTCGCCACCACGATCCCGACACGTGGGCGAGCGCGCGCAGGTGGGTCGGCCTCAAGGACTACGTGCTCGAGTGGCTGACCGGCAGCCTCGTGACCGAGCTGTCCTCGGCGTCGGGCACCGGCCTGCTCGACATGTCCACGCGGACCTGGAGCACGGAGGCGCTGGAGCTGTGCGGCCTCGACGCCGGGCGCCTCCCGCCGATCATGGCCACGACCGCCGCGCTCGCGCTCGCCGCACCCGCGGCCCGCGCCGTCGGGCTCGCGGCCGGCACGCCGGTCGTCGTCGGCGCGGGCGACGGGCCGCTCGGCAACCTCGGCACCGGAGCGATCTCGCCCGGCATCGCCGGCCTGTCGCTCGGCACCAGCGGCGCGGTCCGCATGGCGGTGAGCGAGCCACGGGTCGATGCCGGACGGACGTTGTTCTGCTACGCCCTGACCGACGCGCTGTGGGTCGTCGGGGGGGCGATCAGCAACGGTGGCTCCGCGATGCGCTGGGCCGGCGGCGCCCTCGTGCCCGACGTGCAGGCCGCTGCCGGCGACCAGGGTCCCGATGCCGCCGTGCTCGCGCTTGCCGCGAGCGTGCCGGCGGGCTGCGACGGCCTCGTGATGCTTCCCTACCTGCTGGCCGAGCGCGCGCCGCTGTGGGACCCGGACCTCCCCGGAGCGTATCTCGGCCTGCGCCGCGCGCACACCCGCGCGCACCTCGTCCGCGCGGCGGCGGAAGGCGTCTGTCTGCAGATGCGCACGATCCTCGACCAGCTCGACGCGGTGACGCCAGTCGACTCCGTGCGGGTGACCGGCGGCGTCTTCCGCTCGACGCTCTGGCGCGAGGTGACGGCGGCGATGCTCGGCCGCTCGATCGACGTCGTCGGCAATGCTGAGGGCACGGCGCTCGGCGCCGCCGCGCTCGGCCTGTTCGGTCTGGGCCGGTCGCCGTCACTCCCCGACGCCGTCGCGGAGCTCTCGGCCTCCGGGCCGCCGGAGACGATCGACGCCGATCCCGAGCTCGTCGCAACGTATGACCGGCTGCGGGCGTCGGTACCCGAGCTCATCGACGCGCTCGGCGCCGTGGCCGGGCTGTTGCGACCGTCATGATGTCGACATGGAGAGAGCTGAGCTCGAGGCGGCGAATCGGGTCGGGGCACTTCTGGCCGGGCACGCGCCGCTGGGCGTGGCGTTCTCGGGTGGCGTGGATTCGGCGACGCTGCTCGCGCTGGCGGCCCGGTCGCTCGGCCGGCAGCGTGTCCTGGCCGTGCTCGGTGTCTCGCCGAGCCTCGCCGCCGACGAGCGCGCAGCCGCCCACGAGGTGGCGGCGTCCATCGGGGTGCGCATCGTCGAGGTGGCGACGTTCGAGGGCGATCGCGCCGCGTACCGGCGCAACGGGCCCGACCGCTGCTTTCACTGCAAGGACGAGCTGTTCACCCGTATCTCCGACGAGGTCGTGGTCCGCCATCGGCTCGCGGCCGTCGCCTACGGCGAGAACGCCGACGACGCGCGCCGGCCGGACCGCCCCGGAGCGAGCGCCGCGACCGCACATCGGGTGCTCCGCCCGCTGGCGGACGCGGGGATCGACAAGGCCGGGGTGCGACGGATCGCCCGGGCGCTCGCCCTCCCCTGTGCCGAGAAACCGGCGGCGCCATGCTTGGCCTCGCGGGTCCCGCACTTCGACGAGGTCGTCCCGGCGAAGCTCGGTCAGGTCGAGACCGCCGAGGCGGCCCTGCGCAGGCTGGGCTTCGACGACCTGCGGGTCAGGCACCACGGCGAGGTCGCGAGGATCGAGCTGCCGGTCGCCGACCTCCAGCGAGCCGTGATCTCGCCGCTGCGCGAGGCGGTGCAGCAGGCCGTGAGCTCCGCGGGCTTCCGCTTCGTCGCGCTCGACCTCGCCGGCGTGCAGTCGGGAGCGTTTACGCTTCCGCTCATGAGGGACGCATGACGCGCCGGGCTTCGATCGCGGCCGGCGTCGCAGCGGCGGTGCTCGCCGGCGGCGCCCCGAGCGCGGCCGCGGTGCCCCGGAGCGTTCTGTCCGGAGCGGTTCGCACTGGTGCGGCGCCCCTCCGCGGCTCCTCCGTGGCGCTGTTCGCCGCCGGGAGCGCCGCGCCGCGTCGGCTCGGCACGGCGGTCACGGGAGCACGGGGCGAGTTCCGGATCTCCTACGTGCGGCCGGGTGGCACCGGCATCCTGTACGTGGTCGCGACCGGCGGCGGCCGTGCGGCCGGACGTGCGGTGCAGCTACTGAGCGTGGCCGGATCGGTGGCCCGGCCGCTGAGCGCGGTGACCGTCAACGAGCTGACGACGGTCGGGTCGGCCTATGCGCTGGCCCAGTTCGCGCACGGGGTCGCGGTGCGCGGAGCGTCACCCGGCCTCGAGAATGCGGCGGAGACCGCGTTGAACCTGATCGCTCCCCCCGGCGGGGGCATCAGCCCGGTCATCGCCACGCCACCGAACGGAACCGACACGGACACGCTGGCGACCCTGCGGACGCTTGGGAACATCGTCGCCGGATGCACCCGCGGGACTCCGCGGAGCTGTCTGCGCCTGTTCCTCGCGGCGCGGCCGCCGAGTGGCCGTCTGCCCACCAACACGCTGCAGGCGGTGCTCGACATCGCGCACAACCCCACCAACCGGGCCGCGGCACTGTTCGCCCTGGCGAAGGCGAGCACCTACACGCCCGCGCTGAGCGCGGCGCCGACAGCGTGGGTGCTGTCGATCAAGTACACGGCGGGCGGGTTCAACGGTCCCGGCCGAATGGCGTTCGACTCACGCGGCAACGTGTGGGTGACGAACAACTTCCAGCCACCGGCTCCGAGGACCTCAGCCGGGTTCGGCGTGGTCTCGCTGAGCCCGACCGGCCGGCCGATCAACAACAGCCCGGTCAAAGGCGGCGGGCTCGAGGGTGTCTGGTGGGGCATCGGAATCGATCAGCACGACCGCGTGTGGACGAGCAACTACACCGGCGCCGACACGACACCCTTCAACAGCCCGGACTTCACCGGCGGCACGAACGTCTCGGAGTTCACCGCCAACGGCACGCCGCTGTCGCCGTCGACCGGCTTCACCAACGGCGGAATCAGTGCGCCCCAGGGGATCGCCGTGGACCGGCAGGGCAACGTCTGGATCGCCAA
>DATMGZ010000138.1:0-2609 GCA_035555155.1 Solirubrobacteraceae bacterium | reverse complement strand
GACCGCTCGCGCACCCTGGCACCGCGGAGCGCGCGCCGCTAGAGTCCGCACCGAGGGCGAATGGACGTAAGCGCGGTACCACGATGGTGATGGCGCGAACGGGGCTCGAGACCGGCGACGAGCGCGCGCCGATGGTGTCGAACTCGACACCATGGGGGGTCTCTCCGTGCCCCTGATCCGGGTGAGAATCACGACGTGGACGTGCCCGTCTCTCAACCCAGTGCCGACCAGGTGCCGAGCCAGACGCCGCGCCGAGCCTCTGCGCGGGCCCGGATGATGCGGCCGTCGTTCGGCGCGGTCCCGGCGTGGGTGCGCGGGCATCTGACGAGCACCCCAGGCCGGCTCGGGCTTGCGTCGGTGCTGGTCGTCATCGGCGCCCTGATCCTCGGAGGTGTCGCCTTCATCGCCGAGCGTGCCCGGTCCCAGGCCGCGCACGCCGTGGCGAGCCAGACCGAGCCGCTGCTCGTTGAGGCGGTGAGTCTCTATGCCGCGATGTCGGACGCCGACGCGACGGCCACCACGACCTTTCTCAAGGGCGGGCTCGAGCCGCCGGCCCGGCGGGCGCGGTACGTGAACGACCTGCGCGCCGCGAGCACCTCGCTCGCCGAGCTGAGCCGGCAGGTTGGCGACTCGGCGACGGCCCGCGACTCGGTGGCGACGATCACCAACGGCCTGCCGGTCTACAGCGGGCTCGTGGAGGCGGCCCGGGCCGACAACCGCCAGCGCCTTCCGGTCGGCGCGGCGTACCTGCGCCAGTCCTCGGAGCTGCTGTCGACGAGCATCCTGCCCGCGGCGGGCCGGCTGTACGAGACCGAAGCCACACGGCTCAACGCCGACTACCGGTCGGGGACGGCGACGGCGACCCTGGTCGCCTTCCTCGCCGTGATGCTGGTGGCGCTCGTGTTGCTGCTGCTCGAGCAGCGCTTCCTCGCGCGGATCAGCCGGCGGATCCTGAATCTCCCCATGGTGGCCGCGACCGTCGTGCTCGTCGCCCTGACGGTGTGGGGGCTGGTCGCGCTACTGGGCGAGCAGAGCGCGCTGGCGAGCGCGCAGCGCTCGGGCTCGGACTCGGTGGAGGTGCTCTCGGCGACCCGGACCCTCGCATCGCGGGCGCAGAGCGACGAGAGCCTGTGGCTCGTGGCCCGCGGCGGCGATGACCATCCGTCCGCCGACTTCGCGGCCGTGATGCACGCGCTCGGCGGGTCAAACGGCCTGCTGGCCGAGGTGGGCGCGCTGGCCCAACGGACGGGCACGACGGCAGCGGCGAACGGGCTCCGGACGACGCTCGCCGCCTACCGTTCCCAGCACGACCGGATCACGGGGCTGGCGACCGGCGGTCGCTTCCAGGACGCCGTCAACCTGGACGTCAACTCCGCCGCCAGCGGCGCGGCACCGGCCGACCGGTTGAGTGCCGGCCTTTTCGCCGAGATCGCGGCCGCGCAGCGCCGCTTCGAGCACGACGCGGCCGATGCGACGTCGGCCCTGTCGGGGCTCTCGATCGCGATCCCGCTGCTGGCGGCGCTCGCCGCGGTGCTCGCCCTATTCGGTCTTCGACAGCGGATCAACGAGTACCGATGATGCGTCGCCTGCTGCCCGCACTGCTCGCCCTGGCGCTCATCGCCGTCGCTCTCGCCGGCTGCGGCGGGACCTCGGATCAGGCCCTCCGCGTGACGCTGGCCGCGCTCAACGTGAAGCCCGAGACGACGCCGATGAAGCCGCTGCCGGCGCCGCGACCGTGCGGAGACCTCACCGCCAGCCTGCATCCCGACGTGACGCTGCCGGCGCCGGCGGCCATGCCGGCGGCCAGCTTCATGTCACGGATCCAGCGACGCGGCCGGCTGATCGCCGGCGTGGACCAGAACACGCTGCTGTTCGCCTACCTGAACCCGAGCGACGGCCAGCTCGAGGGCTTCGAGATCGACGTCCTGCGTCAGGTCGCTCGGGCGATCTTCGGCAATCCGAACGCGATCGAGTTCAAGGCGATCACGACCGCGCAACGGATTACGGCGGTCCAGTCGGGAGCGGTCGACATCGTCGCCGACGCGTTCACGATCACCTGTGCGCGGCGCCAGCAGGTCGACTTCTCCTCGGTCTACTTCGACGCCGGCCAGCGCGTCCTCGTCCCGTCCGACTCGCGTGCGCGCAGCATCGGAGATCTCGGCGGCAAGCGGGTCTGCGCCACCTCGGGCTCGACCTCGATCATCAACCTCACGCATGTCCGCCCGGCCTCGATCCCCGTCGCCCTTCCGCAGCGGACCGACTGCCTCGTGGCCCTGCAGCAGGGGACGGTCGACGCGATCTCCACCGACGACGCGATCCTGCTCAGCTTCCAGACCCAGGACCCGTACACGAAGATCGTCGGCCCGCGCTTCAGCGACGAGCCGTACGGAATGGCGATCAGCCAGGCGCACCCGGACTTCGTGCGCTTCGTCAACGGCGTCCTGGCGGGCATGCGTGCCGACGGCGCCTGGAGCCGGATCTACGCCCACTGGCTCGGTCGGTTCGGCCCGACCCCCGCTCCGCCCCCGGCCCATTACGCAGGCTGAGATGAGCCTCGCCGACCTCGATAGGACGCGCAGGGCACTCGCCGAGGCGGTGGAGCGGATTCG
>DATMGZ010000137.1:0-2308 GCA_035555155.1 Solirubrobacteraceae bacterium | reverse complement strand
CGACACCGGCCCGGGCTTCGACCCCTCGGCTCAGTTCCCGGGCCTCGGCCTCCAGAACATGCGCGACCGGATCGCCGCGGTCGGCGGCATTCTCTGGGTTGACTCCTTCCCGGGCCGCGGGACGACGGTCAGCGGAGCGGTGCCGGCACGGGAGCTCGCGCGATGAGCCCGCGACCCGCATCGCCTCGCGACGTGCGGCTGGGGAGATCGGCTCTGACCGCGGCCGCCGCGGTTGTGGTGATCGCGCTGGCCGGCTGCGGCAGCAGCAAGCCCGCGTATTGCACCGACCGCGCGAACCTGGAGAACGCGATCAAGGGCCTGACCAGCCTCAACATCTCGAGCGGCCTGAGCGGCCTGCAGGCCCAGCTGACGAAGATCGAGAGCGACGCCACGACGCTCGTCAACTCGGCCAAGAGCGACTTCCCGACCGAGACGAGCGCGGTCAAGTCCTCGGTCGACTCGCTCTCGGGCGCAGTCAAGGGACTGACCTCGAGCCCGTCCGCGGCGCAGATCGCCGCGATCGCCGCCGATGCGAGCAACGTCGTGAGCTCGGTCAAGAGCTTCACCGACGCCAGCAGCTCCAAGTGCAGCTGATCCTCCCGACCCCGGCCCGATGAACCGCCGACTCGCAGCCGCCGCCTCGATCCTGCTGATGGCGGCAGCGCTCGTGCTGGCCGTCGTCGTCGCGGTCCAGAGCTTCCCCCGCGGCCTGACCGTGCTGGCCTGCCTGATCCTCGGCGCCGGCGCGGGCTGGTGGGGATTCCTGCGCCGCGGGGCGGCGCGCGCCGTCGCGTTCGTAGCCGCCGCCGTACTGCTCATCGGCGCGATCGTGCTGGTCGTCGTCGAGGGCCATGTGCTCGCCAACATCGTGATCCTGGCCCTGTTCGCACTCTCACTGGGCGCCGCGGCCCGCGCGTTCACGATCAAGGCCGAGCTCCTGGGCGCGCCGGCACCGAAGCACGCGGTCCTGTTCTACAACCCCAAGTCGGGCGGCGGCAAGGCGGAGCGGTTCAAGGTCGCCGACGAGGCCCGGGCGCGGGGAGTCGAGCCGATCGAGCTCCAGCTCGGGGAGGATCTCGAGACGCTGGTGCGCGCGGCGATCGATCGCGGCGCCGACGCGGTCGGGATGGCCGGCGGCGACGGGTCACAGGCCGTCGTGGCCACGGTCGCGGCGGAGCGCGGTCTGCCCTACGTATGCATCCCGGCCGGGACCCGGAATCACTTCGCCCTCGATCTCGGCGTCGACCGCGATGATGTGGTCGGCGCGCTCGACGCCTTCACGCAGGGACGCGAGCGGGTCGTCGACCTCGCCGAGGTCAACGGGCGCGTGTTCGTCAACAACGTCTCGCTCGGCGTCTACGCGGAAGCGGTCCAGAGCTCGGGCTATCGCGATGCCAAGCTGAGGACGATCGCCGAGACGGTGCCGAACGTGCTCGGGCCGCAAGGCGACGGCCTCGACCTGCACTGGAAGGGCCCAAATGGGAGCGCCCAGTCGACGAACGCCGTCGTGCTGGTGTCCAACGACCCCTACCGGCTCGGCCGCGCGCTCGGCTCAGGCACGCGGCCGCGGCTCGACGCCGGCGTGCTTGGGATCGCCGTCGCCGGCGCGAACGACGCCTCGGGCCAGCGGTTGCGTGGGATCGAGGAGTGGTCGGCGCCGACCTTCGAGGTCTCCTCCGAGCAGCCGATCGCCGCCGGAATCGACGGTGAGGCGGCGCGCCTTGACCCGCCGCTGAAGTTCGTCAGCCGCCCGCGCGTCCTGCGCGTCCGGATCGCGCCGCAGCATCCCGGCGCCTCGCCGTCGGCCGCGATGCCCGAGGATCCCTGGCACGGCGTGGCGGGCATCTTCCGCGTGGCGCTCAGGGGATCCCCGTAGGCGCGGACGCGAGCCCATGACCTGGGCGCTGACCATCACGGCCCTTGCGGTGCTGGGTGTCGCGTTCCTCTCGCGCCGGCTCTCGGGTACGCCGATCACGCCGGCGATGGTGTTCGTGGCCGTCGGCGTGCTCGCCGGACCGCTCGTGCTCGACGACATCACCACGCCCCCCCAGGGCCACACGGTGCGCACGCTGGCCGAGGCCACGCTCGCCGTGGTGCTGTTCTCCGACGCCGCCCGGATCAACCTGCGGGCGCTCCGCCACCAGGCCTCGGTGCCGCTGCGACTGCTCGGGATCGGACTGCCACTCACGATCGTGCTCGGGACGCTGCTCGCGCTGGCACTGTTCGGGACCCTGTCGCTGAGCGATGCGCTGATCCTCGGCGTGGTGCTGGCGCCGACCGACGCCGGCCTCGGCCAGGCCGTCGTCAC
>DATMGZ010000136.1:0-5189 GCA_035555155.1 Solirubrobacteraceae bacterium | reverse complement strand
GGAGCACTCACGGCCACATGAGCGCCGCCGCGCGACGGCCACGCTGAGCGAGCGACGTTGCCGAGGTTTCTCCGTGGGTTCCCGTGGTGACACGCGACCTGACGTACTACATCTGAGTCTGGCCCGGCGACCTCGGGGGATACGGCCCGGCCGGACCGCCGCCGCGCGCCAGGATGAGTGCGCGGTCACGGCGGTGGCCCGGCCGTAGCTGCCCCGCAGGTCGGTTTCACGGCCGCGCGGCGTCGAGTCCGTAGAAAACCCCGCGAGCCCTGGCCTCTCCGCGGTCGACAAGGGGGGTACATGGACGCGGGTCTCGTCACGCTTGCAGGCAGGCGCCTGGCCAGTGGTCGGGCCCCCGGTCTCGCCGCGTTCGCTGCCCTGGTGAGCTTCGCGGCGCTCGTCCTGATGCCGGTCCCGGGCGCGTCGGCGGCCCCGCGAGGGACCAGTCCGACCCGCGCGGCGCCGTCGCTCGGCCGCTCCTACCGGTCGGTCTGCGGTACCGCCGCGCCTGACCATGCGCGCTGCCTGGCCGATCTCGTGACCGCCGCCAGCGCCCCTGGCGCCGCGGCCCTCACCAACTCGGCCCCGTTCGGCTACGGGCCGGTCGACCTGCAGAGCGCGTACAAGCTGACCGCTGCCGCCGCCTCCTCGGGCGCTACGCAGACGGTCGCGATCGTCGACGCCTACGATGACCCCACCGCCGAGGCCGACGTGGCCGTCTACCGCGCCCAGTTCGGACTGCCGGCGTGCACGAGCGCCAACGGCTGCTTCCGCAAGGTGGACCAGAACGGCGGCACGAGCTATCCGCCGCCGAACGCCGGCTGGGAGGGCGAGATCGCCCTGGACACCGACATGGTCTCGGCGATCTGCCCGAATTGCCACATCCTGCTGGTGGAGGCCGACGACAACCTGCTCGACAACCTGGGGACGGCGGTCGACGAGGCGGCCACGCTCGGAGCCACGCAGATCTCCAACAGCTACGGCGGCGCCGAGGTGGCCGACGAGACGTTCGTCGACCGGGACTACGACCACCCGGGGATCGCCGTCACCGCCAGCTCCGGCGACCTGGGCTGGGGGGTGGAGTATCCCGCGGCCTCGCCGTACGTGTCGGCGGTCGGCGGGACCTCGCTCACCCGGGACTCGGCGACCGCGCGCGGGTGGGACGAGAGCGCCTGGTCCGGCGCCGGGAGCGGCTGCTCGGCGTATGAGCCGAAGCCAGCGTGGCAGACCGACGTGGGCTGCGCGCATCGCTCCGTCGCCGACGTGTCGGCCGTGGCCGATCCACACACCGGGGTCGCGGTGTACTCGACGGCCGACGGCGGCTGGGTGGCGTTCGGCGGGACGAGTGTGGCCAGCCCGATCGTGGCCTCCGTCGACGCTCTCATCGGGTCGACCGCCGGCTCGCCGCAGTACCCCTATGCCAACGCCGGCCGGTACTTCGACGTCAGCTCGGGGAGCAACGGCTCGTGTGGCAGCTATCTGTGCACCGGCGGGCTCGGCTACGACGGGCCCACGGGGATCGGGACCCCGGACGGCGCGAGCCTCGGCCCTGCGTGCGCGGCCGACCCCACGATCACGGCCAACCCGGCCGGCGCGACCGTCTCGGCGCCGGGTGGCGCCTCGTTCACCGCCGCGGCGCTCAACACCGACCCCAACTGCCAGATGCTGAGCGCGCAATGGCAGGTCTCGACCGACGCCGGCATCACATTCACCACTATCGCCGGCACCACCGGGCTGCAGACGCTGAGGGTCGCCTCGACCTCGATGGCGCAGTCGGGGAGCCGGTACCGGGCCGTGTTCACGAATGAGCTCGGCGCGACGACGTCAGCCGCGGCGACGCTGACGGTCCTCGGTCCGCCGCCGTCGGTCAGCACCGGCGGCGCGAGCGCGGTCACGAGCACGACGGCAACGCTCAACGGCGTGGTCGGCCCGAACGGCCGCTCGACGAGCTATTGGTTCCAGTACGGCACGAGCGGCGCCTACGGCGCGCAGACTCCCCTCACGAGCGCCGGCTCAGACTCGAGCACGCACGCCGTGTCCGCCGTGCTGTCCGGCCTTCCGGCCACCACGTATCACGTCCGGCTCATCGCCACCAACGGATACAGCACGCAGTACGGCGGCGACGCCACGTTCACGACCTTGCCGCTGCCGCCGACCCGGACCGCGTCGCCGCACGTCACCGGCGTCGCGGTGGTGGGAGCGCGACTGACCGTCTCGACCGGCGCCTGGGCGGGCACGCCCGATGCCTTCGCCTACGCGTGGCTCGACTGCCCCACCGCCCGCGGCGCGTGCGTCCGGGTCGGCTCGGACACGGCGAGCTACGTGACCGGCGCCGCTGATCTGGGCGGACACCTCTACGCCGAGGTCAGCGCCCATAACGGAGGCGGCTGGTCGGGCTCGGTTCGCTCCGACGACACGGTGTCGCCCCATTCGCCGGTGAGCGCCGGCCGGGTGCGCGTCGCCGGCCTGTCGGCCTACGTGCCGCTCACCGGCCGCGCCGGCGCCGGCGCGCCGTGCACGATCATGCTGAGCCTGACGCTGACCGGGAGGCCGACGACCGGGAGGCGGGCTGTGCGCCTCGGTCGCGCCGTGGTGACGCTCACCGGCGGTCTGAGCAGGACGGTCACGGTCACGCTCAACGCCGCCGGCAAGCGGCTGCTCGCCCGGAATCACCGGCTCGCAGCCACACTCGCCGTCACACAGTCGGGACGACTCATCACCGCCCGGGCGCTCAGCTTCACGGCGAAGCGACCGCGGCCGTCCCGAGCGGGAAACGGACGCCGGTGAGCTGCTCGGAGACGTACCACAGCCGCCGGGCGACGCCGGTGTCCTTGGCCGCGACGCTGCGGTCGACGAGCTTGGGCGCGCCGCGTAGCTCCATGAACCCGCCGGGTCCGGCGTAGCTGTCGCCCGGGACCTCGGCCGTGCGGCCGTGGCCAGCACGTTCGAGCCGGCGGTGCGCAGGCGGCGCTGCAGCTCGGTCGTGAACAGCAGGCTGGCCAGCTTCGACTGGCCGTAGGCGCGCCAGCGCTTGTACGGCCTGCGCTCCCAGTTGAGGTCGTCGAAGTCGATGCGGCGGAAGCGGTGCGCGCCCGAGGCCACGCTCACAACCCGACCGCTCACGTGCTCGAGCAGCAGGTTGGTGAGCGCGAAGTGGCCGAGGTGGTTGGTGCCGAACTGCAGCTCGAAGCCATCGGCGGTCCGGCCGAGCGGCGGCACCATCACGACCGCCACCGTCCAGGGCATCGCGACGCTCGTGAGGAGCGGCATGATCGACGATGCGCAGCTCGGCGGGCTCCTCGACGACGCGATCGCGCATTTCCTGCGCGGGTCGCGCGCCGCCGTCTAAGGGCGTGTCAAAGGATTGGGTGTATGGTGGAACGTGCCTGGTCCCGAGCCCGGCGGGCGAGACGGATCCCGGCTCCACGCCCGGCCGGTGGAGAGGCCAGGGTCGCAAGGGTGCATCGCTAAAGCAGCGCTCAGAGGAGCACGGCATGACCGTGATCGAGAAGAGGACAGGTCCCGCCGGCATTCCGATCAGCGGCGCGTACACACCACTGGAGCGGCAGAAGCGTCACGAGCACGCCGTGGCGCAGACCTTGCGCTGGGCCCGCGAGGCGGCGGCCGACGAGGACTTCGGCGAGGCACTCTCGTGGCTGGCGGTCGTCGAGGCGATCGACGGGACGTTGGCGCTGGGCTGGGAGCAGACGCAGGCTCGTTGGCGCCGGCTCAGCAGCGAGCGCGGGTCTCGCCCCCGGCCGGGGCCACCTGTTTAGCCCTGATTCCCGACCCGAAAACAGGGCAAGCGTCGGAATCGGCGCCGATCTCGTACGGTTTCCTGCCTCATGGCCACCGTTCCGACCAGCATCGCGGCGTACGTCGGTCGCACGCCGATGGTCCAGCTGACGAGGGTCCTCGGCGGCGCCGAGGTGGAGTTGTTCGCCAAGCTCGAGCAGTTCAACCCCGGTGGCAGCGTCAAGGACCGGATCGGCGTGGCGATGATCGAGGCGGCCGAGCGCGAGGGCCGGATCGAGCCGGGCCGCACGACGATTGTCGAGGCCACGAGCGGCAACACCGGGATCGCCCTGGCCTTCGTGTGCGCGGCCAAGGGCTACAACCTCGTGCTCACGCTGCCCCAAGGGATGAGCCGTGAGCGCGAGGGCCTGCTGCGCCTCTACGGCGCGCGGGTCGAGGTCACCGAGTCGCTGGGGGGGATGACCGAGGCCGTCGACGCCGCCCGGGCCATGGCCTCGAGCGACGACATGTTCCTGCCCGATCAGTTCTCGAACCCCGCCAACCCGGCCATCCACCGCGCCACCACGGGCCCCGAGATCTGGGCGGCGCTCGACGGTGCGGTCGACGTCTTCGTCGCCGGCGTCGGCACGGGCGGCACGATCACGGGTACGGGGGAGTACCTCAAGGAGCGCAACCCGAAGCTGTACGTGGTGGCGGTCGAGCCGAGCGCCTCGGCGGTGCTCTCGGGCCGTCCGCCCGGCCCACACAAGATTCAGGGGATCGGCGCCGGCTTTGTGCCGCCGGTGCTCAACCGAGCCGTGATCGACGAGGTGATCCCGGTCGATGACGACGATGCGATCGAAACCGCGCGGCGGCTTGCTCGCCGCGAGGGCGTCCTCGCCGGCATGTCCTGCGGCGCGGCGGTGTGGGGCGCGCTCCAGATCGCTCGCCGCCCGGAGTTCCGCGGCAAGCGGATCGCCACGATCCTGCCCGACTCCGGCGAGCGCTACGTCTCGACTCCGTTCTTCGCCCCCTGAGCCCCGGAGTCGCCGCGGCGCGGCAGCCCGGCGGCGGGGGAGGCCCGCGGGGCCGCGGAGGCGGCGGCGCTAGGCTGTGACGATGTTCGGGCTCGGGCTTCTCGCACGGACGGCCGCGGAGATCCAGCGCGATGTCGCCGCCGCGCAGAGCCGCGACCCGGCCGCGCGCGGGGTCACGGCGGTCGAGATCCTCGCCACGTGGCCCGGGGTTCACGCGCTGCTCGCCCACCGCGTCGCGCATGCGCTGCACGGCGCCGGCGCGCCGCTCCTGCCCCGCGTGATCGCCTCGGCCTCGCGGTCGGTGACCGGGATCGAGATCCATCCGGCGGCCCGCATCGGCGGCGGCTTCTTCATCGACCACGGGATGGGAGTGGTCATCGGCGAGACGGCCACGATCGGCCGCGACGTGACGCTCTA
>DATMGZ010000135.1:0-5058 GCA_035555155.1 Solirubrobacteraceae bacterium | reverse complement strand
CTCGAGCTCGAGTCCGACGCGATCTGGTCCGACGACGGGATCATCGTCCACCTGCCCGACGCCGAGGAGCCGCCGGGGGCGGAGCTCGTGCTCCTCGACCCCGACGAGATCGAGGACATGGTCGTGGCCGAGCTCTCCTCCTCGGCGCTGTTCGGCGCCCGCTTCCGGGAGAACGCCGGCCGCGCGCTGCTCATCCCCCGAGCCCGGCCCGGCAAGCGCACCCCGCTCTGGCAGCAGCGGCTGAAGTCCCAGTCGCTGCTCGAGGTGGCCAAGAAGTACGGCGACTTCCCGATCGTGCTCGAGACCTATCGCGAGTGCCTGCGCGACGTGCTCGACGTCACCGGCCTCGTCGAGCTGCTGAGCAGGCTCCACCGGCGCGAGCTGTCGCTGGTCGAGGTGGAGACGCCGACGGCGTCGCCGTTCGCCTCCTCGCTGCTGTTCGACTACGTGGCCACCTACATGTACGAGGGCGACACCCCCAACGCCGAGCGCCGCGCCGCGGCGCTGTCGCTGGACCGTGACCTGCTGCGCGAGCTGCTCGGCCAGGACGAGCTGCGCGACCTGATCGACCCCGGCGCGCTGGCCCAGGTGGAGGAGGACCTGCAGCATCTCTCCGACCGCGCTCGCGCCGCCAACCGGGACGGGATGCACGACGTGCTCCGCCGCATCGGCGACCTGACCGCGGAGGAGGCGGGCGTGCGCGTGCTCGCCGGCCTCGACGCGCCCCGGATGCTCGACGACCTCCGCGGCGAGCGGCGCGCCGTGCGCGTCCGTCTCGCCGGCGAGGAGCGCTGGATCGACGCCGCCGACGCCGGCCTGTACCGCGACGCGCTCGGCGTCGTTCCGCCGGGGGGCCTGCCGGCGGCGTTCCTGGAGGACGTGCCCGGGGCCCTGGTCAAGCTGCTCAGGCGCTTCGCCGCCACGCACGTGCCGTTCACCACGGCCGAGGTCCGCGCCCGCTACGGCGTCGACTGCTCGGCCGCACTCGCCGAGCTCGAGCGCGCCGGCGAGCTCGTGCGCGGCGAGCTGCGCCCCGGTGGCAGCGAGCGCGAATGGTGCGATCCCGAGGTGCTGCGGCGACTGCGCCGGGCCTCGCTGGCCGTGCTGCGCAAGGAGATCGAGCCGGCCGAGCAGCGTGCGCTGGCCCGCTTCCTGCCCGCCTGGCAGGGGGTCGACCGCCATCCGGCCTCCGGCGCGGGCATCGATCGCCTGCGCGAGACGCTCGTCCCGCTCCAGGGCCTGGCGTTGCCCGCCGAGGCATGGGAGCGCGACATCCTGCCGCGTCGCGTCGGCGCCTACTCGCCCGCCTGGTTGGACCAGCTGTGCGCCGGCGGTGAGGTCGTGTGGATCGGCGCCGGAGCGCTCGGCCGGCGCTCGGGCAGGGTGGCGCTCTATCTTCGCGAGGACGCACCGATGCTCGGTCCACCGTCGTTCAAGGGCGCACTCCTCGACGCGGGCGAGCACGATCTCGTCCGCGCGCGGCTGGCCGCCGGCGCGTGCTTCTTCACCGACCTGCTGGTCGACGTCGCGCTGGCCCCGGAAGCGCTGCAGGAGGCGCTGTGGGACCTGGTCTGGGCGGGCGAGGCGACCAACGATGCCTACGCGCCGTTGCGGGCGCCCCGCCTGACGCTCGCGCGGGCCCAGCGCGAGCGGCAGCGCAGCGGCCGGGCCGGGCGTTTCGCCGCCCGGCGCCGGGGCGCCGCCGCCGCCCAGGTCCAGGGTCGCTGGTCGCTGACCGAGACGCTGTTCCGCGGTGGCCCCGACCCTGCGGCCCGCCGGCGCGTGCTGGGCGAGCTGCTGCTCGAGCGCTACGGGATCCTCACCCGCGAGCAGGTGCTGGCCGAGGGGGTGCCGGGCGGCTTCTCGGCCATTTATCCCGAGCTCTCGCAGCTCGAGACGCTCGGGGTGGCCCGCCGCGGCTACTTCGTCGAGGGCCTCGGCGGCGCGCAGTTCGCGCTGCCCGGCGCCGTTGAGCGTCTGCGGGCGCAGCTGCCGGCGGAGGGGCCGCCGGTGGTGCTGGCGGCGGTCGACCCGGCGCAGCCCTACGGCGCCGCGCTGCCGTGGCCCAAGCGGGCGGTCGAGGAGTCGCGCCGGCCGGCGCGCGTGAGCGGGGCCTATGTGGTGCTGGCCGATGGCGAGCCGGTCGTCTATCTCGAGCGCGGTGGCAAGGGGCTGCAGACCCTGGTCGGTCCCGAGGACCCGCGGATCGAACCGGCGCTGACGGCGCTCGTGGAGCAGGTGATGCGCGGGGCGATCAGGCGGGTGGCGCTCGAGAAGGTCGACGGCGAGCCGGCGATGGCCTCGCGGCTGGGACCGCTGCTGGTCGCGCTCGGCTTCCAGCCCGGGCCGCGACGGCTGACGTTGAGCGCGTAGAACGCGATTTCAAGGAGGGCGTCGGCGATGCCTGAGGGCGACACGATCCGGTTTGCCGCCAACCGCATCCGCCCGGTGCTCGCGGGTCGCGTCCCCGACGAGATCGCGAGCCCGCAGCGCCGCCACGCGATGGACCGCTGGCCCGAGCGCCTCGGCGGCCGGGCCGTGACCGCCGTCGACACCCACGGCAAGCACCTGTTCATCCGCTTCGAAGGCGGACTCGCGCTCCACTCCCATCTGGGGATGACCGGGGCCTGGGGCGTGACCCCGGCCGGAGGCCGTTGGCACCGCTCGCCGCGGCGGGCCTGGATCGTGATGCGCGCCGGCGGCTACGAGGTGGTCGAGTTCGACGGGCCGACGCTCGAGCTGCTCACCGAGGGGCGGACCCGGTTCGATCAGCGCCTGGCGGCGCTCGGACCCGACGTGCTCGCCGACGAGTTCGACTCAGGCCGGTTCCTGGCCCGGCTGCGCGCCGATGACCAGACGCGCGAGATCGGCGACGCGCTGCTCGACCAGACGCTCCTGGCCGGGATCGGGAACATCTGGAAGGCGGAGGGCTGCTGGGAGGCGAGGATCGATCCGTGGCGGGCCCTCTCGGATCTGTCGGACGCCGAGGCCATCCGGATCGTCGAGCTGGTGCGCCCGCGCATGCGCCGCTCGGGCGACGAGGGGCACCGCACGATCCAGCCCCACGTCTACGAGAAGTCGGGCCGGCCGTGCCCGCGCTGCGGAACCCGGATCCTCGCCCGCGGCCAGGGCGACGCCAACCGGACCACATATTGGTGCCCTGGGTGCCAGGCGTAGTGGTCGGAGGACACTGGGGCACTAGCCTTAGCGGCATGGCTCCTCATCTCAGGCGGGTCGGGCACAAGGGAGCGGACCTGATCGCCCCCGGCAACACGCGTGAGAGCTTCGACGCCGCGCTTGCGGCGGGCGTCGACATGATCGAGTTCGACGTCCTGCCCGAACGTTCCGGCGAGGGCTTGATCCTGGCCCACGACTATGAGGAGGTCGGGGCGCGCGCGCCGCATACGCTCGAGGAGGGCCTGGCCCACCTCGCCTCCGACCCGTTCGCGGGGGTCGAGCTCGACGTCGACCTGAAGCTCCCGGGCTACGAGCTGCGTGTGGTCGAGGCGCTGCGCGCCTACGGGCTGATGGAGCGGGCCCTGATCTCCTCGCAATACCGCTCGAGCCTCGCCGCCATCCGGGCCGCGGAGCCCGCGCTCCGGCTGGGCTGGTCGGTCCCGAGGCTGCGCCGCGACCCGACGCAGTCGGCGGCGCTGGCGCTGCCGGCGCTGGCCGCGCTGCGCGTGGCCCGGCTGGTCCTGCCCGGTCGCGCCGCGGCGGCGATCCGCGCCGGCAGCTGCGATGCGCTGATGGCGCAATGGCGCTTCGTCACCCCGCGGCTCGTGGAGAGCATCCGCGCGGCGGGCGGGGAGCTGTACGTGTGGACCGTGGACGAGCTGTCGCGGTTGCGCACGCTCGAGGCCCTCGGCGTCACCGGGGTGATCACGAACGATCCCCGGCTGTTCGCGGCGCTGGCCGCATAGGCGCCAGGGTTCAGCTGATCGTGCAGGTACCGGAGCTGTAGCCGGCCGGATCGCTGTGGTCGACGTGCCGGTAGCCGTGTCCGGTCGTGCGCGTGGTGCTGCCGAGCACCTTGCTGCCGAGCTTCCACTTGAACGTCGCCACACCTCGGAACACGTAGTGGACGCCCGACGGTGGCTTCTGGATCGGGAACGAAACGCCGCTCTGGTGGGTGCCCGTGGTCGCGCGCCCGAGGGAGACGACGGAGCCGAGCGAGCCGGCGCGGCCCGGGACGGGTCGGAAGTGCATCGCGGCCGGGGACCAGTACTCGACCCGGACCTGGGCGGAGAGGCTCGCGCCGAAGCCGAGGCCGGGCATCTGCACGCGGAAGCCGATCACGTCCGGGTGGCGGCGCGTATTGCAGATGTTGACCGTGACCCACAGGTTGCGCGAGCGCTTAGCGCGACTGACCGCCGCCCGGACCTGGGCGGCCGTCGGCCCGCTGCTCGGCTTGGCCGCCGCCGCGGATCCGGGCAGTGCCAGCGCCGCCGGCACGAGCGCGGCCGCGACCAGCGGCGGGATGGGAAGTCGACGTGTCACTGCCAGAGACGATATCGGCACCGCGTGCCGGGACGTCGCGGACCGCGGCACGGCCGATCGCCCGCGGCGTGTGGTATTCCTCGCACGTGCCGAGTATCAGCGAGGACACTGCCCAGCTGCTGCGGCGCGTTCCGGTCTTCTCAACCCTCGGTGACGACGAGCTCGCCCGGGTGACCGAGGTGACGGTCCCGCGGCGCTTCGATCCCGGTGAGGTGGTGTTCCGCGAGGGCGACGAAAGCGACACCTGCTATGTGGTGCGCTCGGGGCATGCCCGGGCGATCCGCGAGCACTCCGACGGCCGCTCGATCACGCTGGCCACGTTCGGCCCCGGCGACATCTTCGGCGAGCTCGCCATGTTCGAGGACGAGCTGCGCTCGGCCACCGTCGAGGCGATCGAGACGACGAACGTCGTGGGCGTGCTCGGCGGCGACATGCGCAGGTTGATGAGCGAACACCCGGGCATCTCTATGCGCCTGGTGATCGCGCTCGGCAGGCGCCTGCGGGAGATGAACGAGCGGCTCTCGCGGCAGTCCTTCCAGACCGTGCAGAGCCGCGTGG
>DATMGZ010000134.1:0-11342 GCA_035555155.1 Solirubrobacteraceae bacterium | reverse complement strand
TGGAGATGTGGGGATGTGGGGGCTGGGGAGCAGTTGGAGCTTGCGGAGACGGTGGAGGCGTTGCGGGCCGAGTTGGCCCGCGCGGCGGCAGCGGGGGCGGGGTTCCAGTCCCCGGTGGCCGAGGTGCGGTTGGAGTCTCAGGTTGCGGTGACCAAGACCGGCGAGGGCATATGGCGAGCACGTGGCCGACGTTCATGTTTAAGGACCCGGTCGCTAATCTGTTCTTCGCGCAGCTGACTCAAGAGCGGCAGCCAGATCGTCGTGCCGGCCCAGCGGCGGGACCTCGTTCGGCCGATCGGCGAGCCGTCTCTTCAACGCCATTCCCACACGCCCGCCGGCGCCGGTCAACCACTCCTTGGTAGGTGATGGCGGTGGTCAGGGCGACGGCTAGATGCCGCGGCGCGATCCCGCTCTGGGTGCGGGCGCTGCGGCGCGCAGGGAGCGGGTGAAGGAGACCCGGTCGGGGTCCAGCCCGGCGTCTCCCGCGGCGGTGTGCATCAGGGCGCGCACGGCGTAGTGCAGGCACAGGTAGCCGTAGGCCTCTTGGCGGACGCCGTCGGGGGTCTTCGAGCGGAGCACGACCTTCGGGCCGCGCTGGTGGGTCTTGAGCTCGTCGAAGATGGTTTCCACCTCCCAGCGCTGGGCGTAGAGGGTGGAGAGGTCCTCGGCGGGGGCGGCGGTCGGATCCAAGATGGTGACTGGCTGCCGCGTGGAAGCGGGCCTGCCGTCGCGCGCCCTCGTCGCGGGCCTGCCGTCGCGATCGTGGTGCGCGTGGAGCACGGTCGGACGGCGTGTCGCGGACACCAGCGGCACCACGATCACCACGGGGGCTGCGGCGGGGGCACCGCGGGCGGCTGATGTCCTTAGTCGCTGCCAACGAGCACAATCGAGGCCCGTTTGGCCGCCTTCGAGCGGCGCGACAACGCCACCGACCACCTTCGACTGGAGGTTCACGCCACCGACCTCGACGACCTCCCTGGCTCACATCGGCGGTCACGACAAGCGCCGATCACGGAGGCCGCCTGACCCCCACGAACTTCCGGCGCCGACCACTTAGCAACATCAACAAGGCCCTACCGAGCAAGATCGCCCAGTTAGCTGCGGATCTGGGCCAGCACCCGTCCGCTCGCTTGTGGGCAGATGCGCCGCGATCTGGTCAGCGCCCCGCTCGCCCGGCCCCCGAGTCATGTTGCTAGTTCAAGTCCCCAGATCTTCTCCTCCTGGGCAGTGTCGCCGGCGCTCAGGAACTTCACGACTTTGCCCTCGCGGAACGTCAGCACGGCAGCCTGGTCCGACGACTGACCGTCAGTGGTGACGCGCGAAAGCACGATGACATGGTCGCCGTCGGCGACAAAGTGCTCCGCCTCGATCCGGAAGGACTTACCGACCAATCTGACGAAGAGCTGCCTGACTTCGTCCTTGCCGCGATAGGTGCCGCTGATCGTGCTGTTGCCCGGCACGATCAGCGCGATGTCGTCGGCCATGTGCTGCATCGCACCGTCGAGGTCGGCATTGGCAAACGCTTGGTACGCAGCTTGGGTCGTGGTCCTGTTCTCGGCTGCGGACATCGGTTTCTCCCCGGGTTGGCGTCGTTGACTTCTCAGCCGTTCAGCAGCGGACTGCCGGCATCCAGTACCTGCTCGGCCTCCTGGTCGGCCCGCTGCTGCAGGTACTCGTGGATAGCGGTCGCCGCCTCGCGCCCCGCGCCCATGGCCAGGATCACCGTCGCGCCGCCGGTGACGATGTCGCCGCCGGCGTACACGCCCGCGCGGCTGGTGGCGCCCGTCTGCGGGTCGGCGACGATGCAGCCGTGGCCGTCGACGTCGAGGCCGTAGGTCGTCTGCGGGACGAGCGGGTTCGGGTTCGTGCCCAGGGCGATGACGACGACGTCGGCCGCCATCGTGAACTCCGAGCCGGGCACCGGAACCGGGCGGCGGCGGCCCGATTCGTCGGGCTCGCCGAGCTCGGTGCGGATGCACTCCAGGCCGCGGACCCAGCCGTTCTCGTCGCCGAGGAAGCGCTGCGGGAGGGTGAGCCAGTCGAAGATCACGCCCTCGTCGCGCGCCCGCTCGTAGTCCTCCGCTCGCGCCCCCTTCTCCTGCTCGGAGCGGCGGTAGACGATGTGGGCCTCCTCGGCGCCGAGGCGGATCGAGCAGCGCACCGCGTCCATCGCGGTGTCGCCGGCGCCGATCACCGCGGCCCGCCGCGGTGATCGAACGGGCGTGTCGTACGCGGGCGAGTACGCGCGCATCAGGTTGACGCGCGTGAGGAACTCGTTGGCCGAGTAGATGCCCTTGAGGTTCTCCCCGGGGATATTCATGAAGATCGGCGAGCCGGCGCCGGTGCCGACGAAGACCGCCGAGTAGCCGAACTCGTCGACGAGCTGGTCGATGGTGACCGTCTTACCGATGATCACGTCGCGGACGAACTCCACGCCGAGCCTCTTGAGGTGCTCGACGTCCTCGTCGACGATCTCCTTCGGCAGGCGGTACTGGGGGATCCCGTAGCGCAGGACGCCGCCGAACGCGTGCAGCGCTTCGAAGATCGTCACGGGATAGCCGAGCTGCGCGAGGTCGCTGGCCACCGTGAGGCCGGCCGGGCCCGAGCCGACGATGGCGATCTTCTGGTCGCGCCACACCTCGGGCGCGGCGGTCTGCTCGCCGTTGCCGTGCTGGCGCTCCCAGTCGGCGACGAAGCGCTCCAACCGGCCGATGCCGACCGGGTCCTGATGGGGGGCGAGCACGCAGCGCGACTCGCACTGGTGCTCGACCGGGCAGACGCGGCCGCAGATCGCGGGCAGCAGGTTGCGGCGGCGGATCGTGCGGGCGGCGCCCTCGAAGTCCCCCAGCGCGACGCGGCGCACGAACTCGCGGATCGGCACGTTGACCGGGCAGCCCTGCTCGCACACGGGGTCCTGGCAGTTGAGGCAGCGGTGCGCCTCGGCGATGGCGCGCTCCGCGGTGTAGCCCTCGGCGACCTCGTCCCAGTTCCGGCGGCGCTCCTGCGGGTCTCGGCACGGCATCGCGGTCTTATGCGGATACACGATCGGCATGGCGCTTACCTCCCCAGTCCTGCCAGCTCGCCGGCCAAGGTCTCTTGCTCTTTGTAGGTCATCAAGCGGGCGTCCGCCTCGTCGAAGTCCACCTGGTGGGCGTCGAAGAACGGGCCGTCCACGCAGGCGAAGAACGACTTGCCGCCGACGGTCACCCGGCAGCCGCCGCACATGCCCGTCCCGTCCACCATCAGCGGGTCGAGCGAGACCATGGTGGGCAGGCCGCGGCGCCGCGTCGTCGTCGCGACGGCGCGCATCATCGGCATCGGGCCCACGGCGAAGCAGTGCGTGAACCCGGCGCCGGCGTCCATCAGCTCCTCCAGGCGGCCGGTGACGAAGCCGCGGTAGCCCAGGGAGCCGTCGTTGGTGCACACGTGCACCTCGTCGCTCTCCGTCGCCAGCAGGTCGGCGAGGATCACCAGATCGCGGGTCCGGGCGCCGACGATGGAGGAGACCCGCACGCCGCGCGAGCGCAGCTCGCGGGCCAGCGGGAACACCGCGCCGGTGCCGAAGCCGCCGCCGATCAGCACCGCGTGGCCCTGGCTGGGCAGCGGCGCCGCCAGGCCGAGCGGGCCGGCGAAGTCGAGGAACACCTCGCCCACTCCCAGCGCGCCGACGAGCGCGGTGGTGCGCCCCACCTCCTGGATCACGATCGTGATCGTGCCCGCGGCTCGGCTGAAGTCGGTGATGCTGATCGGGATCCGCTCGCCGGTCTCGGTGACCCGCAGGATCACGAACTGGCCGGGCGCCGCGTTGCGCGCCACCAGCGGGGCGTGGACGACGAACAGCTTGGTGATGTCGGTCAGGTCGCGCTTGTCGATGATCCGTGCGGTGGTGTCCATGGTCACCTTAAAGGAGGGGGTGCTCGTCAAAGGAGGGGGTGCTCGTCCTTCGCCTTGAGTCGCTGCCAGCGGCGCTCCACCTCGGCCTCGATCAAGGCGAGCGTCTCGTCGTCGCCGGGCCGGCCGAGGTGCTTGGTCTTGCCCATCAGCTTCAGCCAGTCGGCGACCGGCACGCGCCGCCCGATCGGCTCCGGGTCGTAGGTGATGTGGGTTACGCCGCGCTCGATTTCGTACAGCGGGAAGAAGCAGGAGTCGACCGCGGCCTGGACGATCTCGACGCCGGCGCGGTCCTCGGTCTTCCAGTTCAGCGGACAGGAGATCAGCAGCTTGCCGTAGGCCGTGCCCTGATGCTTGGCGTACCACTGCGCCTTGGCGGCCTTCGCCAGGATGTCGTCGGGGTAGCCCTCGACGCCGGTGAAGACGTACGGGATGTTGGTCGCCGCCATGATCTGCGGGGTGTCCTTGTGGTGGAAGGCCTTGCCCAGCTCGGCCGGCCCCACATGGCTGGTCGAGGTCAGGTGGCCCAGCGGCGTCGAGTAGCTGAGCTGGCTGCCGGTGTTCATGTAGCCCTGGTTGTCGTACTCGACGACGATCATCCCGTGGTTGCGCAGCGCGGCCCCGATCGCGGCGCCCATTCCGATGTCCATGCCACCGTCGCCGGTGACCATCACGAACGTGATGTCCTCGCCGGCGGGCAGCTCGCCGCGGCGCACCCGCTCGTGGAACATCTCGACGAGCCCGCTCAGCGTGGCGGCGCCGTTCTGGAACAGGTTGTGCACGTAGCTGATGCGGTGCGAGGTGTAGGGGTAGCCGGTGGTGACGACCATCGCGCAGCCGGTCTGGTAGAGCACGACGACGTCGCCCTCGATGCCGCGCAGGAACTGGTCGAGCGCCGGGAAGACGCCGCAGCCGGGGCACGCGCCGTGGCCGGGCAGGAGTCGCTTCGGCTTCGCCGCGAGCTGCCAGTAGGGCGGCGCCTCGACCTCGAGCCGGCCGTTGGGGCCCGGCTGCACCTGGAGCAGCCCGGTCGTCATCTCCTCGCGGGTGAGCGGCGGCGCGCCGCGGTGCGGCCGCGGCGTCGCCGGATCGCCTGGCTCCACGCCGTAGTAGTCGAACGGCACCTCCACCGCGCCGCGCTCGGCGGCCGCCAGCGCGAGCCGGAAGAACGCCTCGGCGTCCTCGGCGTAGAAGTCGCGTCCGCCGAGGCCGTAGACGCGGCTCAGGCACAGGGTGCGGTTCTCCGGGTCCTCCTGGAGCGCGGACTTCACCTCGTGCGAGAGGTTGGCGCCGTGCGCGCCGTAGGAGCAGGAGCGCTCGCCGAGCACGACGGCCCGCACGCCGCGCAGCGCCGCGCGGATCGCGGCCGCGGGAAACGGGCGGATCACGTTGGGGCTGACGACGCCGGCGCGGACGCCCTCGGTGCGCAGCCGGTCGGCCACGTCCTTCGCGGTCTCCGCGGCCGAGTTGAGCAGGAAGACCGCGACCTCGGCGTCGTCCATCCGGTACAGGTCGACGGGGTCGTAGCGCCGGCCGCTCAACGCCGCGTACTCGGCGAAGACCTCGGGGAGCGCGGCCGCCGCGGCGTCCATCGCCCGCTCGAGCTGGTACTTGTTGTTGATCAGGTCGGGGTCGTTCATGTACGCCCCGATCGTCACCGGGTGCCGCGGGTCGAGCGCCGTCACCGTCTCCGGCACGGGGCCGAGCCAGTCCTGCACGGTGGCGTCGTCGGCGAAGCTCGAGACCCGGCGCTTCTGGTGGCTGGTGAAGAAACCGTCGAAGGCCATGATCGCGGGCAGCCGCACGTCGGCGCGCTCGGCGACGCGCAGCGCGATCAGGTTCAGGTCGTAGACGGCCTGCGGGTCGCGCGCCATTAAGATCAGCCAGCCGGTGTTCAGCGCGTAGTAGACGTCGGAGTGGTCGCCGCGGATGTTCAGCGGCCCGCTCACGGCGCGGGTCGCGAGGTCGAGCAGCATCGGGAAGCGCGTGCCGGACTGCACCGGCAACTGCTCCAGCGAGTACAGCAGCCCCTGGGAGCTCGTCGCGTTGAAGACGCGGCCGCCGCCGGTCGCGGCGCCGTAGCAGATGCCGGCGGCGCCGTGCTCGCCGTCGGCCGGCACCATCACGATGTCGTGCTCGCCGGCGGCCTTCATCTCGTCCAGCAGCTCGGCGATCTCCGTCGAGGGCGTGATCGGGTAGTAGCCCATCAGGTGGAAGTCGATCTGCTTCGCGGACAGCGCGGCCATCTCGTTGCCGGTGCGGAACCCGACAACCTGCGCGGCGTGGCCGGCCCTCGGCCGCGGCGGTGCGATGGTCATCAGACGGTCTCCCTCTCGGGCTCGAGCCACGGGAAGAGCGGGACGCGATTCTCCTCGGCCCAGCCGTCCTCCTCGCGGAGCTCGGTGAGCGAGCCGGTCGGGCACGCGTCGGTGCACTTCAGGCAGCCCTTGCAGTAGTGGTAGTCGATGCCGTGTAGCCGCACGGCGGGCTCGCCCTCGCCGTCATCGGACCACACGAAGCACAGATCGGGGCAGACGATGTCGCAGATCCCGCAGTGCACGCACGAGTCGGGGTCGTAGGCGGGCAGGAAGCCCTGTCGCGACGTGCTCAGGTTCTTGACGACGCTGTTGCCCGAGTCGAGGATGACGCCGCCGATCGGCGCGTCGAGGTACCCGAACGCGGGCGCGGCCCGCTGCACCGGCCGGTCGGGGCCGCCGGGCGCGGGCGGCCAAGTCATGCGCCGCAGCTCGCGGTAGCCGCGGTCGAACGTGCGGAGGTTCGCCTCGACCAGGTGTGCGTAGCGGACGGAGAGCGTCTGGCGGAGAGTCTCCTTCACCACGTCGGGGTCGACGAACGGGCAGCTGCGGGCGACCGCGCCGAGCATCGCGGTGTTCACCCGCGTCTTCTCCTCCAGCGCGATGCCGAGCGCGTCGAGCACCGCCACCGTGCCGGAGCGCAGGCCGAGCGCCGCCTGGATCTCCTCGGGGGTCGAGCGCGTGTTCACGATCAGCGTGCCGGTTGCGCTCAGGCCGGCGGCCACGTCGAACGAGCGGGCCAGCGCCTCGTGGAAGACCGCGACCACCTGCGGGCTCTCGATCGGACTGCTCGTGCGGACCTCGCGGTCTGTTGCGCAGAAGCGCACGAACGACTTCACCGGCGTGCCCTTCTTCTCTGAGCCGTACGAGGAGAAGTGCGCGCCGTTGAGGCCCTGGCGCAGGACGCCGGCCTCGGCCAGGATCTGCCCGGCGAGGTGGGCGCCGAGCCCGCCGATCGACTCGAAGCGGATGCCGAAGAAGCCGTCGTCGTCGGCGCCGGGGAGCAGATCCGCCCCGGTGCCCGCTGGACTGGCCGCCGCCAACGCTGACATTGCACCCCTCCGTGATCCGTTTACTGGCTGGTCCATAGCTTCGTTCGGTCCCGCTCCCTCTCTCACCTGGCAGACACTTCAAAGTTGCGCCGCGGATACGATGCTGCCAAGGGCCGAAAGTACTGGCCCAGGGGGGCTGGGGGACCATAGAAGTCGGCGCGCTGGTAGGCCAACCCGGGGCAGCAGGCGCGCTGCATGTCACCCGATCACCGTCTGCGGATCGCCGCGCCCGCGTTGCTGGCTGGTGCAGCGGACCGTGGGGACCACGGGCTTGTCGGTGTCGGGGCTGGTCGGGCCGGCCGCGGTGACGGTGGGCCCGGCATCGTCACTCGCCTGTGCTGGTGGTTCCGGCGTGGCCGCCGACACCACCGCTGGCACCGGCCCGGTGGTCTCCGGCACCGCGGGCCTTCGTCAAAGTCAGCCACGGCAGAGATCTACCAGCAGAGATCTACCAGTAGCCGGGCGCCAACGTAGTCGACACGCAATCGCCCATCCCAACGCCATGATCACTCAACTTTGACGCCACCCTGTGGGCCGTGCTGGGGTGCCAGCGGGATGGCGAGGATAGACCGCGCTCCAGTCGGCGCGAGCGCGGCGATGCCGTCGTCGGTGGTGGGGTGCGCATGCCGGGTGCCGACGCGCACCAGCGCGCCCGGGGTGGGTGAGGCGCAGCCGCGCCTCGAGCGCCGCGGCCAGTTCGCCGGTGATCCGCACCAGCGGCGACCACCCCACCTGGTGGTGCCGGCGGCGCAGGTCGGTCACCTCGTGGGGCGCCGGCTCGCGCGCCAAGACGCCGACGAGGAATGGCCCGAGGTCGTGGTCGCCCTCGGGCGATCCGAAGGTGAGCAGGAGAACGGCGGGCGCGGCTTGGTCAGACGCTCGCTCCGACGAGGGTACGCACACAAGCGGGGTCCTCGCCGAGCGGATCTCCCGTGGCCGCATGGGCCCGGGCGCGCGAGCCGCCGCACAGGTCGGCGTACTCGCAGGTGCCACACAATCCGGCGAATCGCGCGTCGCGGATTTCGCGCAGCAGGGGATGCTCACGGTAGATGGCAATGAGGCCGCGATCGCGCACGTTGCCGAGCGTGATCGGCAGGAATCCCGACGGATACACGGCCCCGTCGGCGGCCACGAAGACGATGCCCTTGCCGTCACGCGTCGCCACCGTGGGTGCCTTCACCGGCTTCTCGGGCTGTCCCAGCAGCGCGTCGAGCTGCGACTTGAGCCGCAGGTACAAGCCGCCGACGTCTAAGGTGCGATAGGTCACGGTTGCGCTGGCGCGCTTGCGTTCGGTGGCGACGCGGCGGAAGAACGGCGCTTCCACGGTGCGCACCGTGAAACCGTAGCGCGCCGCGTCGACTAGGAAATGACACACATCCTCGTTCTCGGCGGCGTCGAGCGCCCCGACGCCGATGCCGCGCCCGGTGTTTATGAGGAAGAACACCTCCCAGATGTCAACCCGCTCGTCGCGGAGCAGCCTCACCACGCCGGGCAGTTCGTGCACGTTGTTCTGCATAACGGTGGTGTTGATCTGCACCGTGAAACCGTGCGCCTTGAGCAGCCGGATGGCCTCCATCGTGTCGGAGAAGTGGCCCTCCACACCGCGGATGCTCTCGTGCGTCCCCGCGCTCGCCCCGTCCAGGCTGAGTGAGGCCGCCTTCACGCCCACGACGCGGAGCCGGGCGAGGATCTCGGGGGTGATTCGCGCAGTCACCGAGGGGGCGATCGCCACCGGCACCGAGCGCGCCTGCGCGTGGGCGGCCAAGTCGACGATATCGGGGCGCATCAGGCAGTCGCCGCCGGTCAGGATGAGGACGGGCCGGGGACGCTCGAGTGCCGCCAGTTCGTCGATGAGCGCGCGGCCCTCCGCGGTGCTCAGCTCACCAGGCCCCGGCGAGCGCTGCGCGTCGGCACGGCAGTGATAGCAGGCGAGCAGGCATGCCTTGGTCGTCTCCCAGAAGACCAGCAGGGGGCGGTCGTCGAACTGGCGGGGTCGGTCGTTGCTCATGCGCTCTCCGCCATCTTCGTCGCCTCTTGGAGTTGTTCGAGCACCGACGTGGCCGCGCTCCTGCCGTGCTCGATGCAGGCGTGGATGCCGGTGCCGTCGTAGCCCGCCCCGGCGAGCACGATGGAGCTCGGCAGCGTCTCGCGCACCGCCTCCACCAGCGGGCCGTGGCCCGGCCGGAACTGTGGCATGGAGTGGGTCCAGCGCACCACGCGTGCCTGGACCGCGCCGCCGCGGATGCCCGCCAAGCGGCGGAGTTCGCCGTCGACCCGGTCGATCAGCTGGGCGTCGTCGAGGGCCGCGGCGCGCGCGTCGCCGGAGCGGCCCGTGGAACAGCGCGCGATCACGTGCTCGCCGGTGCCCAGATGGGGCCACTTCGCCGACACCCAGGTGCACGCGGTGAGCAAGGTGCGCTCCTGTGGCGACACGATGAAGCCACTCGACTGCGGCACCTCGTCGAACGAGTTGCGGCCGTAGGTGAGCAGCACGATGCCCACCGAGGTGGACTCGATGCGCCCGAGGTTGTGAGCGACGGTGTCGCGCACGTGGTCGAGCAGTGCGGCCGCGTCGCGGGGCGGTGCGCAGACGATCAGCGCGCGCGCGTGCACCGACGTGCGCCGCCCCACCACCTCCCAGCCGTGCCGGTGGGGAAGCACGCCGACGACGGCATCATCGGTGCGCAGCCGGACATCCGGCATGGCCGCGACAAGCCCGTCGACGAGCCGCGACATGCCGCCGCGGAGGGTGAGGAAGCGCGGCGGTGGCCCGGCCGTCTTGGTGGCGCGCGCACCGCGCACCAGTCCGCGTCCGGTGGCCAGTGCGGCGAGCAGCTGGGGAGCGCACATGCGCGCACTCATCGCGTCGATGTCGGCGCAGTGGATGCCACCGAGGAGAGGCTGCACGATGCGGTCGGCGGTGGCGTCGCCGAGGCGCCGGCGCACCAGCGAGCCCACGCTGACATCGCGGTCCGGCGCGTGCGACGGCGCCACCACGTCGAGCGCGGCGCGGAGCAGGCCGTGCCAGGGCAGCATGCCGGAGCGCGCCACCGACAGTGGCCGGGTGGCCAGACCGCCCATGATCCCCGGCGGGATGCGCCGGAGCCGGCCGTCGTAGACGATGCCGGGGGCGCCGCCGCACGGCGACACCAGGTCGGTGTCGAGCCCGAGTTGCTCACACAGGGTGGTGACCGCGTCGCCCCGGACCACGAAGCCGTCGGGCCCGGTGTCGATGCGCTGGCCCGCAAAGTCGATGGTGCGGAGCTTGCCCCCCACCGCCGGGGCTCCCTCGAACACGGTGATGCGCAGGGTGGGGTCGCCGGCGCGCAGGGCGTGGGCGGCTCCCAGCCCGGTGATGCCTCCCCCCACGATGGCGACGTCGACGCTCGAGGTCGCGTGGCCGGCCTCGACCGGCCGGCCGAGAAGGTCGTGACGTATGTGAAGGTCCTCGTCAACCATTAGTCCGGAACCATACGATACGTTTCAGGCTAATCGTGCTGCGGCAGCCGTCCCGGCACACCCGGAGTTCACGCCAACGACGTCGGCCTCTCCCGCCGGGGCGACTACGCGGTCGGCTATGCCCTCGCGCTCGTCGCCGCCCTGGGAGGGCGGGGGCCATGTGAAGGTGCGCGAACTGGTCGACGCCATGCGGCTGCCCGGTCCGGGAGAAGGCGCTCCCCTGCTTGCCCGGGCCATAGACCGCCACCCGGGTGGCGTCCGGGTCGATTGTCAGCCGGTCCCGCTCGGGCGCGGCCCCGGCCGCCCAGGCCCGGCGCAGCATGACCCGGTTGGCGGCCGCCGCCTTGGCCACCCGGCCCAGGTCCGCGCCGGCCAGAAACCGCCGGGGCGTCGACACGCTCGGCAGCGCGTTCCCGCCACGCAGCGCGGTGGTCGCCGGATCGGGCAACAACGCCCGGTCGGATAGGAAGTCCCCACCCGGCGAGCAGCGCCTCCACAAGCGCCCGGTAGCTGGCCCCACCGGGATACCCACCCGAGCCGATCGGGCGCAGCGCGCCGGTCGGCCTCAGCCACCAGGTTCAGCCGGTCCAGCAGCGGACCCCACAACGCCATCCCGGCACCGGGG
>DATMGZ010000133.1:0-7552 GCA_035555155.1 Solirubrobacteraceae bacterium | reverse complement strand
CGCCAACCCTCCTTTCCCTGCTCAGACGCCCAAACCGCGTCCACAAGCCCGCACCGCGCCCGTCCTTACACCCCCGTCCTTACACCCCCGTCCTCACATCCCCAAAATCACGAAACTCGAGATTTGCGCTTTGTCGGCACTTGTGAGTGCAGTGTATGGCCCCCGGCACCATTCTGCGGCAGCAGCTGGAACAGGTCCGCATAGCCGGTCAGGTAGATCGCCGTGGAATCGGCGATGACCGGGTTGAACGAGCCCTCGGGGAACCCGAACACCTGGTGTCCGGTGCGGACGTCGAGACCGGCCGTCGTCTTCGATCCGAGGTCCGCGTAGTAGACGACGTTGCCGATGATCGTCGGCGAGCCGGAGATCTTGCCGCCGGCCGGGTGTGTCCAGCGGACCGCGCCCGTGCGCGCGTCGAAGGCGTAGAAGTTGCCGTCGTAGGAGCCGATGTACACGGTCGGCCCCAGCCCCGGCGTGTCCTCCAATGCCGGCGACGCGTACACGTAGGCGCGGGTCCCCGTCGCCCACGCGAGCTGCCCGGAGTGCGCTGCGAACGAGTACACGCGCCCGTCGGTGTTGCCCAGGTACACGCGTCCGAAGGCGATCGCCGGCGTGGAGTAGAACTCGCCCGACCCGAAGCCGAACCGCGCGCCGTTGGTGCCCACGGCCCACACCTCGTGACCGGTGTCGGCACGCACCGCGTAGGCGCGACCGGCGTAGTCGCCGAAGTACAGAATCCCGGCCGACAGAGACGGGCCGCCCTTGACCGCGCCACTGGCGTGGTAGGTCCACAGCTCGTGTCCGTCGCGCACGCGCAGCGCGTGCACGGTGCCGGACTGGTCGCCGAAGTACACCGTCTGATTCCACACGAGTGGCGAGGACTCGGTGCCGGGCCCGACCGACCGAGACCACACGATCGCCCCCGTCTGTTGCGAGAGGGCGACGAAGCGCCCGTTGCCGGGGTTCTGGCCGGCGTTGGGGTTCATCGACAGCAGCGCCAGGAACACGAGCCCACTGCCGACCGCGGGAGACGCGGCGGCCAGCGTGCCCACCTGTCGCTGCCACAGCACCTTGCCGGTGCGCTTGTCGAGCGCGAGTGCGATGCCCGAGTCGTTCAGCATGAACAGCGAGTTACCGTGGATCACCGGCGGGAACTCGAGCAGCGGACCGCCGTGGTAGGACCACCCGCGCCGCAGCGGCGGATCGAGGTTGCTGCTGTTCGGAAAGAAGCGGGTGCGGCCGGCGTCGTAGCCGTAGCGCGGCCACAGGAACGGCGCCACCACCACCGCCTTGGGCGGTGGCTTCGGCGGTTGAGTGGCGGTTGGGCTCGTGAACTCCAGATTTGGATGGGAAACGTTGCCCGGCTTGTGCAGGAACGCGAAGGCAATCGCGGCGCCGATGATCAGCACCACCACGACCGCCGCCACGAGCCACCGCATGAGCCTCCGCCGCGGACCCGTACTCGGCATTCGGGTGATGCTAGAGCAGCGTTCTCGAAGTCCCTGTGCGCCCCGGCGGCGTCCGGATCCCGCGGGATGTCCCACGGGCACGCGAAGATGGGCGCATGGACCTTCCTTCGCTCCCCGAGCTGCAGCGCCGCGTGGAGCGGCTTCCCGCCCTCGCACGCGTGCTCCCGGCGCTGGCCGGATCGGCGGGCGTGCACCTCGTCGGCGGCGGCGTGCGTGACCTGCTCCTGGGCGGCGAGCCCGTGGACCTCGATCTCGTCGTGGAGGGCGACGCGGTGACGGTGGCGGCGCGGATCGGCGGACCGGTGCGGGTCCACGACCGGTTCGGAACCTGCACGGTGATGCTGGACGGGTTCACCTACGACCTCGCCCGGGCCAGACGCGAGCGCTATCCCGCGCCCGGGGCGCTGCCCGAGATCGAGCCCGCGCCGCTGACCGAGGACCTGCTGCGCCGCGACTTCACGATCAACGCGGCAGCCGTCTCGCTCGGCGGCGAGCGGGTCGGAGAGCTGACGGCGGCGCCGGGCGCGCTCGAGGACATCGCCGCCGGGCGCCTGCGGATCCTGCACGAGCGCAGCTTCATCGACGATCCGACGCGGCTGCTGCGGCTGGTCCGCTACCAGAGCCGGCTGGGGTTCGCGATCGAGCCCGGGACGCGCGCGCTGGCCGTGGCGGCGATCGACTCAGGGGCGCCGGCGACCGTCAGCGGGCCGCGGATCGGGACCGAGCTACGGCTGCTGGCCCGCGAGTCCGACCCCGTCGCTGCACTAGGTGCGCTGCGCGAGCTGGGCCTCGACCGCGCGCTGCACCCCGGCTTCGGCCTCGATGACCCGGCGCTGGCCGAAGCGGCACTGGCGCTGCTCCCCGCCGACGGCCGGCGCGATCTGCTGATCCTCGCGCTGGCGGGGCGCGGCATCGAGGCGGGGGAGCTCCGGGTGCTGCTCGGTGGGCTCGCGTTCGAGGCGGCGGACCGGGAGACGATTCTCGGCGCGGCCACCGGGGCCCGGGACGCGGCCGGCGCCGTCGCCCGCGCGACCCGCAGCTCGGAGATCGCCGCGGCCCTGTCCGGGGGCGGCCCCGAGCTGGCGGCGATCGCCGGGGCGCTCGGGCCGGCCGGCCCGGCCCGGCAGTGGCTCGACCGATTGCGGCACGTGCGGCTCGAGATCGACGGCGGCGACCTGCTGGCGGCTGGAGTCGCCCAAGGCCCGGCGATCGGGCGCGGGCTCGGCGCGGCGCTGGCGGCCAAGCTCGACGATCAGGCGAGCGGACGCGAGGCCGAGCTCGCTGAAGCGCTGCGGAGCGCCCGATAGCCTGCGCCCGATGCTCAGCACCCCGAACGTCCTGCGCGGCGCCCGCGACGGCCAGGCCCACCTGTGGGGCACCAAGCAGTGGCGCCGGGTCGGGCCCATTTCGAGTACGCCCAGCGCACGCCCCTCGCGGATCTCGAGCTGCTGACCCGGTGATCCTGCCCGCCCCGTTCCGCGCCGCCGGCGACCACCTGCAGATCGACCTTCCCGGGGGTCGCGCGATCTTCACCACCCGCCGCGGCGGGCATTCCACCGGGCCCTACGCGAGCCTCAACCTGGGGTTCCTCACCGACGATCGCCCGGATGACGTGGCCCGCAACCGCGCGCACCTCGCGGGGCAGCTGGGCGTCACGTTCGCCTACGGGCGCCAGGTGCACGGGACGGTCGTGCGCCGGGTGAGCGCCCACTCACCCGCGGACGCGCCCCGCCCGCCCGACCCGGTCGAGGCCGACGGCCAGGCGGCCGCACTCGCCGGCGTCGCGCCGATGGTGCTGACCGCCGACTGCCTTCCGGTCGCGGTGATCGGCGATGGCGCGGTCGCGATGCTGCACGCCGGCTGGCGCGGGCTTGCCGGCGGCGTCCTCGACGAGGGAGTGCGGGCGCTGCGCGAGCTCGGGGCCACCGGTCCGCTGGCGGCGGCGATCGGTCCGGGCGCCGGGCCGTGCTGCTACGAAGTCGGCGATGAGGTTCGCGCCGCGTTCTCGGACCACGGCGATGAGGTGCGGCGTGGCCGCCGGCTTGATCTACCGGCGATCGCCCGGCGCGAGCTGGAGCAGGCCGGGGTGGAGGAGATCCATGACTGCGGACTGTGCACGATCTGCAGCGAAACGTCGCTGTTCTACTCGCACCGTCGCGACCACGGGGTCACCGGCCGTCAGGCGGGGATCGCATGGTTGAGCTGATCCGCGGCCTGGATCCGGAGACGGTCCGCGTCAACCTCGAGCACGCCCGGGCGCGGATCGCCGCGGCGGCGGCGGTGGCCGGGCGGGCCCCCGCGGACATCGAGATCCTGGCCGCGGTCAAGTACGTGTCGGTGGAGGAGCTCGGCGTGCTCGCCGACGCCGGGATCGCCGTGGCCGGCGAGAACCGGGCTCAGGACCTCGCACTCAAGTCCGCCGCCCACCCTGGGCGCTTCATCTGGGACTTCATCGGGCACCTGCAGAGCCGCAAGGTCAAGCAGGTGCTGCCGCTCGTGCGCTACGTCCACTCCGTCGCGTCCGATTCGGTGCTGGCCCAGCTCGAGCGCCACGGCACGCCGGAGACGGAGGTGCTGGTCGAGGTCAATGTGGCGGGTGAGGCGGGCAAGTCGGGGATCGATCCGGCCGCGCTGCCGGCCCTGCTCGACCGCTGTCCGGTCCGCGTGGTCGGCCTCATGACGATGCCGCCGCTGACCGGCTCGGCGGAGGCCAGCCGTCCACATTTCGCGGCGCTCCGCGAGCTCGCGGAGCGTCACAGCTTGGCTCAGCTTTCGATGGGAACCAGTCAGGACTACGGGATCGCGGTTGAGGAGGGTGCGACAATCGTTCGACTGGGATCGCTCCTGTACCTGCCGAGCGCGTCATAATCTCTGGCAGGGAAACGCAGCGCTTCCGCGAACCCTCTCACCGATATGGCTTTCCGCGACACCTGGCATCGAACGCTCGTCTACTTCGGGCTCGCCGAGGATCACCCGTACGAGGAGGAGATCGAGCCCTACCACGAGCCAGAGGTCGAGGTCGAGGAGCGCTACCGCGAGCGTCCCAACGTGCGCCGGCTCAGCACGCGACGCCAGCGGGACGACTTCGACGACATCTTCGCCGACGATCCGGGGACCGAGCGGCGGACGGCCGCGCTTCGCCCTGTGGGCGGTCGCGGCAACGGACGTGGCGAAGGAGGAGATGTCCGCGTGCACCTCGTGATCCCCAAGAGCTTCAACGATGCCCAGGACGTGGCCGACAAGTTCAAGGATGCAATTCCGGTGATCCTGAATCTGCAATCCACCGACACCGACCTGTCCAAGCGGCTGATCGACTTCTCGAGCGGCCTCACCTACGCGCTCGACGGCGGCATGCAGCGCATCGCCGACAAGGTCTTCCTTCTCACTCCGCGCAACGTCGAGGTCTCGGCGGAGGAGCGCGCGCGGTTGATCGAGAAGGGTTTCTTCAACCAGAGCTGAGCCTGCTGGTGCGGGTCGCGAGCGGCTGCGCGGGCCCCTGAGTAGCCTTCAACGTATGGAAGTGGGTCTCATCGGAGCCGGCAACATGGCACGCGCGCTCGCGCGCGGCTGGGGCGAGCCGGTTCTGTGCTCGGACTCGGGGTCCGGACGCGCCCGTGCGCTGGCCGCCGAGCTGGGGGGCGAGGCGCTCGATTCGAACCTCGCCGTCGCCGAGCGCGCCGACCTGGTCGTGCTGTGCCACAAGCCGGCGCAGCTCGAGGCGGTGGCCGCCGAGATCGCGGGCCAGGCCAAGGCGGTCGCATCGGTGCTCGGGGCGACTCCGGTCGCCGCACTGCAGGAGGCCTATCCGGGCACGCCCGTCTTCCTCCTGATGCCCAACACTCCGGTCGAGGTGCGCCATGGGATCGTCTGCTACTCCCCCGCGCCGGACATCGACCCTCGGCTCGAGGCCGAGGTCGTGGCCCTGTTCGAGCGGCTCGGCAGGGTGGTGCGGATCGATGAGCGGCTGCTCGGTCCGGCCACGGCGGTGACGGGTGTCGGCCCCGCCTACCAGGCACTGCTCGTCGAGGCCCAGGTCGATGCTGCGGTCCGGCTCGGGCTGGGCGCCCCGCTCGCCTCCGAGCTCGTGGTCGAGACGATGGCCGGCACCGCGGCCCTGCTCGAGGCTCGCGACTACGACACGCTCGCGGTCCGCCGCGAGGTGACCTCGCCGGGCGGCTCGACCGCGCGGGGGCTGCGCGAGCTGGACCAGGCCGGCGTGCGCGCCGCCTTCCAGCACGCGATCGACGCGGTCGTGCAGGGAGCCCACAGCTGATGCTCGCGCTCGCCCTCAACCGCGTGGACATCGCCAACTACGTCGATGCGCTGTTCACGGTCTACATCCTGATCATCTTCGTCTACATCCTGCTCAACCTGATGTTCGCCCTCGGCGTGCGGCCCCCGTACTCGCGCTGGGTCGACGCGGTGCTGAAGTTCCTGCGGGACGTCTCCGAGCCCTACCTCGGTCTGTTCCGGCGGTTCATCCCGCCGATCGGGATGTTCGACCTCTCCCCGATGATCGGGATCATCCTTCTGTACTTCGTGCGCACGATCGTGGTCAACGCCATCGCGGGCAGCTGACCCTCCGGCCCGCGATGGCGATCAGCCGGATGCAGGCCGTGGGGCCCGATGCGCCCGACCCGAAGGCGGCCACCGCGCCGAGAGTTGCGTCCCGCGCGTGGGGCCGGGCACTGATCGTGATGGTTCTCGTCCTCATCGCCGATCAGGTCACCAAGCACACGCTCGCGGCCGGGATCGGCGAGGGTGAGGTGCGGCGCTTCATCCCCGGCATTCACCTCGTCCACGTGCGCAACACCGGCGTCGCGTTCGGCTTCTTCTCCGGTGGGGGCGCGCTCGTGCTGGTGTTCACCCTCGCGGCGCTCGCGGTGCTGATCGTCTACTTCACCAAGCACCCGGATCGCCCGTGGCTGTGGTTGCCGACCGGCCTCTTGATCGGCGGGGCGCTGGGGAACCTGTACGACCGCATTCATCAGGGCTCGGTCACGGACTTCATCAAGCTGCCGCTGTGGCCGGCGTTCAACGTCGCCGACATGGCGATCACCTTCGGCGTCCTCGCGCTTCTGTTCGTGCTCGAGGGCGGCGGGCGCCGTCGGTGACGCTGACGCTGACCGTCCCGGCCGACGCCGCCGGGACGCGCCTGGACCGGTTTCTGGCCGAGCCGCTCGGGTCCCGGGCCCGGGCGCAGCGGCTGATCGATTCCGAGCGCGTCCGCGTCGACGGCGTCGCACGCTCCAAGCGCTACGCGATCAAGCCGGGTGAGGGGATCGTGATCGACGATCTCGACCCCGTCGCCGAGGCGCCGGCCGGCGAGGCGCCGTTCGCGGTCCCCTATGAGGACGCGTATCTGCTCATCATCGACAAGCCCGCCGGCGTGGTCGTGCACCCGGCGCGCGGCCACCGCTCCGGCACCCTGGCCCAGGCGCTCGCCGGCGTCGGCGCCGGCGGCGAGGATCCGTGGCGGGCGGGAATCGTGCACCGCCTCGACCGCCACACCTCGGGCCTGCTGGTCGTCGCCAAGAGCGAGGAGGTGCATCGCGCCCTGAAGGCGCTGTTGGCCGCCCGGGACCTGCGCCGCGAGTACCTGGCGCTCGTGGAGGGTCGCCCGAGCGCTCGCTCGGGCACGATCGACGCACCGATCGGGCGCGACCGGCGGGAGCGGTTGCTGATGTCGATCGACACCGATCAGGGTCGGGCGGCGCGGACGCACTTCGAGATCGAGCAGGCGCTGTCGCGCTCGACGCTGCTGCGGGTGGCGCTCGAGACGGGCCGCACCCACCAGATCAGGGTGCACATGGCGGCGATCGGGCACCCGGTGTGCGGCGATGCGCAGTACGGGACCGCCGGCGCCTACGGCCTCGAGCGCCAGTTCCTGCACGCTACGCAGCTCGCGTTCTCGCACCCGGTCACCGGCGCGCCGATCGATGTCGTCTCGCCGCTGCCGGAGGACCTGGAGCGGGCGCTCGAGCGCGCTCGGGACGACTTCGCATAGCCGGCGAGCGCGCCGTCCTCGCGGCGGTCGTGGGAGCGTGGGCGGGGCGTAACACGGCGGGGCGGCCCGTCCAAAG
>DATMGZ010000132.1:0-4195 GCA_035555155.1 Solirubrobacteraceae bacterium | reverse complement strand
CTCGCGGGCGGGCGCTCGGGCGACTACCTCGTCGCGAGTTTCGTGCTCCTGACCAAGGCGGTCGTGCTGCCGGTGCTGCTGTACGCGTTGATTCGTCGCACCCCCGAGCCCCGGCTCGTCGTTGCCGCAAACGGACCGCTGGTGCGGCTGGCGGGTGCGGGCGCCGTCGCGCTGTGTGCCGGATTGCTGATGCCGCCGCTCGGCCTTGGCAACTCTCACACCGAGCACGCCGCGGTCGCGCTGGTCCTGATCGGGATCGCGATCGTCGTGGCCCGACGGCCGCTGCTGTTCCAACTGCTCGGACTGATCGTGGCCGAGAACGGCCTGGCGTTGCTCGCCGTGTCGGTGCCTGGGGGACTCTCGTACGTTGTCGAGATCGGCGCGCTGTTTGACCTCGCGATGGTCGTGACGGTCGCGGCCGCGTTCGCGCACCGCATCCACGTCGAGCTCGGGACCGGCGACACCGAGCGGTTGGGAGGCCTGCGTGACTGACCTCGTGCCGGTCCTGGTGGTGCTGGTGCCAGCGATCCCGCTCGTCGGTGCGGGACTCGCGCTGCTCGCCCGCACGGCCCGGCAAGCCGATCGCCTGGCCATGGCCACGGCGGTCGTGACTGCGGTCGCCGCGCTGATCCTTGCCTGTACGGCCTTCGCGCGCGGGGGCCAGGCGGCGCTGCACGGTCGGTGGTACCTGGTCGACGGCGCCAGTGGCCTGCTGCTCGCTGTGATCGCCGTCGTCGGACTGTGCAGCGCGCTCGTGTCGCCGTCGTACCTGCGGACGAGCGGTCGCAGTTGGACGACCGCGGCCCGGTCACGCAGCCTGTACTACGCCGCCCTGTTCGTGTTCTGGGCGGCACTCCTTGCCGTTCCCGTGGCCGGCAACCTCGCCGTCGTGTGGCTGATCGTCGAGGCGACGACCGCCGCCTCGGCCTTGCTGGTCGCGTTCACCGGGCGTCGCCGCGCGCTCGACGCGGGCTGGAAGTACCTCGTCCTGACGACTCTCGGTCTGTCGGTCGCGCTCCTCGGGATCATCGTGCTGGCCATTGGCCAGGCCAACGCCGGGCACCACGACCTGCACGCGCTCGACTGGCACACGCTGCGACACGCCGCTCACACGCTGCCCAAAGACCCGACGCTGATCGCGTTCGTGCTGCTCCTGGCCGGCCTCGCGGCCAAGATCGGGTGGGCACCAGTTCACAATTGGCTGCCCGATGCGCACAGCGAGGCGCCGCCGCCGATCAGCGCCATGCTGTCCGCGGCGCTGCTTCCGACCGTGTTGCTGATCGCCTGGCGCGTCAAGCAGATCCTCGAGCCCTCCGTGGGCGTGGCCACCACGCGTGCCGTCTTCATCGCCTTCGGTTTGACCTCGATGCTCGTGGCGATCCCGTTTCTGTGGCAATCGCTGCCGTGGAAGCGGCTGCTGGCGTATTCGAGCCTCGAGCACATGGGGGTGATCGCCCTCGGCATCGGCTTCGGCACGCCGCTCGCGATCGCCGGTGTCGTGATCCACGTTGCCGGCCACGCGCTGGCCAAGGCGCTCGGCTTCTACGCCGCGCTGCCGTTGCTGCGGATCGATTCCGACGCGGGCCGGCGGGCGCCGACGGGCGTCGCCGGCGAGAGCCCCACGACCGCGGCCGCGATGGGCATCAGCCTCGCCGCGCTGGCCGGTCTGCCGCCGTCACCCCTGTTTCTGTCCGAGCTGCTGATCGTGCTCGGCGGCGTCGCCGCCGGCCAGGTGGTCGTCACCGCCGTGGCCGTGCTCGCCCTCGCGCTCGGGTTCCTCGGACTCCTCCATGCCCTGATCGAGGGAGTCATCGGCGACAAGCCCGCCCATCGCCGGCGCCGCCCCGAACGCGGGCAGCGCACGACCGTGGCGCTCACGGCGATCTTGGGCACTGGGTTGCTCGCCCTGTTTGCGGCCGGCGTGCTGCTCGTCAACTCGAGCTTCGTGGAGACGTTGACGAGAGGAACGCTGTGACCGCGCTGCACCATGTCGAGCCCGGTGAGTGGCGCCGGTCGATCGAGCGCGCGTTGGGCGCCGGCGAGCGCTTCGGCGGAGCCTGGGCGCGCGCCCAAGACGGCGGGCTCAGCTGGTGCGCGCTGATCGTCTCCGCGCACGGCGTCCGGGTGATCTGGACCGAGGCGCCGGGCGGAGCCGTTGAGAGCATCGTCGAGCTCGTCGAAGCCGCGGGCTGGGATGAGCGCGAAGCGCACGATCTGTACGGACTCGAGTTCGACGGCCACGAGCCGATCCGCGCTCTCGTAACACACCCCGAGGACCCGGCCGCCTGGATGACGCCGGTGACCGGCGACGGCGTGCATCAGATCGCCGTGGGGCCGATCCACGCGGGCGTGATCGAATCCGGCCACTTCCGTTTCCACGTGATCGGTGAGCGGATCTTCGCGATGGACCCGCGCCTCTTCTACAAGCACCGCGGGCTCGAGCGCGCCGCCGAGGGTCGGCATCGCGACGCGGCACTGCCCTATCTCCAGCGGGCCTGCGCCGCGTGCGCGGTCGCGAACACCCTGGCCTACGCGCACGCCGTCGAGGACGCCACCGGCCTGCAACCCGACCGCGAGCTTCGGGTCGCTCGGACGGCGCTGCTCGAGCTCGAGCGCATCTACAACCACCTGCACGATGTCGGCGCGATCTGCGCCGGCGTCGGGTTCGCTCCGGGCACGATGGCCTTCGCCGCCCTCAAGGATCGGGCTCAGCAGATCAACGCTCAGGCATTCGGGCATCGCTTCCTGTTCGCCACCATCGCAGTCGGCCGTGGTGCGGTGGAGCTCGACGCCGCCGCGGTCGACGCGATGCGGGCCCAGCTGCGCGAGCTGCGGACGGACTCCCGGGCGGCCTGGCGCGAGCTCGAGTTCGCGGGATCCCTCCAGGCGCGACTCGCGGGCGTGGGAGTGCTCGGTCGCGACGATGCCCTCCGCCTCGGCGCCGTCGGGCCCGCGGCACGGGCCGCCGGGATTCGCGAGGACGTGCGGACACTCGCCCCGCGGCTCGCCTACGACGGCTTCACCCCGGCCGCACCACACGCGCCGGCCGGCGACGTCGAAGCGCGGCTCGGACTGCGCGCCGTCGAGCTCGAGGCGAGCTTCGACCTGCTCGAGGGGCTGCTGGTCGCGCCGCTCGCCCGCGGGTCGGTCGGGCGCATCGAGGACCGGGCGTCAGTGGGCATCGGCCGTGTCGAGAGCGCTCGGGGGGCTACGGCGTGCGCCGTCGAGCTCGAGGGCGACACCGTGACGAGGGTTCACCTGCGCACCGGCTCATACGCGAACTGGCCGGCGCTGGCCTGGGCCACGGCCGGCAACCTCGTCCCGGACTTTCCGCTGATCAACAAGAGCTTCGAGCTCTGCTACGCCTGCGTGGACCGCTGATGTTCGTCCTCCTGCGGCAGCTCGCAACGATCCGGGGGAGCGCCGGCCTCACCCGTGGTGGCTCACGCTGGCTGGCGATCCGCCACGTCGATGCCGGCTCGTGCAACGGCTGCGAGCACGAGCTCGGCGCCGTCACCAACCCGCTCCACGACCTGCAGCGCCACGGCCTCGACATCGTCGCCTCCCCGCGGCACGCCGACATCCTCCTCATCACCGGGCCCGTCACCACACGCATGGCCGGCCCGCTCCTCAGCGCCTACGAGGCGATGCCCGAGCCGCGTCTCGTCGCGGCACTCGGCGACTGCGCGCTCGGCTGCAACCTGCTCGGTGATGCCGCCGAGCTCGTCGGCGCCGTCGAGGATGTGCTGCCGGTCGACATCCGCATCCCGGGCTGCCCGCCGACGCCGGACGCGATCGCCGAATACATACTCGCCGCGATTGAGCGAGACTTCTGAACAACGCGCCGTCTGCGACTCAAGACGTTCGACCCCTGCCCCGGACTGCGACTCGGCAAGAGTTGCTTCCTGCCATCGCGACACGCGACACCCACATTAGAAACCTCGTCGTTCGAGGATGGCGATCCGTTCATTGTCGACCCAAGTATGCGACCGTGAGCCGAGGCCGACCGTGCCACGACCTGAAGGGTCCGAAGGGTTCTGGGGTGGACATTGCGCGCGCCTGCCGCGAAGCGGCCACAAGACCTACCTGACCGGTGCAGACGTGGCAGGAGCGACGCGCGCAGATCGACGTCGCGCCCTGGGTGGGTGTGGAGTAGCTCCCCGGGGTGCAACAACCCCGGCTCCGTTGAAGCCTC
>DATMGZ010000131.1:0-27599 GCA_035555155.1 Solirubrobacteraceae bacterium | reverse complement strand
ATCGGCTTTGGCGGCTCGTGCTTCCCCAAGGACGTCTCCGCGCTCAAGCAGCTGGCCGGCAACTCGGGCTACCACTTCCAGCTGCTGACGGCGGTGATCGAGGTCAACGAGCTCCAGAAGCGTCGCGTGATCGCGAAGCTGCAGAAGCACCTCGGCTCGCTCGTGGGCAAGAACATCGCGCTGCTCGGGCTGGCCTTCAAGGCCAACACCGACGACATGCGCGAGGCGTCCTCGCTCGTGCTGGCGGCGCGGTTGCAGGCCGACGGTGCGCACGTGCGCGCGTACGACCCGGTGGCCGAGCACGAGGCTCGCAAGCTGCTCGTCGGGGTCGAGTTCGCCGACTCCGCGCTGGCGGCAATGCAGGACGCCGACGCCTGCATCCTCGTCACCGAATGGCCGGAGTTCGCCGACATCTCCTGGCCCGAGGCAGCCGAGGCGATGACGGGACGGCTGGTCGTCGACGGGCGCAACTTCCTCGATCGCGATGCCGTCGGCTCAGCGGGCTTCGTGTACGAGGGCGTCGGTCGCTGAGATGCAGGCCCTGATCCTCGCCGGCGGGGAGGGAACGCGACTGCGGCCCCTCACCTCCACGGTGCCCAAGCCGGTCGTGCCGCTGGTCGGCCGGCCCTTCATCTCCTACATGATCGAGTGGCTCCGAGCCCATGGCGTCGATGACGTGATCATGTCGTGTGGCTTCCTGGCCGCGGGCGTGCGCGACGTGCTCGGGGACGGCTCCGCGCTCGGCGTCCGGCTGCGCTACGTCGAGGAGCCGAAGCCGCTCGGGACGGGTGGAGCGCTGAAGTTCGCCGAGGAGCTGCTCGACGAGCGCTTCTTCATGCTCAACGGCGACGTTCTCACCGACATCGACCTCAGCGCCCAGCTCGCCCAGCACGAGCGCACCGGTGCCCGGGGCACGCTGGCGCTGATCCCGGTCGAGGACCCCTCGGCCTACGGGCTCGTGCGCCGGAACGCCGACCTGTCGGTGAAGGAGTTCGTCGAGAAGCCCGAGGCGGATCAGATCGACACCGACCTGATCAACGCCGGCGCCTACATCCTCGAGCGCGACATCCTCGAGATCATGGCCCCGGCGGGCACCAACATCTCGATCGAGCGCGAGGTCTTCCCCGCCCTCGTGGGCCGTGGGCTCTACGGGTTCGAGTCCAGCGGCTACTGGCTCGACATCGGCACCCCGCATCGCTACCTGCAGGGCACGTTCGACATCCTCGAGGGCAATGTCGACACCGAGGTTGGACGCCTGCTGAAGGCTGCCGGGTGGGCGCTTGTGCACGGCGCCGCGGTGCACGGTCGCGTGGTCGCGCCCGCGCTGGTCGGCGAGGGGTGCGAGATCGCCTCCGGCGCGATCGTCGGCGGCCGCGCCTACCTCGGCACCGGGGTCACGGTGGGGGAGGGGGCCCACGTCGAGAGCTCGGTGGTCCTCGACGGTGCCCGGATCGGGGCGCGGACGACCGTCAGCTCGGCCATCGTCGGGCCCGGAGCCGAGGTCGGCGACCACTGCCGGATCGAGTCGGGGGTCGTCCTCGGCGAGGGGGTCAAGGTCGGACCGGGCAACACGCTCGCGGCCGGCGCGCGTATCTTCCCCGGGGTCGAGCTGCCAGAGGGAGCGATCAAGTTTTGACTGCAACGCGAGAGCTGAACCGCGAGGAGATCTCGAGGGTCGACGTCGGCGGCCAGCTGCACGACATCCTCAGCATGCCCGATCAGCTGCGCGACGCCCTGTGGCGCGTCGAGTCGGCGAACCTCGAGCCCCACGATGCGCCCGGCGGCCTGGTCGTGGCCGGCATGGGCGGCTCGGCGATCGGCGGCGCGCTGGCCCGGGCGGCCCTGGGCGACCGCGCGTCGCGCCCAATCGTGCTCGCGCGCGACTACGCGCTGCCCGCCTGGGCGACGCCCGACACCACCGTCCTGTGCGCCAGCTACTCGGGCAACACCGAGGAGACGCTCGCGGCCTATGACGCCGCCGCCGCGCTCGGCGCGCGCCGGATCGTCGCCACCACCGGCGGCAAGCTGGCCGCGTCGGCCCGGGCCGACAAGGTCCCGGTGATCCCGCTGCCGGGCGGCTTCCAGCCTCGAGCCGCCGTCGCCTACTCGATGGTCGTCGCGCTCGAGGTGGCGTGCATCTGCGGCGCCGGCGAGCACCTGCACTCCGAGATCGATGTCGCCGCCGCCCACGCCGAGCAGCTCGTCGCCGAGTGGGGGCCGGGCGCGCCCGAGAGCTCACTGGCCAAGGAGCTGGCGCGGGGGCTGCACGGGACCGTGCCGCAGATCGCCGGCTCGGGGCTGACCGCTCCCGTCGCCTATCGCTGGAAGACGCAGATCAACGAGAACGCCAAGGCGCCGGCCTTCGCCGCCGAGCTCCCCGAGCTCGACCACAACGAGATCGTGGGGTGGGAGGGCGTGAGCGAGCTCGGCCGGTTCAGCGCCGTGTTCCTCGACGACTCGGACCTGCACCCGCGGGTGCGCCAGCGGATCGAGCTGACCCGTGGCCTGATCGCCGCCAAGGCTGCGGCCACGTATCGGGTCGACAGCGTGGGTGAGAACCGCACCGAGCGGCTGGTCTCGCTGATCCTGCTCGGCGACCTGGTGTCGCTCTACCTCGCGGTTCTGCGCGGGGTCGACCCCTCGCCGGTGAGCGTGATCGAGCGGCTCAAGGGCGAGCTCGCCCGCGGCTGAGGCCGGCCCGCACCGAGCCCCGCAGCAGCCGGGCGGCCTCCTTGATCACCGCGTCGCCGGCCAGGTGGCCGTGCGTCCTTGCAAGATCCGACTCGCACCTTCTGTCTCGGGCGGCTCCCCTGCGCAAACCCTTCCCGCTGCGCCGACGCTCCGCGATGAACGTGACTCCTTGCCCAAGACTATGCCCGTCGGCCAGGCGTCACAGCACGGGGCTGGACAATTGTTGGAGACCGCGGCGATGCCCAACCTTGACACTCTCGTGGTAATGTTGACGACCACGATGGAGGCGCTGACCATCCACGAGGCAGCGCAGACGACCGGCTGGTCGCCGCGGATGCTGCGATACATAGAGCGATCGGGCCTGGTTGCGCCCGCTCGCTCCTCCTCGGGCTACCGCCTCTACGGACCGGCCGAGCTGCAGCGCCTGCGAACGCTCAAGGAGCTGCTCCAGCGCTACGAGATCGGGCTCTCCGATGTGGCGTTCGCAGGACGGATGGCGACCAGCGCGGAGTTGCGCGAGGAGGTCGACGGCTGGCTGTCGGCGACGCCGAGCCGCCCCGCGGATGTCAGCGCAGAGGACTGGCTCCGATTCGAGCAGGACAAGCACGAGAAGCTGCTGGCCGCCGCCTGAGCGACGCGCCCCGGCAGCGATTGACCCCTACTGATGGAGAAACGATGAGCACGACCGCTCTGAAGTCCGACTACAAGGTCGCCGACCTCGAGCTTGCCGGCTTCGGTCGCAAGGAGATCCGGCTGGCCGAGCACGAGATGCCGGGTCTGATGGCGATGCGCCGGGAGTACGCCGAGCGCCAGCCGCTCAAGGGCGCCCGGGTGACCGGCTCGCTGCACATGACCGTCCAGACGGCCGTGCTGATCGAGACGCTGGTGGCGCTCGGGGCGGAGGTCCGCTGGGCCAGCTGCAACATCTTCTCCACCCAGGATCACGCCGCCGCGGCGGTCGTGGTCGGTCCCGGGGGCACGCCGGAGGATCCGCGCGGGGTGCCGGTCTACGCTTGGAAGGGCGAGACGCTCGAGGAGTACTGGTGGTGCACCGAGCAGGCGCTTCGGTGGGTGGGTGGGGATGGATATGACGGTCCGAACATGATCCTCGACGACGGCGGCGACGCCACGATGCTCGTCCACAAGGGCGTCGAGTTCGAGCGCGCCGGGGCGGTTCCGGATCCGGCCGGTGCCGACTCCGAGGAGTTCCAGGTCGTCCTCGAGCTGCTGACCCGCTCGCTGACCGAGAACCCGCAGCGTTGGACCAAGATCGCGGCCCAGATCAAGGGCGTGACCGAGGAGACCACGACCGGGGTGCACCGGCTGTACCAGTTCGCCGAGCAGGGCGAGCTCCTGTTCCCGGCGATCAACGTCAACGACGCCGTGACCAAGTCGAAGTTCGACAACAAGTACGGCTGCCGCCACTCGCTGATCGACGGGATCAACCGGGCCACCGACGTGCTGATCGGGGGCAAGGTGGCCGTCGTGTGCGGCTACGGCGACGTCGGTAAGGGCTGTGCCGAGTCGCTCCGCGGGCAGGGCGCCCGTGTGGTGGTGACGGAGATCGACCCGATCTGCGCGCTCCAGGCTGCGATGGACGGCTACCAGGTGGCGACGCTCGAGGACGTGCTCGACACCGCCGACATCTTCATCACCTCCACGGGCAACAAGGACGTGATCACCGCCGAGCACATGGAGCGCATGAAGCACCAGGCGATCGTCGGCAACATCGGTCACTTCGACAACGAGATCGACATGGCCGGGCTGGGCAAGCTCGACGGGGTCGTGCGGATCAACATCAAACCCCAGGTCGACGAGTGGGTGTTCGCCGACGGCCATTCGATCCTCGTGCTCTCCGAGGGGCGGCTGCTCAATCTCGGCAACGCGACCGGTCACCCCAGCTTCGTGATGTCGAACTCGTTCACCAACCAGGTGATCGCGCAGATCGAGCTGTTCGGTCACACCGAGATCTACGAGCGACGCGTGTACACGCTCCCCAAGCACCTGGACGAGAAGGTGGCCCGGTTGCATCTCGACGCGCTCGGCGTCCGGCTCACGCAGCTCACCCCGGGGCAGGCCGCGTACCTCGGCATTCCCGTCGAGGGGCCGTACAAGTCGGATCACTACCGCTACTAGTGGCCCCCGCGGCGAGGCGGGCGGCTGGTCGGAGGGGTCGCCCGCCGGTCCCGGAATACGAGGTTGCCGACCTGCGCCTCGAGGCCGACGGTGACGCGCGCCTGGAATGGGCCGAGGCGCAGATGCCCGTGCTGCGGAAGGTCCGCGAGCGGTTCGCGGCCGAGCGGCCGCTCGAGGGCATGCGCGTCGCGGCCTGCCTGCACGTCACGGCCGAGACCGCGAACCTGGTCCTGACGCTCCGGGCCGGCGGAGCGATCCCGTCGCTCTGCGCCGCGAACCCGCTCTCGACCCAGGACGACATCGCCGCCGCACTGGTCGCGCGCCACGGCGTCGAGGTCAGGGCAATCCGGGGCGAGGATCTCGACACCTACGCCGGCCACGTGAAGGCGCTCCTGGCCGGCGGCCCGCAGATCACGATCGACGACGGCGCGGACCTGCTGATGAGCGCCCACCTCGCCGGCGGCCCCGCGCTGGCGGTCCTGATCGGGGGCACCGAGGAGACGACGACGGGCCTGCTGCGACTGCGCCGCCTGCAGGCCGAGGATGCCCTGAGGTGTCCGGTGCTGGCCGTCAACGAGGCCCGCACCGAGCGCGCGCTCAACGATCGCCATGGAACCGGTCAGTCGGCGCTCGACGGGATCGTGCGCGCCAGCAACGTGCTGCTCGCCGGGCACACGGTGGTCGTGATCGGCTACGGCTGGGCCGGGCTCGGGGTCGCGGAGCGCGCCCGCGGGGCCGGCGCGGCGGTGATCGTGTGCGAGATCGACCCGTTGCGGGCGCTGGAGGCGCGGATGGCCGGCTACGAGGTGATGCCCGCGCTCGCGGCGGCCGAGCGGGGGGATGTGTTCGTGACCGTCACCGGCTCGCGTCGGGTGCTGCGCGGCGAGCACTTCGAGCGGATGAAGGACGGCGCGCTGCTGGCCAACGCCGGCCACTTCGACGTCGAGATCGACCTGACCGAGCTGCGGGCGCTGGCCAACGGCGGCGTCCGCACCGTGCGGCCGCTGGTCGAGCAGTACGAGCTCGAGGGGCGGCGGCTGAACCTGCTCGCCCACGGCCGTGTGGTCAACCTCGCCGCCGCGGAGGGGCACCCCGCCGCGGTGATGGACGTCTCGTTCACGCTCCAGGCGCTGTGCGTCGAGGAGCTGGTCGCGAACCGGGCCGCACTGCCCCCCGGGGTGCTTCCCGTTCCCGCGGCGATCGACCGGGAGGTGGGCCGGCTGAAGCTGGCGGCGCTCGGGGTGGAGATCGACGAGCCGACCGCCGACCAGGCCGACTACCGCGAATCGTGGGGCTGACCGAGCCGGCGTGACGTCTCGGTGCGGCGCCCGAGCGCGACGGATTGGTGGATTGGGCCGTCAGGTTCCCGGCTAGGATCCGTGGGAATGGCAACGGCGACCCGGACCCGTACGGCCCGCGGCGGCATCGACCTGGGCGGGACCAAGATCGAAGCCGTCGTCGTCGACGGCCGCAACCAGGTGATCGGATCGGCACGACGGCCGACGCCGACCACGGGCGGCCCGCGGGACGTGGCCAAGGAGCTCGCGCGGGCGCTCCGAGACGCGGTCGCCGACGCCGGTCTCGAGACCTCTGATCTCAGTGGCGCCGGCGTCGGCTCTCCCGGTGCGATCGACGCCGACGCGGGAACCGTCTCGAGCGCCGGCAACCTGCCCGGCTGGAAGGGATCGTTTGCGCTCGGCCCCGCGCTGGAGGCCGAGCTCGGGACGCCGGTGACGATCGGCAACGACGTTTCCGTGGCGACCGAGGCGGAGTTCAGGCTCGGCGCGGGTCGGCCGTACCGCTCGCTGCTTGGCGTGTTCTGGGGCACGGGCGTGGGTGGCGGCCTGATCCTCGAGCGCAAGCCGTGGCTCGGGCGCGGGTCCTCGGCCGAGATCGGGCACATGGTCGTCAAGATCGGCGGCGCGCGCTGTGGGTGCGGGCGAGAGGGCTGCCTCGAGGCCTACGCCGGACGCGGCTCGATGGAGAACCGGGCTCGCAAGTATGTCGATCAGGGCCGGCGGACCGACCTGTTCAAGCTGATGAAGGAGCGTGGGCGCACGCGGCTCACGAGCGGCGTCTGGGCGAAGGCGATCGAGCGCGAGGACAAGCTGGCGATCGAGATCGTCGACACGGCGATCGGGGCCCTCGGCGCCGCCGTCGCGTCGGCGGTCAATCTGCTCGACATCGAGGCGGTGGTGATCGGGGGCGGGCTGGGCATTCGCTTCGGCCAGCCCTACGCCGACCGTATCCTCGGCGCGATGAAGCCGCACCTGTTCGTCGACGAGAACCCCCCGGCGGTCCGCGTCGCCGAGCTCGGCGATCTCGGCGGTGCGATCGGGGCGTCCCTGCTCGCGCGCCGCACCGCCCGCTGAACGGATGCCCGCGGCGCCACTGGGCTCAGTTGCGGCCGTGCTCTGCCTACTGGCGGCGCTCTCGGGCTGCGGGGGCTCGAGCTCGAGCACATCGTCGCGCGTTCCGGGCGCCACCGGCACGAGCACGGCGGCGCCGACGCCGAGTGCCTCGGTGACGAGTGGCGCCCCGGCCACGACCACCGGCGCCTCCAGCACGACCGTGCATCCGGCCCCCCGCCGGCGCCGGACGAGGGCACCGGGCACGATCTCCAACGATCAGGTGGGCGAGACCGTGCTCACGCTGACCCCCGCACAACTGCGGCGCCGCCTCGGTCCGCCGGCCAGCGCGTACCTCGACGCAGGTGGCAATCCGTGCGTGTACTACGAGGTCGCGAGCACCCCCGGCCGGGGCTGGCGCTTCTGCTTCCACGGCCAGAAGATGCTCAGCGCCACGGGAAATCAACCTCGACCCGGTCCGGTCCGCTAGGTTGCAGACCATATGAGAGCCATGGTCCTCGCCGCTGGCCTCGGTACGCGGCTGCGCCCCCTCACCTACGAGCTGCCCAAGCCGATGGTGCCGGTGCTCGACCGGCCCGTGATGGCCCACATCCTCGACCTGCTCGACAGGCACGGATTCGACGATGTGATCGCCAACCTGCACTACTTCCCCGACACGATTCGCGACCACTTCGGCGACCGCCTCAGCTACCGCTACGAGGACGAGCTGCTCGGGACCGCCGGCGGCGTGCGCAACTGCGCGGACTTCCTGACCCAGGACGGAGCATTCCTGATCATCTCCGGCGACGCGCTCACCGACATCGACCTGCGCCGGTTCGCCGAGCGCCACCGGAGCGCCGGCGGCCTGGCCACGCTCGCCGTCAAGCGGGTGCCCGACACACGTGAGTACGGCGTCGTCGTGCATGACGCCGACGGCCGCATCTCGGGCTTTCAGGAGAAGCCCGAGCCGGAGGACGCGCTCTCGGACCTCGGCAACTGCGGCATGTATATCTTCGAGCCCGAGATCTTCGACTACTTCCCGCCCGAGCCGTTCGTCGACTGGGCCAAGGACGTGTTCCCGCGGCTGCTCGAGGCCGACGTCCCGTTCTACATCCACGAACTCGACGAGTACTGGAACGACGTGGGCTCGCTGGACGAGCTCAAGTCGGGGACGTTCGATGCGCTCACCGGAGCGCTGTCGCTACAGATCGCCGGTGAGGAGATCGCCGAGGGCGTGCGCGCGGGGGAGGGCGCCCGCTTCGACGGCGTGGCCAACATCGAGCCCCCGGTATGGATCGGGGCCGACGTCGCGATCGCCCCCGACGTCAGGCTGCAGGGCCCGCTGGCGATCGGCGACGGCTCGCGCATCGGCGAGGGCGCCGCGCTCAAGGACTCGATCGTGCTCCCGGGGACCGAGGTCGCTCCGGGCGCGATCCTGATCGGCGCGATCGCCGGTCACACCGGGATTCTCGCCAGCCTCCGGCGCAACTGAATCGGGCGGGTCCCGCGGCAGCCCGCGGGCGGGTTCCGCGGCAGCCCGCGGGCGGGTCCCGCGGCTCAGGCGACCTCGAAGCGCTCGGCGCGCTGGGCTTCGCGCTCGGACTCGCCCAGCATCCGGACGAAGATCACCACGAGCGCGATCCCCATCACGATCGACTGCTCGAGCGCCATCTCCAGGCCGGCCATGGACTGATCCTCAGAGGGCGACAGTCCCCAGTAGTGGGGATGGTGGGCGTAGTAGGGGTAGAACGAGGCCGGCGCGAACGCGAGCACGATCCCCAGCACGCCGACCAGCAGCTTCGTGCTGACCATGTAGCCGATCGGGCCCATCCCGGCCATCCGGTAGCGGCTACGGATCGGCGAGATCAGATGCCACCAGTACAGCGTCCCGGCGACGACGAAGCAGACATGCTCGAGCGCGTGCACCCACGAGTTGCCGAGCGCCTCGTCGTACATCGCGGGGATGTGCCACAGCCACATGATCCCGACGTAGAGGAGCACCGCGAACACGGGATGGGCGAGGAATCCGGCCCGGCGCTCGATCGCGTGCACGCGCCGCGTCGCGGGGCGCATCAGTCCCTTCGTGAGGCCGAGGATCAGCAGGATCGGCACGATGTCGAGCAGCAGCAGATGCTGGGCCATGTGCATCACCAGCAGCTGCTGGCCGAGCCCGTCGATCGGCGAGACGAGCGCCGCGAGGATCGCCAGCAGCCCCCCGAAGTAGAGCGCCAGGCGCCCCCAGCCGGGCGGGTGCGGAGCCCCGGGCTCGCGGGCGCGCCGCCACCAGGTCACGTAGACGGCCGCCAGAACCACGACTCCGAGCAGCACGCTGGGATCGAACGACCAGGAAATGTACGGACTCACGATGGTGGATTGTCGCAATCGACAAACGAGGTGCGCAGGAATAGTCTCAGGGGTACACCGCACATCAATCCGCCTACAAGGGGGTCAGTCGTGCGAATCGAGGTCAAAGGCCGGAACCTGCCCGTCTCGGACGAGCTCAGGGAGCACGTCGAGAAGCGCTTCCGCAAGGTATCCCGCCAGGTGTCCGAGTTGGCCGAGCTCGAGGTCGAGGTGTTCGAGGAGCGTAATCCGGCGATCGCCGACTCCCAGGTCGCGGAGGCGACCCTGCACCTGAAAGGGGTGACGCTGCGGGCACGTGATGCCTCGGCGGACCTCGTGCACTCGATCAACCTCTGCGCCGACGAGCTCGCCGTGCAGGTCAAGCGCCACCGCGACAAGCGCCGCAAGCGGCGGGAGTCTCGATTGGCCGCGACGCCCCAGGCCCCGGAGGAGGCCGGGGTGCCGCCGGTGCCCGGAGACGTGTCTCCGGCGGCCTGAGCCCCCACCCCGGCAGCCCGAGGGCCGCTGATACCCTAGGCACATGTCGTTCCTGGACCGCGCGCTTCGCATGGGCGAAGCGAAGAAGTTCAAGTCCTACGAGCAGCGCGTCAAACGGATCAATGCCTTCGAGGAGGAGTTCCAGCATCTCACCGATGCCGAGCTCCGGGAGGCCACTGACGCCTTGCGAGAGCGTGCCCGCGGCGGCGAGACCCTCGACGAGCTCCTGCACGAAGCCTTCGCGCTGACCCGCGAGGCGGGCAAGCGGGCGATGGGCATGCGGCACTTCGACGTGCAGCTGATCGGCGGCATGGTGCTCCACGACGGCGCGATCGCGGAGATGAAGACGGGCGAGGGCAAGACCCTGACCGCGACGCTTGCGGTGGTGCTCAACTCGCTCGGTGGCCGGGGCGTGCACGTGGTGACGGTCAACGACTACCTCGCCCGGCGCGATGCGCTGTGGATGAAGCCGATCTACGACACGCTCGGCGTCAAGATCGGGATTCTGCAGAACATGCAGCCCTACGAGGAGAAGCGCGACGCCTACGCCGCCGACGTCACCTACGGGACGAACTCCGAGTTCGGCTTCGACTACCTGCGCGACAACATGGCCACCACGCTCGAGGAGAAGGTCCAGCACGGCGGGCGCCCGAAGCCCGAGGAGGGCAAGTCGCCCTACCACACGTTCGCGATCGTCGACGAGGTCGACAACATCCTGATCGACGAGGCCCGCACACCGCTGATCATCTCCGGCGCGCCCGAACAGGCGGCCGACCTCTACGCCAAGTTCGCCAAGCTCGCGCCGAAGCTCGAGGCCGGCACGACGCCCGAGGGCATGGACCCGAGGACGAAGAAGGACTTTGTGGCCGACTTCGACTACGAGTTCGAGGAGAAGCACAAGACGGTCGCGGTGACCGAGCGCGGCGTCGCCAAGGCCGAGCGCTTCCTCGGGATCGACCACCTGTACCGGGCCGAGAACGGCCACCTGGTCAACCATCTGATCCAATCGCTGAAGGCCGAGTCGCTGTACAAGCGCGACGTCGACTACGCGGTGATCGACGGTGAGGTCAAGATCATCGACGAGTTCACCGGCCGCATCCTCGAGGGGCGGCGCTGGTCCGAGGGCCTGCACCAGGCGGTCGAGGCCAAGGAGGGCGTGCGCGTCCAGGAGGAGAACCAGACGCTCGCGACGATCACGCTGCAGAACTACTTCCGGATGTACGACAAGCTCGCCGGGATGACCGGGACGGCCCTGACCGAGGCCACCGAGTTCATGAAGATCTACAAGCTCGCCGTGGTCCAGATCCCGACCAACCGCCCGATGGTCCGCGCCGACCGCAACGATCAGGTCTACAAGACCAAGGACGGAAAGTGGGCGGCCGTTGTCAACGAGATCGCGATGCGCAGCGAGGCGGGACAGCCCGTGCTCGTGGGCACGATCTCGGTCGAGGTGTCAGAGCTGCTCTCCGATCGCCTGACCCGTCGCGGGATCAGGCACACCGTCCTCAACGCCAAGCCCGAGCACGCCGAGCGCGAGGGCGAGATCATCGCGGAGGCGGGAGCGCCCCGAGCCGTGACGATCGCCACCAACATGGCCGGTCGCGGCGTCGACATCAAGCTCGGCGGCAACGCCGAGCACCTGGCGCAGCTGGAGCTGGTCAAGCTCGGCCTGCAGACGGGCATGCCGGATTTCGACGAGCACTACGCCAAGGTGCTGCCCGAGATCGACCAGCGCGTGGAGTCGCTCCGGGCCGAGGTCCTCGAGGCCGGGGGGCTGTTCATCATCGGCACCGAGCGCCACGAGTCGCGCCGGATCGATAACCAGCTGCGCGGACGCTCGGGACGCCAGGGTGACCCCGGCGAGTCCCGCTTCTTCCTCTCGGCCCAGGACGACCTCGTGCGGCTGTTCGCCGGCGAGCGGATCTACAAGATCCTCGACCGGCTCGGAACCCTCGACGAGGAGGGCAACGAGGAGCCGATCGAGGCCGGGATGCTCTCCAAGCAGATCGAGAAGGCGCAGAAGAAGGTCGAGGAGCAGCACTTCCTGATGCGCAAGCACACGCTCGAGTACGACGACGTGCTCAACCAGCAGCGCGAGGTGATCTACACCTATCGCGACGAGGTGCTCGAGGGTCGCGACATGAGCGACGCGGCGCGCGAAGAGGTCATCAACCTGATCCACCGGCTCGTGGACGAGTACACCGCGGGTGACTTCGTCGAGGACTGGGACATCGACGGCCTGCTGCGCCGGATCGAGGAGATCCTGCCCGAGGGCGCCGAGCTGGTCGAGGTCGATCCCAACCGGATCGATCGCGAGGAGCTCAAGCAGCGCCTGCAGGAGGCGGCACTGGCCCAGTACGACCGGCGCGAGGAGGAGCTCGGCGATGAGCTGATGCGCGCGCTGGAGCGCTTCCTGCTGTTGCAGATCATCGATCAGCGCTGGCGCGAGCACCTGTACGACATGGACTACCTGCGCGAGGGCATCCACCTGCGCGGCTTCGCCCAGATCGAGCCGCTCGTGGCGTACAAGAACGAGGCTTTCGAGCTGTTCCGCGACCTGATGAACAGCGTCTGGGCCGATTTCTCGCGGATGATCTTCCACGTCGAGGTGACCATCGAGGGTGAGGAGGGCGGCGCTCCGCAGCCGCCTCCGGTCCGGCCCAGCCGCAGCTCCAGCTCATCCACCGCGGGCGGCAACGTGACCTACTCCGGCGGCAGCGCGCAGCAGCCGAGCGCGCTCGCCATGGCGGCCGCCGCCGGCGGCGCCGAGGGCTACGTCGCCGAGGAGGCGCCCGTTGCGCCCCCGGTCGAGCAGCGCCGCGTCGACGAGACCGAGCAGATCGGCCGCAACGACCCGTGCTGGTGCGGCTCGGGCAAGAAGTACAAGAAATGTCACGGCGCGTAGCGCCGTGACCATTGGTCAAGCGAGGCCGGAGGCCGAGCATCGGGTCAGGACGCGGGCCTGGATGGCCCGCGGAGCAGACTCATACGGCGCGTAGCGCGCTGAGCGGGCTCATACGCGGTGGCGCCGGGGTCGTGCAGTAGGCTAGGTGACGATGGCTAGCGCCCCTTCCGAGCCGCTGTCCCAGCGCCTCGCGGCGATCCGCGACCAGCTCAAGCTGCTCGCGGACTATCTTTGACCCCGCTTCACTGAGCGAGCGCGCGACGGCGCTCGAAGACGAGATGGGGGCGCCCGGGTTCTGGGATGACCAGGAGCGCGCCGCACGGGTGAGTGCGGAGCATTCGCGCGCCACGCGCAAGCTGACCGTGTTCCACGACCTCGAGCGCGACGTCGAGGACCTCGAGCCGCTCGCTGAGCTGGCCGAGGAGGACCCGGAGCTCGAGGCCGAGCTCGAGGAGCAGATCACGACCGTGCAGGGGCGCCTGGACGCGCTGGAGGAGGAGCGGCTGTTCTCCGGTCGCTACGACTCCGGCGACGCGCTCGTCACGGTCAACGCGGGCGCCGGCGGCACCGACGCGCAGGACTGGGCCGAGATGGTGCTGCGGATGGAGATGCGCTGGGCCGAGAAGCGCGGCTTCACCGTCGAGCTGCTCGAGGCCTCGCCCGGGGAGGAAGCCGGCATCAAGTCGGCCACGTTCCGGGTCAGCGGCGAGAACGCCTACGGGCTCTACGGGAGCGAGAAGGGGGTACACCGCCTGGTGCGCCTGTCCCCGTTCGATTCGGCCAACCGGCGCCAGACGAGCTTCGCCGGGGTCGAGGTCTCGCCGGTGGTGCAGGAGACGGGCGAGGTCGAGATCGACGACGATGACCTGCAGGTGGACACCTACCGGGCCAGCGGCGCCGGCGGCCAGCACGTCAACAAGACCGATTCTGCGGTCCGCATCACCCACAAGCCGTCCGGGATCGTCGTGCAGTGCCAGAACGAGCGCTCGCAGTCCTCCAACAAGGCGACCGCGATGGCGATGCTGCGCTCCAAGCTGGTCGAGCTCGAGGAGCGCAAGCGCCGCGAGGAGATTGCGCGCGAGAAGGGCGAGGCCCAGGACGTCAACTTCGGCTCGCAGATCCGCTCCTACGTGCTGCACCCGTACACGATGGTCAAGGACCACCGGACCGACTACGAGATGGGTGACGCCAACCGCGTGCTCGACGGCGACCTGGACGGATTCGTCCGGGCCTACCTGCTCGAGGCGGCGAAATCCGGATGAGCCGGGGCGCGCCGGAGCAGCCGACCACGCCATACCTGGACGCCCTCGTCGCGTATGGGTTCCGGGGCTCGAACCGCCTCCATGTGCCGGGACACAAGGGTGGCGCCGGCTCGGATCCGGGGCTCCTGAGCGCGCTCGGACATCGCGCGCTCGCACTCGACATCTCCCAGGACATCGATGGGGTCGATGTCGGTCCGTCGCCCACGCCCTACGAACGGGCCGAGTTGCTGGCCGCGAAGGCGTACGGCGCCGGGCAGACGTGGTTTCTCACCAACGGCGCCACGCAGGGCAACCATGCCCTGTGCCTGTCGCTCGCCCGGCCGGGCGAGCACGTGCTGGTGCAGCGCAACTCGCACGCCAGCATCGTCGACGGGCTGGTGCTGAGCGGCGGATCGGCCGGTTTCGTCGCGCCCGAGTACGACTCCGAGCTCGGGATGGCCCACGGCGTCACGCCCGAGGCGCTCGAGCGGGCGCTCGAGCGTGACTCGCGAACGCGGGCCGCGTTCATCGTCTCGCCGACCTATTACGGCATGGCGGCGGATATCGAGGCCTGCGCCGAGGTCGCGCACGCGGCCGGCGCGGCGCTCGTGGTCGACAACGCCTGGGGCGCGCACTTCGGCTTTCACCCGGCGCTGCCGGAGTCGCCGCTGCGGCTCGGGGCCGACGCCGTCCTCGCCTCGACCCACAAGACCGTCGGCAGCCTGACGCAATCGGCGATGCTCCACGTCGCGCGCGAGGGGAGAGTCGACGCCGATGCGGTGGGACGGGCGGTGCGGCTCGTGCGCACGACCAGCCCCAGCTCGCTGCTGCTGGCCTCGCTGGACAGCGCCCGCCGGCAGTTGGCCGTGCACGGCGAGGCCCTGCTGGAACGGACGCTGGCCGCCTCGGCTGCGGCCCGGGAGGCGATCGACGAAGTGCCCGGCTGCTCGGTCGTGGGCGAGGGGTTGGTGGGTCGCCCCGGCATCGCCGGGTGGGATCCGCTGCGGATCGTGATCGACGTGCGCGGGACCGGATGCACCGGCTACGAGGTGGCCGAGGCGCTGCGCGACTCCTACGACATCTACGTCGAGCTGGCCACCCACGCCACGATCGTGCTCGTGCTCGGGATCGCACAGCCGGTGGAACCGCTCCTGCACTTCGCGCACGACTTCGCCGAAACGGTGCGCCGGATCAGCCGTGAGGGCTGGGAGCACGAGATCGCGCGGCCGCCGGCCGCCCTCGAGCACGAAACCGTGATCCCGCTCCGGGCCGCCTTCCTCGGCGAGGGCGAGACGGTGCCCGTCGAGGAGGCGATCGGGCGCATCTCGTGTGAGTCGATCGCCGGCTATCCGCCCGGCGTGCCCGCGCTGCTGCCCGGCGAGCGCGTGACCGCGGAGGTGGTCGGCTACCTGCGCGAGCTCCGAGACGCCGGCGCGCGGCTCCACGGCGCCGCGGATCCGAGCTTCGAGACCGTCCGCGTCCTGGTGGAGTAGAGGACGCGCGGAGAGACGCGGCGGGCGCCCGGGCGCGGATGCGCCCGGACGCCCGTATGCGTCAGTTCGTGACCGTGATCGTCCCCTGCATGAACGGGTGGATCAGGCACTGGTAGTGATACGTGCCCGGCTGGTTGAACTGGATCTGCCTGTCGACCGGGATCGGCGTGGTGCTGTCCACGTCCAGCAACCCGGTGTTCGCGAATCCGTTGCCGTGCGTCGTCTGTGTCAACTTGATCGGGTTGACCGTGCCCTGATCGCTCGGGTAGACACCCTGCTGGTCCCACGGAGGGGGCCCGCCCAGCGAGTTGGCCAGCATGTTCCGGTAGTCCTGCGGCCCGAATGTCGCCGAGTGGACCTCGCGTGAGAGCGGCGTCATCGAGAACCTGACCACCGTGCCCTGCTTGACCGTCAGGTTGTTCGGGAACATCGCGAACACCTCGACGCCCTGGGGTCCCGCGGACCCGATATCGACGTTGTTGCCGGTCGCGACCGTCTGTGACAGGCGCTTGGCGATCCTGACCGCCCGGTTGACCTGCCGGTTCAGCGCCCGCGCATCCTGCGCGGCCGACGGGATCGGCCGGCTCGGCTCGCGCACCACGATCGTGCCCTGCATCCCCGCGTGCACGTCACAGAAGTACGTGTACGTGCCCGCCTTGGTGAACGTGACCTTGTACCCGGCCGGCGGTCCCAGCGGGAGTCCCGAGTCGACGCGCGCGCTCCCGTTGAACGTCGAGCCGCCGCTCGGGCCGAACAGCGCCGGGTTGAGGTTGAGGCTCGGCACCTTGTCGTTGAACCAGAACGGGTTGCCGGCCGCGTCGAGGACGCCGGTGACTGTCGGTCCCGGCAGGATCAGCGGCAGGTCACCCTGCCCGACGGGCGGGATGTCGACCGTGTGGAAGCCCTGAAACGCCCACTCGATCGTGTCGCCCTCGTGGATCGTGATCTTCTGGCGGAAGAAATTGTTGACGTCAGCGCCGTACTGCTGCAGCGCGGGCTGCGCCGACGGCGGCGGACCGACATAGACCGTCTTCAGCGCCGCGCTGGCCGCGGCGGGCAGGGCGACGGCCGCGACAGCGAACACTGCCACGAAGACCCCGGTTCTCCGGACCATGAAACCCCCCATTGGTGTTGAAACTACGCCAAAGCTCACCTTATCCGCAAGCACGGCCAAGATGCAAGGGCAGTTCACGGGTCGGTCGCAACCGTGGCGGGCGGGGCCGCGGGCGGCACCCCGTATCCTCGCCGTCATGGACGAGCGGGAGATCACCGCGGTGGTCGGCGGGGCCCTGGCCGAGGATGTCGGCGCCGGGGATGTGACCACGGCGGCGACGGTGCCGGGCGATCTGCGTGCCCGCGCCGTGATCACCCAGAAGGCGCCCGGGGTCGTGTTCGGACTCGATGTCGCCGAGGCCACGTTTCGGGTGCTGGATCCGGACGTCGTCGTGCGGCGGCTCGGGCCCGAGGGGCAGTGGCGCGAAGGCGGCCCCGTGCTCGAGGTGGTCGGTGCGGCCCGGGCGCTGCTCAGCGCCGAGCGCACGGCGCTCAACTTCCTGCAGCGGCTCTCGGGCGTGGCCACGCTCACCGCACGCTGCGTCGAGGCGGTGGCCGGCACCGGGGCCCGGATCCTCGACACCCGCAAGACGACGCCCGGGCTGCGCCGGCTGGAGAAGGCGGCCGTCGCCGCCGGCGGGGGCACCAACCATCGCGCCGGTCTGTACGACGCGATCCTGATCAAGGAGAACCACGCCGAGCTGGCCGGGGGGGTCGGCGAGGCGGTCAGGCGCGCGCGCGCCGAGGCGCCGGGGCTGCCGCTCGAGGTCGAGTGCCGTACGAGCGCCGAGGTCGACGAGGCGCTGGCCGCCGGCGCACCGCGGATCCTGCTTGACAACATGAGCCCGACCGAGCTGCGCGCCGCCGTCGCGCAGGTCGGCGGCCGGGCCGAGCTCGAGGCCAGCGGGGGCGTGACGCTCCAGACGCTCGGAGAGGTCGCGGCCACCGGCGTAGACTTTGTATCGGTCGGTGCGCTCACTCACAGCCCTCCGGCGCTGGACCTCTCCCTGATCCTGGAACGATTGCCATGAACCTCCCCGTGCTGACCCCGGCCGCGGCACCGCTGCTGCTCGAGAACATCCCCGCTTTGCAGGAGGAAGTTCGCGAGCTCGCGCGCGCCCGCGGGGCCGTGATCCTCGCCCACAACTACCAGCTCCCTGAGATCCAGGACGTCGCGGACTACGTCGGCGACTCGCTCGGGCTCTCCCAGCAGGCGGCCCGGACCGATGCCGCCACGATCGTCTTCTGCGGCGTGCATTTCATGGCCGAGACCGCCTCGGTGCTGTGTCCACAGAAGCGCGTGCTGATCCCGGATCTCGACGCCGGCTGCTCGCTGGCGGACTCGATCACCGCCGAGCAGCTCCGCGCCTGGAAGGCGGAGCACCCGGGCGCGATCGTGGTCATGTACGTGAACACGACCGCTGAGGTCAAGGCCGAGACCGACTACTGCTGCACGTCGGCGAACGCGGTCGGCGTCGTCGAGCACATCTATCGCGAGCGCGGCCCCGACACGGAGATCCTGTTCGGCCCCGACATGTTCCTCGGCGCCTACGTCGAGAAGACACTCGGCCGGAGCATGCACGTGTGGGACGGCGAGTGCCACGTGCACGCCGGCATCCGGCCCACCGACATCAACGCCGTGCGGGCCGCCCATCCCGGGGCCGAGTTTCTGATCCACCCCGAGTGCGGCTGCTCCACGAGCGTGATGGAGTACGTCGCCGCCGGCGACGTCGACTCCGAGGGCGTGCACATGCTCTCGACCGGCGGGATGCTCTCCTTCGCACGGGAGCACCGGGCCCACCGCCCGGATGGCGGCGCCGGGACGGCGATCGTGGCCACCGAGACCGGGATGCTCTACCCGCTGCGCCAGGCCGATCCGGACACCGAGTTCATCGCCGCCAACGAAGCCGCCAGCTGCCGCTTCATGAAGAGGATCACGCTGCCCAAGGTCAGAGACGCTCTGCGCGACGACGTCCACGAGGTCAAGGTCGATCCCGCGATCGCCGACTGGGCCCGGGTGCCGATCGAGCGCATGGTCGCGATCGCCTGACCGCGGACGCGCTACTCAGCGAGCAGATCGAGGCCGAACTCGGCGGTCTGACGCACGATCGGCATCGAGAAGCGCTTGCGCTCGAACTCGGCCGGGGTGTAGCAATGGACGTCGGCCGTGGCGCCCATCTCGAGCGAGTCCCACAGCGATCCGGCCTGATAGACCCGCTCGAGCCACGGCACGCCGTCGAACGCCCCGGAGACGAGCACGACCACGAACTCCGGTCCGCGCTCGCGCTGCGGTGGTGCGCCCTGCTCGTCGGCGACGCGGGCGCCGCCGAGGAGGGCCATCTGCACCGGCCAGCGGTCACCGATGCGCCTCAGGTAGCCGTATAGCTCGCGCCGGTTGAGCCCGGTGCCCGTTTCCACGAGGTCGATTCTTGCGGGTCGCCGGGGCCCGCGCAAACGAGGTCCCAGGATGGACTCATCGATGGTGCGGGTCCAACCGCACGAGGTCGGCGACGATCCGGCTCAGCAGTTCCACGCCGCGCTCGTTGCCGGGGCCGTCGATGAACACCGCGAACGCAAGCCGGTCGCCGCCCGGAGCGCTGCAGTACCCGGCCAGATTGGTCACGTAGTCGAGGGTTCCGGTCTTGGCCGTGCAGCGACCCTGGGCGTCGGTATTGCGGCCGATCCGGATCGTGGTGCCGTTCACGCCGGTGACCGGGAGGGACGCCGCGAGCACGCCGCCGACCGGGGAGTCGGCCAGGGCCTGGAGCAGCTTGACCACCTGCCGCGGCGAGGAGCGGTTGGCGCGGGAGAGCCCCGAGCCGTCGACGACGGTCGGATGCACGCCGTAGACGTCGAGCTCCTGCGCGATGACGTGGGCGCCGGCCGTGGTGGTGCCCGAGCCGCCGAAGCGCGCGCCGAGCTGCTTGGTCAGCAGCTCCGCATAGAGGTCATCGGACGGCACGTCCATCAACCGGAGCATCGTCGACAGCCGTGGCGAGGGGACCACCGCGAGCGTGCGCGCGTCGTGAGGCGCCACGCCGGTCGGCGTTCGCGGGCCGATCGTCAGCTGAACGTGGGCGGCGCGCAACGACAGCGCCAGCTGGCGGGCGGCGAATGCCTCGGGCGACATGCCGACCGCGGCGCCGTGGTTGTAGGTCAGCGCGCTCAGCTGTCCGCCGAGGTCGGGGGTATCGGCGGCGTAGCCGCTCTCCGGGCCGCCGCGCCGGTCGTCGAACAGCGATGCGTCGGCGATGACGGCACCGGTGACGCTCGTGATGCCGCGGCGGCGGAGTTGATCGACGAGCGCCGAGACCGTCGAGCCGTAGCCCAGCTCCCACGTGCGGTTGAAGACCTCCGAGCCGAAGGTGGGGTCGCCGGCGCCGCGCAGGTACAGGTCGCCATGCCACATGCCGCCGCGACCGAGCGAGCCCGCGCCGAGCACCTTCGTGTGCAGGCGGGCGTCGGGCCCGAGTTCGTCGAGGAGCGCGACCGAGGTGTAGATCTTCTCCACCGAGGCCGGGGCTCGCCCGACGTCGGCCCCGAGCGCGAACAGCGGGGTCCCGGTGGTGAGATCGACGACGTATGCGCCGGTCATCGCGCCCGCCCGGCCCATCCAGTGGCGCATGGCGGCTTGCAGCGCCGCCGCGCGGGGGTCGACGCGGGCGACCGCCGACGCGGTGGTCGCCGTGGGGGCGATGGTGGCGGCCCCGAGCGCCGCCACCTGCGTCGTGGGCCTGGGGGCGTGAGTGCCGCCGCCGCACCCGGCCACAGTTACGAGCGCCGCCGCGAGGGCGGCGGTCAGTGGCCGTGGAAGACGGGGGCGATACGGCAGGGAGAGATGCGGCCTGCGCGACATCGCCCCCCAGTGTGGCTGGTCCACCGGCGGGTCGCGACAGGAGCGGTTGGGGGCTAGGCGAAGTCCTCGGCTGTGTGCGGGCCGACGAGCGCCAGCGAGAGCTCGTCGGCGACCTCGGCCGCCACCTCGGTCACCTGCGCGCGGGTGACCGCGTCCAGCAGGGCGATCGTGGTGTCGGGATTGACGTCCTCGCCGTACAGGATCTTCTGCTGCGCGGCATACCGGGCCACGGCGCCGCCGTTCTCGAACGCGATCGTCCGAGCCCCGGCGGCGTACGCGCGCGCGCGCTCGATCTCGGACTCCGTCGGACCGTCCGTGCGCAGCTCGGTCACGATCTCGCGCATGCGCGTGTAGGCCTCGACGGTCTTGGTCGAGTCGAGGCCGGCGGACAGCTGCAGCACGGGGACGTCGGCGTACGCGTGGGCGATCGCGTGGACCGAGTAGGCGAGACCGCGCTGCTCGCGGATCTCGTCGAACAGGCGGGAGCCCATCGTGCCGCCGAGCAGCGTCGAGTAGATCGTCAGCGCCGCGCGCCGCGCGGGATCGGAGATGTCGACCGCGGGCCGGTAGGACATGCGCAGGTGCGACTGGTTGGAGTCTCGCTCGTCGACGAGCACACGGGGCTCGAGCGGCGGCGCCGGCTCATAGGGCTCGGGCAGCGGCTCCTGCGGGAAACGGGTGAACAGCTCGGCCAGCGCCCCGTTCTCGGGCAGGCCGCTCAGGTTGCCGACCACGAACGCGCCGCCACGCTCGGGCGCCCATTGGCGGCCGCGGAAGGCGAGGATGCCCTCTCGCGTGAACGTGTCGCGGATGTGCTCGGCCGGCCCGAGCACCGGGCGGCCGAGCGGGTGGTCGCCGAACGCGGCCCGGTCGATCAGGTGCTCGGCGACCATCGAGGGCTGGTCGTTGGCGCGGGCGATCTCCTGGACGACGACACCGCGCTCGCGGTTGAGCTCACCGGCGTCGATCCGCGAGCGGCCGACGAAGTCGGTGAGCAGGTCCGCGGCCTCGAGCGCACGCTCGGCGCGCGCCGTAATGTGGAAGGCGACCAGGTCGTGGCTGGTGTAGGCGTTGAGGACGGCGCCGATGCGCTCGGCGGCCTCGTTGACATCGCGGTAGGTCGGGAACTTCTCGCCGCCCTTGAACACGAGGTGCTCGAGGAAGTGGGCCATCCCGTTCTCCTCGCGGCGCTCCGTGCGCGCCCCGGCGTCGAACGCCACCAGGATCGTCACGGCGCGCGTGCCGTCCACGGCGATCCGGTAGAGGGGAAGGCCGTTGGGCAGTTGGGCGGTGGTGATCGAAGGCATTTGGGTAAAGGTAGCGGGCAAGACCCGGAACCCCTGAAAACACGGGCGGCGGAGCCGCCCTCTTAATTCCTCCTTTAAGGATATGCCTGCAAATCCCGTTGCAAGACTCGTCCCGGCTGGCTCCCTCGAGGATTGACCCGCTAGGCTCGTCGCCACCTCATATGGCTATCTCAGATTCCCAAAAACGCAGTCGGCGCCGGGCAGCAGTCGCGCCGGCAACGCGCTCACAGCAGCCTGCCGGTCCCGCGCCCGGGGGCCAGCCCGTCGTCGAGTTCCGCGGTGTCTCCAAGCACTACGAGGGCGGCGACGTCGGCCTCGATCAGGCGACGTTCTCAGTCGTCCGCGGCGAGTTCGTGTTCCTGGTCGGCTCGACCGGCTCCGGCAAGTCGACCGTGATGCGACTGCTGATCAAGGAGCTCGACGCGACCGAGGGAACGATCCGCGTGGCCGGGCACGATCTCGAGGAGATCGGCCGCAAGCGCGTGCCCTACTACCGCCGCAACATCGGCGTCGTGTTCCAGGACTTCAAGCTGCTCCCGAACCGGACCGTCTACGACAACGTGGCCTACGCGCTGCAGGTGACGGGACGCTCGCGCAAGGAGATCCGCAACAAGGTCCCCGACATCCTGCGCATGACCGGCCTCTCGACCAAGCTGCACAACTATCCCGACCAGCTCTCAGGCGGCGAGCAGCAGCGCGTCTCGATCGCGCGGGCGTTCGTCAACCACCCGCCGTTGCTGCTGGCCGACGAGCCGACGGGGAACCTCGATCCCGACACGAGCATCGACATCATGCGGCTGCTCTACCGGATCAACCGGGCCGGCACCACCGTCCTGGTGGCGACACACGACCAGGCCATGGTCGACAAGATGCGCCGCCGCGTGATCGAGCTCTCCCGCGGGCGGATCGTCCGCGACGAGGCGACGGGCCTGTACGCGCGCGACGAGACGACGCGTGAGTTCGCGCACCGGATGCGCAGCGACGGCACCCGGCCGCCGGGGGTGTAGGCGATGAAGCTCGGCTTCTTCCTGCGCGAGGCGACCCGCGCGATGCGCCGTAACGCCGCGCCGACATTCGCGGCACTGGCCACCGTGACCGTGACGATGATCATGCTCGGCGTGTTCATCCCGATCGTGCAGGCGACCAAGGGCGCGGCCAACAGCGTGCGCAGTCGCGTGCTCGTCGACGTGTACATGAAGACGAACGCGACCTCGGCGGACGATGTCCGCGTGCGCAAGGAGCTGCTGTCGGTTCCGCACGTCAAGTCCGTGGAGTTCGTCTCCAAGGACCAGGCCTACGCGCAGCAGTCCAAGGCCGATCCGGCGGCCTACGCGCTGCTGGCCTCCAACCCGCTGCCCGACACATTCCATGTGGTGCCCGACAACGCGGGCAACGTGTTGGCGATTCGCAACTCGCTGACGCCGCCCGCCACCGGTGGGGGTGCGGGCACGATCGACCAGGCGATCCAGACCGTGTCCAACCACAAGGACGACACCAAGAAGATCCTCGAGGTCACCAACCTGGTGACGATCACCGCCGCGGTGCTGACCGTGCTGCTCACGCTGGCCTCGGTGCTGCTGATCGCCAACACGATCCGGCTGTCGCTGTTCGCACGGCGACGGGAGGTCGAGGTGATGAAGCTGGTCGGCGCGACCGATTGGTTCATCCGCTGGCCGTTCGTGATCGAGGGCATCGTCGTCGGCGCGGTCGGTGCGGTGGCCGCGATCGTCGTGCTCGGCATCACCAAAGTGGCGCTGCTCGATCCGCTCGCCAACGACTGGACGCTGATCGCGGCACCACGCACGATCCCGTTCGCGGCCCTGCTGGCGGTGTTGCTCGCCGCCGGCGTGCTCGTGTCCTCGCTCGGGTCGGGGCTGTCGTTGCGCCGTTTCCTCCGGGTGTAGCGCGTCGGGACCGGATCCGCGGCGCGTCTGCCCTGCTCCGGCGGGTCGGTCTTCGCAGCCGCTTCTGCGCCGTAACGCGGGCATTTATCCGCGCCCGGCTACCCTCCGGAGACAATGAGCACGCGTCCATCCAGACGGCCGGGGCTGATCGCGATGATCGCCGGTGCGCTCGTGCTGCTCGTGATCGGCATCTGGATCGGTGGGCACCCGAGCTGGCTGCCCGCTCCGCTGCGCAGCACATTGACCGCCGACAGCAACACGCAGCTCGTCAACGAGACGCTCGACATGCTCCAGCATGACTACTACCGACCGCTCAGCCGCGCCGCGCTCGTCAACCAAGGGCTCGCCTCGGCGGTGGCGAGCCTCAACGACCCGTACTCGCACTACTTCGATCCGAAGAGCTACCAGGCGTTCCTCAACCAGGACAACCCCCACGTCGACGGCGTGGGCATCGACGTGCTCCCCGATCCCAAGGGCCTGCGCGTCATCGACGTCTACACCGGGTCGCCCGCGGAGCGTGCCGGACTGCAGCGCGGCGACCTGATCGTCGGCGTGGGCAGCACCTCGCTGGCCGGGCGCACGGCGCTGTTCGCGTCCAGCCTCATCAAGGGGTCGCCGGGCACCCGAGTGAGCCTGACGGTGGACCGGGGCGGACACAACCGCGTCGTCGCCCTCACACGGGCAGCGCTCGTGATCCCTGTCTCCAGCGGGACGGTCGTCATCTCGCACGGCAAGAAGATCGGCATCGTCACTCTGACCAGCTTCACCGACGGATCGGGGGCGGAGGTCAAGTCCCAGGTCCACAAGGTGCTCCGCGCCGGCGCGCAGGCGATCGTGTTCGATCTGCGTGAGAACGGTGGCGGCCTGCTCAACGAGGCGGTCAACACGGCCAGTGTCTTCATCCCCGACGGCACGATCGTCTCGACCGCGGGTCGCTCCCAGCCGCGACAGGTGTACACGGCCACCGGGGGCGCGATCGCGGCCTCGATTCCGGTCGTGGTGCTCGTCGACCGCGGGACGGCGTCGGCGGCCGAGATCGTGACCGGAGCGTTTCAGGATCGCCATCGCGCCAAGGTCGTGGGCACCCACACATACGGCAAGGGCGTCTTCCAGGAGATCCGCCAGCTCCCTAACGGCGGCGCGCTCGATATCACGGTCGGCGAGTACTTCACGCCGAGCGGGCGCAACCTCGGTGGCGGCGGGGTCAAGCAGGGCGCCGGCATCAGTCCCGACATCTACGCGGTCGACAACCCGCACACGCACGCCGACGAGGCGATGGCCGTGGCCCTGGCGACGGTCGCGGCCGAAGTCAAGTGAGCGCGACGGCGGCCGCGCCGCCGGTCTCGCGGGTGGCGGTGATCGAGCGGCGGGGCAAGTTCCTCGTGGCCGAGCCGTTCTTCGAGCGGGGGCCGCGGTTGGTGGTCGGGCGCGGTGGACGCGCCGGCGTCGGCGATCTCGTCGTGGTCGGGCCGGCGGCGGGGACCCTCGCGCGGCGCGACGGGCGCGGCTCGTCCCGGGTGGAGATCAAGCGGCGCATCGGCCGGCCCGACGTGGCCGCCGACGTGATCGAGGCGTTGATGCTCGATCGCGGGCTGCGCCGCTCGTTCGATCCCGCGGTCGAGCGCGAGGCGCAGGAGGCGGCGGCGATGCCGGTGTCCGAGGCGATGGCAGCGTCGCCGGGGCGCCGGGACCTGCGCGACCTGCCGACGTTCACGATCGATCCCGTGAGTGCCCGCGATTTCGACGACGCGATCTCGGCCGAGGAGCTCTCGGCCGGCGTGTGGCGGGTGTGGGTGCACATCGCCGACGTCTCGGCCTACGTGCCACCGCGGTCGCTGGTCGATCGCGAGGCCTACCGCCGTGGGACGAGCGTGTACGTGCCCGGCAAGGTCGAGCCGATGTTGCCCCCGGCGCTGTCGAACGGCGCCTGCTCGCTGGTTCCGGGAGAGGACCGGCTCGCGGTCACGGTCGAGATGACGATCACGGGGGACACGGTGGAGCGAGCCGCCTTTCACCGCTCGCTGATCCGTTCCGACGAGCGGCTCGACTACGACCGCGTCGACCGGGTGCTCGCCGGGACAGAGCATGCGCTCGAGCCATGGGCCGGGCCGCTCGCGGCGGCGCGCGCAGCCGCAGCGGCGCTCGGCGCGCGGCGGGCCTCGCGGGGCGCGCTGGTGGTCGACTCGGCCGAGCCCGAGTTCGTGTTCGACCACGCCGGGAACGTCCTGGCCAGCGAGCCGGTCGCGCAGACCGAGTCGCACCGTCTGATCGAGCACCTGATGATCGCCGCCAACGAGGCGGTGGCGCGGGTGCTCGAGGAGCGCCACGTGCCGGCGCTGTACCGCGTGCACGCACGCCCCGAGGGGGCGGCGGTGCAGCGGCTGGTCGAGCAGCTGGCGTCACTGGATGTGCCGACGCCGCCGGTGCCGGCACAGATGACGCCGCAACAGGCCGCGGACGTCGTGGGGGAGATCTCGCGCCTGGTGGCGGTGCACGTGGAGGCGACGGGACGGGGCCGCAAGGCGCTCACGAGCCTGGTGCTGCGGACCCTCAAGCAGGCCTACTACGACTCGCACAACATCGGCCACGCCGGCCTGCAGTCGCCGCGCTACTGCCATTTCACCTCGCCGATCCGGCGCTACCCCGACCTGATCTGCCATCGCGCGCTGCTCTCGGCGGTGTCGGGCTCAGAGCCGGCGCCGGAGGGCTCATGGGTGACGGCGGCCGGGCCGTGGGCGTCGGCGCGCGAGCGGGGGGCGATGACGATCGAGCGGGATGCGGATGATGTGGCGCTGTGCTTCTTGCTCGAGCGGACCCTGGCCGAGGCCGGGTTCGGCGGCGAGACGGTGTTCGACGGCGAGGTCACGGGGCTGATCGGGGCGGGCGCGTTCGTGTCGTTCGGCGAGCAGGGCTTCGAGGGCCTGCTGTCGGTCCGCCGGCTCCGCGGCGACTGGTGGGAGCTGGGCGAGCAGGGGACCGTACTGGTCGGGTCGCGCACCGGCCGGGGGATCCGGCTCGGCGACCCGGTACGGGTGCAGGTGGGGCAGGTGGACGCACCGCGGGGTAGGGTGGACCTGCTGCCGGTGGAGTTGTGATCCTGTGTCGAATCGGTGGGTGGAGCTGTGACGTGCGGCGTGAGGTGAATGGCTGATGGCGAAGGGTCGTAAACGCAAGGCCGCGGCGGGCGACGTCGCGACCAATCGACAGGCCGGATACCGCTACGAGCTGCTCGAGCGGTTCGAGGCCGGGCTCGTGCTGACCGGGACGGAGGTCAAGTCCCTGCGCGAGGGCAACGCCCAGCTCAAGGACGCCTACGCCGTGGTCCGTGATGACGAGGTGTGGCTGATCGGTGTCTACATCGCCCCCTACGGGCCGGCCAACCGCGACAACCACGAGCCCGAGCGCGACCGCAAGCTGCTCCTGCACCGCGGCGAGATCGAGCGCCTGGTCGGCCGGACCCGCGAACGGGGGCTGACCATCGTCCCGACCCGCGTGTACTTCTCCGGGCCGCGGTCCCGGGCCAAGATCGAGATCGCTCTGGCCAAGGGCAAGGACCTCTACGACAAGCGCCAGACGATTCAGAAGCGCGACATGGCGCGGGATGTGGCGCGGGAGCTGCGGGAGGCGGGGCGCTAAGGGGTGGCGTGGTCGCGCGAGCGGCCGCGGGTGGCGTGGACGCGCGAGCGGCCGGGGGTGGCGTGGACGCGCGAGCGGCCGGGGCTGGCGTGGTCGCTCTTGCGGCCGCGGGTGAACGTGGTCGCTCTGAGCGGCCGGGGTGACGTGGTCGCTCTTTTCCATCATATGCGTGGAATAGAGCGTCCACG
>DATMGZ010000130.1:0-15466 GCA_035555155.1 Solirubrobacteraceae bacterium | reverse complement strand
CGCCGGAGCGCCGCCAGAGTGCCCTCGAGGTGGGCGACCCGGTCCGCCGCGGGACGCCACGGCCGCCGGCCCCGATCGGGCGCGGACTGCACGCTCGGGCTCCAGCGCAGGAACTCCTCGACCTCGCGCTCGTAGTGGTAGTCCTCGACGCCGCTGCGCAGCAGCGGGCGCAGCCGCTGCTGGGCGCGCAGCTTGAGCACCGCCTCCCGGGTCGTGTAGCGGTAGCTGTAGCCCGCGGCCTTCAGGCGTCGGTTGTCCAGGCCGCGCCCGAAGCGCAGCTGGCGCAGCATCTCGAGCGGGATCCGGAGGCCGAGCCGGCGCAGCTGGGCGGCCGTGAAGCCGGTGCCCCACGGCGGCAGCAGCGGGAGCGAGGGCTTGCCGAGCAGCGACACGACCTCCGAGAGCGCCAGCACGCCGTCGGCGGCGGCGTTGTAGATCCCGGGGAGATCGTGGCGCACGCAGTACTCGAGCACGCCGACGACGTCGTCCTCGTGGATGAACTGGTAGCGCGGGTCGAAGCCGAGGATCGAGGGGATCACCGGCAGCGAGAGGAGCGCCAGGTGCGACGTGCGCACCTCGCCGCCGATCCCGTTGGCGACGCGCAGCACGGTCACGGTGGTGTCCCGGTTGCGGGCGGCGAGGGCCGCCACCGCCTCCTCGGCCTCGACGATGTCGCGCTCGATCGCCGTGCGCGCCGGGTGGGGGCGCGCCATGTCCTCGGTGAAGAAGGCCGGGTCGTCCTGCTCGCAGCCGTAGTAGTCGGCCGAGGACTTGAACACCAGCTTGCGCACCGGCGAGTCGCTGCCGCTGCAGGCGGCGAGGATGTTCATCGTGCCGATCACGTTGATCTCGTGGGCCCGCTTGAGCGGCTCGGTGAGCGGGTCGACGACCAGCCGCGTGTCGATCACGGTGTCGATCGCCGCCGCGTTGACGATCCGGCGGATCAGCCCGTGCTGGGTGTCGACGCGCACGAACTCGGTGCGCTCGAGCTCGTGCTTGGGGTCGCTCGAGTCCACGCCGACGATCGCCTCCACGCCGGGCTCGCGCTCGAGCACCTGGGCCAGGCGTCCGCCCCAGTACGACGACAGTCCGGTGATCAGGATGCGCCGGGAGTCCATGGTCATGATGTGGGCCGGGGAGGGCGCGACGCCTACCCGAGCCACACGCTCCGCCGTGCCGCCACCATCTCGAGCAGGTTCTCCTGGATCAGCGCGCGGATGTCCTGGCCGAGCGTCTGCACCAACCCCTCCTCCTCCCACGGCGCGTCGCCGAGCTCGGCGGTCCAGACCGGCTCCAGGAACCGGATCCGGAACTTGGCCGGCAGCGGCAGCGGCGGCGTCACGGGGACGTACGGGAGCCGGGTCAGCCGCCGCAGCAGGTTCAGACGGGCGAACACCGGCTGGGCCTCCTCGGCCCCGACGACGGCGACCGGGACGATCGGCGCCCGCGCGCGCATCGCGGTCTCGACGAAGCCGCCGCGACCGAACCGGCGCAGGCGGTAGCGGTCGCGCACCGGCTTCTCGGTGCCCGTGCGGCCCTCGGGGAACACGAGCACGAGTGCTTGCTCGTCGAACAGCAACCGGTGCACGTTGGCCGGATGGGCCGGCACGCCGCCGATCTTGGTCACCACCATGCCGAGCCCGGGCAAGCCCTTGAAGGAGTGGTCCATGGTCAGGTGGATCGGCCGGGGGTGGGGATGCTCCTCGCGGATCGCCTTGGCGATCATCGCGCCGTCCGGCGGCAGCGCCCCGGCGTGATTGGCGACCAGCAGCGCGCCGCCCCGGGCGGGCACGTTCTCGATCCCCTCGACCTCGACCCGGAACCAGTAGTGGTAGAGGAACTCGTACAGGGTCCGGTCCACGAGCCCCTCCACCCGCTCCGAGCGCCCCCAGTCGGTCACGTGGCGCTCGGGCTCGAGGCCGGGCAGGAACTCGCGCAGGTCGCCCGGCGCGGCCGGGAGCCCCCCGCGCTGCTCGCTCAGGGCCAACTCGACGGTCTGTCCGGCGGCGGCGGGCTCGTCCGGGGTTGCGTCCTGCTCGGGGGGATCGGCCATCGCCGGTCCGATTCTCCCAGGCGCGGTACTAGAAGGTGACGGCGCCCTGGGCGGCGCTCGAGACGAGGCGTGCGTACTTCGCCAGCGCGACGCCCGGGTAGGGGCGCTCGGGCGGGATGTAGGCGGCCACGCGGGCCGCGATCTCCTCGTCGGAGAGCGCCACGTCGAGCCGTCGCGCAGCCACGTCGATCGTGATCTCGTCGCCGTCCTGCACGGCGGCGATCGGACCGCCGCGGGCGGCCTCCGGCGCCACATGGCCGGCCATGAAACCGTGCGTGGCACCGGAGAAGCGTCCGTCGGTGATCAGCGCCACCTCCTCGCCGAGTCCCTCGCCGACGAGCGCCGCGGTCACGGCGAGCATCTCCCGCATGCCGGGGCCGCCGGCCGGACCCTCGTTGCGGATCACGACCACGTCGCCGGCCTTGATCCGGTTCTCGGTCACCGCGCGCATCGCGTCCTCTTCGGACTCGAACACGCGTGCCGGCCCGGTGTGCAGGCGCCGCTCGTGGCCTGCGAGCTTGACCACGCAGCCCTCGGGCGCGAGGTTGCCGCGCAGGATGGCCAGGCCGCCGGTGGGCTTGATCGGATCATCGAGCGGGCGCACGACCTGCTGGCCGGCGGTCTCACGCGCGTCGTCGGCGATCGCGCCGACCGTCTGGCCGGTGACGGTGAGCGCCTGCTCGTGCAGCAGGCCGGCATCCTTGAGGCGCTTCATCAGCAGCGGCACGCCGCCGGCCTCGTACAGGTCAACGGCGACGTAGCGGCCGCCCGGCTTCAGGTCGCACAGCAGCGGCGTCCGGTCGCTGATCCGGTCGAAGTCGTCGATCGAGAGCTCGACGCCGATCTCCTTGGCGATCGCCAGCAGGTGCAGCACGCCGTTGGTCGAGCCGCCGCTCGAGGCGATGGCCGCGATCGCGTTCTCGAGGCTGTGCTTGGTGATGATGTCGCTCGGGCGCAGGCCGCGCGCGAGCACGTCCATCACCAGCCGTCCGGCCTCCTGCGCGACCTCGACCTTGTGGCCGTTGGTGGCCGGGACCATCGACATGCCGGCCGGAGAGATCCCGAGCACCTCGAACGCCATCGCCATCGTGTTGGCGGTGAACTGGCCGCCGCAGGCGCCCGCTCCGGGCGAGGCGACGTTCTCCAGCTCGGTCAGCTCGTCACGCGTGATCCGACCGGCGGAGTACGAGCCCACAGCCTCGAACACCTCCTGGATCGTGACCTCCTCGCCGTGCAGCTTCCCGGGCATGATCGAGCCCCCGTAGAGCATCAGGCTCGGCACGTCGAGGCGGCACAGTGCCATCACGGTGCCCGGGATCGTCTTGTCGCAGCCGCTGATCGTGACCACCGCGTCGAACATGTGCGCGTCGGCCACGAGCTCGATCGAGTCCGCGATCACCTCGCGGCTGACCAGCGAGGCCCGCATCCCGGCCGTGCCCATCGTGATCCCGTCGGAGATGGCGATCGTGTTCATCTCCATCGGCGTCCCGCCGGCGGCGCGGATCCCCTCCTTGACCTTGGCCGAGAGCGCGCGCAGGTGGAAGTTGCAGGGCATCGTCTCGATCCACGTGTTCGCGACCGCCACCAGCGGGCGCGCCAGCGCGTCGTCGTCGTAGCCGATCCCCTTCAGGTAGGCGCGAGCCGCGGCGCGCTCGGGGCCGTCGGTGAGGGCGCGGCTGCGGTGCTTGAGGTCGAAGGTGGGCGTCGTCATGGGGGCCGGACTGTACCGGGCCTCGGTCGGGGCCGGGCCGGGCGCGGGGCAGGGCCTCGCGCGGGTCGGGGCCGGGCGCGGGTCAGGGCCGGGCGGGACCGACCGCCGGCGGACCGGGTTTTCGTCGTACCTCGCCGGCGCGCGGGGCTCGCGCGGAACGTTCGGCCGGTATCACCGGCTTAACGTTGCCCGGCGCCCGTCGGGAGCCTCGAGACCCTACGAAATGCCGGTCGACGCCGAGTGGGTGCCCGCCGCGCGCATCCGGGCACGCTCCCACTGCGTCAGGCGCCAGAGATCACGGCGCACCTTGGTCGGGTCGAGCTGGCGACCGGGCAGGTGCATGTTGGCCGTCGAGATCAGCCGGCGCTCGTCGCCGGTCAGCGCCATCCACTTGGCCAGCACGTCGTCGGAGTCGGGCAACCGCGCGCTCCCGTAGGGCCGGGTCTCGTCGGGGAAGGCGACGCAGTACTCGTTGAGCAGCCGGTGCGTCTGGGCCAGGTAGGCCACGATCGCACGGTGTGGATAGATCAGGTAGGCGTACGGCGCGCCGCCGGTCCCGCCCGCCTGCTCGGGCCCGTCGGCCTGCGATCCCCACACCCGGATGAAGCCCAGGTCGCGGTACATCGCCCATTCCTCGTCGTTGACGCACGAGCGCAACAGCATCCGCGCGCGCTGCTCGGCCCGGCGCTCACGGCCGGGGTCATACGGCGTCGCCGGGGCTCGCTTGCGCCGCGCCCGATGGCGTGACCAGGCCTCTTCCACCCGCGGGATGATCAGATCGGACAGCAGCGCCAGGGCCACCAACGTCGTGGCGGCGAGTGCGAGCAGCATCGACCGGTCCCCCGCTGCCGCTCGTCAGCTTCCGCCCGCGGCCCGCGGGAAGAAGATGACGCGCTCGGCGTCTCTCGGGATGTCCTCGAAGGACCGCACCATCTGCGCGTTGCGTCGTCCGGCGGATCCCGTGGTGGGCACGGCCGCCCACTGGCCCGCGTCGAGCTGACGCCGGAACTCCTCGATCAGCCGTTCCTCGTCCTCGGCGCGCTCCACGTCACCCTCGGCGATGAGCACCTCACCATGTCCGGGCTTCATCCGCAGAAAGCGCACGCCGGGATTATGTCAAAGGAAACGCCCCGGACCGAATCGTCGTGTCCCGACTACTCCGCCCGGACGGGCAAAGTGCGCCCGATCGCCCGTGTCGGCGCGCGATGGCGGCCGAGCACGTCGACCGGCCCCGGGCCGGCGCCGATCTCCCGGAGGCCGTCCCGGACCGCGTCGGCGGCCATCTGCCTGGCCTGACGGGCCGCCTCGAGGGCTCCGAACCCCAGCGCCAGGTGCGCGGCGAGGACCGAGGAGTGCGTGCAGCCCGACCCGTGCGCGGCCCCGTCCGGATGGCGCTCGCCGGGGATCTCCACCTGCGCGGACCCGTCGAAGAAGACATCGACCGCCTGGGCGCGGTGCCCGCCGGTCAGCACCACGACCTCGGGGCCGAGCGCGCGGACGCGGCGGGCAAGCTCGAGCGCATCGGGGACGACATCGGGGGCGATCAGAGCCTGAGCCTCGGGCAGGTTGGGCGTGAGCACGGTCGCGCGCGGCAGCAGGAGCGTGATCAGCGCCGCCCGCGCCGATGGGTCGAGCAGCTCGGCTCCGGACTCCGAGACCATCACCGGGTCGATCACCACCGGGGTGCCGGAGGGCAGCCCGTCGAGCGCGGCGGCGACCGCCTCGATCGTGGCCACCGTGCCAAGCATCCCGATCTTGACCGCATCGACACCGATGTCGTCCTGCACAGCGCGGACCTGGGCCAGGATCGTATCCGGCGGGACCGCGTGCACGGCGGTGACGCCGACGGTGTTCTGCGCGGTGATCGCGGTGATCGCGGTCATCCCGTGCACGCCGCAGGCGGCGAAGGCCTTGAGGTCGGCCTGGATCCCCGCGCCGCCGCCGGAGTCCGAGCCGGCGATCGAGAGCACGCGCGGGATCCGGCCGCCCGGCGGCATCCCGTTCTCCGGCGGCATCCAGTTCTCCGAGGGCATCCGTACCGAGGGTATTTCACAGCCGATATTCACGGTCGAGTCGGAGGCCGCGGCGCAGCCGACGGTCGTGGGTGGCCGCTCAGATCACGACCACGAATCGGCCGCCGGCCTGCCGTCGGACGTACCCCCGCAGCTCCAGCGATGCGAGCGCCGCCAGCGCCTGCTCCGGCCGGCGGCCCGACCGCTCGAGCGCGGCCGCCGTGTCCAGGCCGCCGGCGACATCGGCCAGGACCCGGCTGAGCGCGGGCGAGAGCGGGTCGCGGTCGGCACCGGCCGCGGCCTCGCGCGCGCCCACACCGAACAGCCGGTCGAGCACGTCCTGCGCGCCCCGGACGACGGCCGCTCCTCGTGCCAGCAGCGCGTTCGGGCCGGCGGCGAGCGGCGCGCTCACCCGTCCGGGCACCGCGCCGACGATCCGGCCGAGCTCCTCGGCGTGCGTGGCGGTGATCAGCGCCCCGGAGTGCTCGCCGGCCTCGACGACGACGGTCATCGCGGCGAGCGCCGCGATCAGCCGGTTGCGGGCAGGGAACATCCAGCGGCGGACCTCGACGCCGGGCGGGAGCTCGGAGATCGCCGCGCCGGCGGCCTGGATCCGCCGGTGCAGGCCGCGCCGGGCCGCCGGATAGGGGCGGTCGGCGCCGCCCGGCAGCACCGCCACGGTCGGCGCCGCGGCGGCCAGCGCGCCCGCGTGCGCCGCCGAGTCGATGCCCAGCGCCATCCCGCTGAGCACGACCAGCCCCGCCGCCCCGAGGCCGCGGGCGAGCGCGGTCGCGACCTCGAGCCCGTCGGCGCTCGCGCGACGCGCGCCGACGATCGCCACGCCGTCGTCGCGGGCCAGGGCGAGGAAGCGCTCGAGGTCGCCCGCGACATGGATCACGGCCGGGGGTGCGGCGAGCTCAGTCAGTGGCGACGGGTAGGCCGGGTCGCAGCGGCAGATCGGCTCCACGCCGGCGCGTCGGCAGCGGACCCGGGCGCGGGCGGCGTCGAAGCCGCCGAGCTCCTGGGTGACGCGCTCCCGATCGGCGCCGGCGACGGCGGCGATCAGGCCCTCGTCGGGCAACGCGAGCGTGGCCGCGATGCGCCCGCGCACGCGGTCGAGGTGGCCCCGCAGGCGCTCGAGCAGCCACGGCCGCGCCAGGCAGCGGTCGCAGGCGCGGCCCGCGGTGTTCATCGCGGTGCTCGGCTCATCCGGGCGCCCCGTGTGCCACGCCGGTTCGCCGCCGGTCATGCCGCCAGCGCCGCGGCGGCCTGATCGCGCTGGCGCAGGGCGAGGGCGGTGAGCACGTGATCGAGCGTGACCTGCTCGCGCTGTTCGAGATCGGCGATCGTCCGCGCGACCCGCAGCACGCGCTGCCGGCCGCGGGCACTGAGCGTGCCGTTGTCGTAGGCGCCGGCCAGCGCCGCGTCCGCCGCGGGCTCGAGGCGCACGTGGCGGGAGACCAGCCGGCCGTCCATCTCCCCGTTGCAGCCCACCGGGGTCCCCGCGAGCCGCGCCTGCTGGCGCTCCCGCGCCGCGGCCACGCGCCGGCGCACGGCGCTCGAGTCGACCGTCGGGCCGGCGCGGAGCTCGCGACCTTCGGGCCGCTCGACGTTGACGAGCAGGTCCATCCGATCGAGCAGCGGGCCACTGAGCCGGCGCCGGTGGCGCCGGAGGTCGGCCTCCCCGCAGCCGCACCGGTCCCCGACCCCCGCGTAGCCGCACGGGCACGGGTTGGTTGCCGCCACGAGCATGAACCGGGTCGGGAACACGAGCGCGCGCTGGCTGCGCACGATCGTCACGCACCCGTCCTCGAGCGGTTGACGTAGCGCGTCGAGGCTCGAGCGCTGGAACTCCGAGATCTCATCGAGGAAGAGGACTCCGTGATCGGCCAGCGTGGCCTCTCCGGGACGCGGTGGCGCCCCGCCACCGACGAGCCCCGCGGCCGAGATCGAGTGATGCGGGGCGCGGAACGGACGCGCCGCGACGAGGCCGTCGGCGTGGATCCCGGCGACGCTGTGGATCCGCGTCACCTCGATCGCCTCCGACCGCGTCAGGGCGGGCAGGATCGACGGCAGGCGCCGCGCCAGCATCGTCTTGCCGGTGCCGGGCGCGCCCTCGAGCAGCAGGTTGTGACCGCCGGCAGCGGCGATCTGCAGCGCCAGGAGCGGCGCGGCGTGGCCACGAATGTCGGCGAGGTCGGGCTCAGCGCGATCGCCCGCCCGCGGCGGCGGCGCGGGTGGCAACGCGGCCGGACACCGGCCCGCGAGCACCTCGGCCGCCTCGCGCAGGCTCGAGACGGCGGCGATCGCCAGCCCGTCCACGAGCGCCGCCTCGCGAGCTCGCTCACGCGGGACGATCATGCGCGCGAACCCGGCTCGGTGGGCGCCCTCGGCCACGGCCAGCGCGCCCGGCGAGTCCCGCAGCTCGCCGCCGAGCGAGAGCTCCCCGAACACGGCGTAGGAGAACAGTGACTCGGGCGCGACCTGGCCGCTGGCGGCCAGCACCCCGAGCGCGAGCGCCGCGTCGAAGCCGGGCCCGACCTTGCGCAGGAACGCCGGCGCGAGGTTCGCGGTGATGCGCCGGGCGGGAAACTCGAAGCCCGAGTTGAGCACCGCCGAACGGATCCGGTCGCGCGACTCGCGCACCGCGGCGTCGCCGAGCCCGACGATCGTGAACGCCGGCAGCCCCGGACGGATGTCGACCTCGACCCACACCTGGCGCGGGGCGACGCCGTCGATCGTGAAGGTCGCGACCCGGGCGAGCATGCGTTTCACGCTACGCCGGATCGCGTGACGTGTGGGTGACGGCGCGTGCCAATTCTGCACAGGACCAAGGCCGCGCGTGCGCTGAATTGTCGCTGTGCGTCACCCACGTGTCACACGATCGCGCGTAGCGTCAGCGGCGATGAGCAACGACCTGCGCCACCGCCTCGGGCAGCTCGGCGAGCGACTCGCCGCCGAGCATCTCGGGCGGCTCGGATTCGAGATCGTCGAGCGCAACTACCGCACCCGCTGGGGCGAGCTCGACATCGTCGCCTTCGACGGCCGCGTGCTCGCGTTCTGCGAGGTCAAGACGCGTCGCGTGGGCGCCGCCACCGGCGCCGCGCTCGACGCCGTGGGCACGGGCAAGCGGGCCCGCGTGCGCAAGATGGCCGGCAGCTGGCTGATCGAGCGCCGCGAGCGCCCGTTCGCCGAGACGATCCGCTTCGACGCGATCGGCGTGACGTTCGACGCCCTCGGGCGGCTCGTCAGCCTCGAGCATCTCGAGGGCGCGTTCTGAGCCACGCACCCCGCTCTTGGCGCGCGGGTCCTACAGCGACAACTGTTGGTAGGCCGCCGACTGGAACGAGAGCCGGTGCAGCGGCGAGACACCGAGGCGCTCGATCGCCTGACGGTGCTCCGGGGTCGCGTAGCCGACGTGCTGGCCGAACTCCCAGCCCGGGTGGGCGGCGTCGGCGCGGCGCATGTAGCGATCGCGGGTCTCCTTGGCGATCACCGAGGCGGCGGCGATGGCCGCGCTCTTGGCGTCGCCGCCGATCACGGCGCGCTGCTCGTGGGCCAGGGCGCGCACCGAAAAGCCGTCGCTGAGGCAGATGCAGCCGGGGCGGGCGACGCGATCGAGCGCGTCGCGCAGCGCGGCGAGGTTGGTGACGTGCAGGCCGCGGGCGTCGATGCCCGGAGCGCAGCGGGCCACGACGACGACCCGAGTGGCGATCCGGAGGATGACGGGGTAGAGCTCGGCCCGCGAGTCCGCGCTCTGCTGCTTGGAGTCGTTCAGCGCCCCCAGGGCGCGGATCTCGGACCGGCCGAGGCGCTCCTGGTCGAACAGCACCGCCGCCGCCACGAGCGGCCCGGCGAGGCACCCGCGGCCGGCCTCGTCGGCGCCGGCCACAAACCGGTGCCCGAGCTCGCGATCGAACCGGAACAGCTTGCGCCCCGGACGCGCCGGGCGCCGCGGGCGCCGGCGCGTCGTGCGCTCAGAGGAAGCCGATGCGGTCCGGCGGCCAGTAGGTGAAGAAGGCAACGCCGATGACCCATTTGTCGGGGACGGGGCCCCAGAAGCGGCTGTCGTCGGATTCGCCACGGTTGTCGCCCATCATGAAGTAGTCCCCGGCGGGAACGACGACCGGCTTGGGATAGTTGCAGGAGTCACAGGGGGCGATGTAGGAATCCTTCTCCGCCACGCCGTTGCGGATCACGTGCCCGTGGATGATCGCGATCGAATCGCCGGGCCCGGCCACGACCCGCTTGATGAACGTCTGCGAGGACTCCTGCGGTGTCGGGGCGCCGCACGGCTGCGGTCCCGAGCCGCCCTGGTTGGGGTTGCCGCAGATCGGGGTCGCCGGATCGGCGCCCGCCGGCGGGTGGAAGACGACGATGTCGCCCACGCTCGGGTGGTTGATGAGCCGGTTGGTCAGCACCCGCTGCCCCACCGCCAGCGTCGGGACCATCGACGGGCTGGGGATCCGGTAGGGCTTGACGATGAACGCCTGGATCAGCAGCGCGAGGCCGACCGCGACGGCGATCGTGACCAGAAGCTCGATGATGGACTTGAGGCGCGTTTTCGGGGTGGCGGGATCGGATGGGGCCACGATGTGTTCTACAGGAACCCGATGCGGTCCGGCGGCCAGTAGGTGAAGAACGCCCGCCCGATGATCCACGCCCGCGGCACCGGACCCCAGAAGCGGCTGTCGTCGGACTGGCCCCGGTTGTCGCCCATCATGAAGTAATCGTTCTTGGGGATCGTGATCGTGGCCGGGAAGTCGCACGCGCCGGAGCCGCTGCACGGCGCGATGTAGGAATCCTTCTCCGCCACGCCGTTGCGGATCACGTGCCCGCCGACGATCGAGATGCGGTCGCCGGGCAGCCCGACTACGCGCTTGATGAACGTCTCACCCGACTCCTGGGACTGCGGCACGCCGCACGCCCGGCTTGAGTCCTTGCCGACGTCGCTCTGGCCCTCCTGCGGGTCGGCGCAGCCCTGGTCGTAGTTCTTGGGCGGATGGAAGACGTAGATGTCGCCGACGCTGGGCGAGCCGAAGTGCGGCCCCAGCCGGTTGACCAGCACGCGCTGGTTGATGTGCAGCGTCGGCAGCATCGAGCCGCTCGGAATCCGATACGGCTTGATGATGAACGCCTGGATCGCCAGCGCCAGGCCGAGCGCGGTGGCGACGATGACGACCAGCTCCAGCACGGAGCTCAGGGCCGACTTCTTGCCCTGCGTCACACCTATTCTTCGCCGGCGGGGGGCTCTGCGGCCGCCGGCTCGGCGTCCTGCGCCGCCGTCGGTGTAGCGGCGGGCTCAGCCCCAGCGCCAGCGGGCTGCGTGGCGGCCTCGGGCGCAGCGGCCTGCACCGGCGCGGCCTCGCGAGGGGCGGCCTCGGACGTCTCGGCCCCAGCCTCGGACGTCTCCTCGGCCGGTGCGAGCTCGGCGTCGGCGGGTGCCTGCGCCTCCTCTTGCACCGGCGGGTACAGCAGCTCGCGCTCGACGACTTCCTCGGGCCCGACCGAACGGCGTTCGCGAACCCGGGCGCGCTTGCCCACCCGGTCGCGCAGGTAGTACAGCTTGGCCCGGCGGACGTCGCCGCGGGCGGCGACATCGATCCGCTCGATCTTGGGCGAGTGCAACGGGAATGTGCGCTCGACGCCGACGCCGAACGACTGCTTGCGGACCGTGAAGGTCTCGCGGGCGCCGTGGCCCTGTCGCTTGATCACGACGCCTTCGAAGACCTGGGTGCGGCGACGCGTGCCCTCGATGACCTGGAAATGCACGCGCAGGCGGTCCCCGGCGTCGAACGTCGGTAGGCGGCGGAGCTGTGCACGCTCCAGGCTGTCGATCACGGTGCTCATGGCAAGAAAGTATCCCGACTGGCTCCACCGGAGGTCGGGCCATCCGGGTTGGCGGTGGGCTGGCAGGGGCTGCGGGCCCCCGCCCCGCGCGGGCGGTCAATGGTAGCGGAGAGACCCGTGCATCGCGGATCCGCATGCCGGACGCTCATTCCGGCTCCGCGGCCCCGCGCATCCGGCTCTGCTCCAGGCGCCACTCGCGGATCCGCGCATGGTGCCCGGAGAGCAGCACCTCGGGCACGCGCCAGCCGCGATGCTCGGCCGGCCGGGTGTAGTGCGGGTACTCCGGCGCGCCACCGAGTGCGGCGCTGAAGGACTCCTCGATCACCGAGTCCTCGTGCCCCAGCGCACCGGGCAGCTTGCGCAGGACGGCATCGCAGATGACCATCGCGGCCAGCTCCCCGCCCGCCAGGACGTAGCGGCCGATCGACAGGCGGTCGCCGACCATGTGTTCGAGCACCCGCTCGTCGAAGCCCTCGTAGCGACCGCACAGCAGCGTCAGCGCACGCTCGCCGGCGAGCTCGTCGACGAGGGCGTCGTCGAGCACCCGGCCACCCGGGGTCAGCGCGATCACGCGCCGCTCGCCGGCCAGCGCCACGGGATCGCGCCCGTAGCGGGCCCGCAGCGCCGCCTCGACCACGTCGACCCGCAGGACCATGCCGGCGCCGCCGCCGAACGGCGTGTCGTCGACCTGGCCCGAGCTGAGCGGAGTGTGGTCGCGGTAGTTGACGTACTCGAGGCGAGCACCGGCGGCGATCGCGTTGGCGACGTGCCGCTGCCCCTCGAACCACGCAAACGCCGGCGGGAACAGCGTGAAGACATCGATCGCGATCGTCGGCTCAGTCACCGAGGAAGCCCAGATCGACATCGATCTCGCGCCGCTCGAGGTCGACCGAGCGCACGGCATCGCTGACCAGCGGCACCAGCAGGTCGGCGGCGTCGCCGGGGCGCGCGACCTCGAGCACCTCGCACGAGGGCAGCGCCCGCAGCCGCACGACGGTTCCGATGTCCTGGTCCCCGTCGCGCACGACGCAGCCCTCGAGGTCCTCGGCCCACCACTCGTCGGGCCCGAGCGGTGCCGCGGCGCTGCGGGGCACGAGCAGCAGCTCGCCGCGCAGCGCCTCGGCGTCGTCGCGGCTCTCGCACCGCTCGAGGCGCAGGATCGGCTGGCGGTCGGTCCCGGCCCGGCGCACGATCCTCAGCTCGCGGCCGGCCACGGTCACGCTGGCGCCCAGCGTCAGCAGCTCTGCGTTCGGTTCCCAGACGTGAAAGCTCCCATCGAGCCCGTGCGGGCGTCCCACTCCCCCGGCCCGCAGCCATCCGGGACCCGGGTCGCTCAAGAGTCGACGATGTCCACGAACACGCGGCGCTTGCTCTTGACTGCCGCGGCCTTGATCACCGTGCGCAGCGCGGAAGCGGTGCGTCCGCCCCGGCCGATCACGTTGCCGTAGTCGTCCTGGGCGACCGAGAGCTCGAGCACGATCGTCCCGTCGTCCTCCTCGACCTCGGTCACCTGCACCTCGTCGGGGTATTCGACGAGCCCTCGCGCCAGGTACTCGAGCAGCTCCTTCATCGCCCGGCCGCGCTGCTACCGGGCGGTGGGCTCGATGCCCCGAATGCGCAGGAGCTTGCGCACCGACTCGCTCGGCTGGGCGCCGCGCGAGAGCCAATCCCGGATGCGCTCCTCGTCGAGCACGATCGTCGAGGGATCGGTCTGGGCGTTGTAGTGCCCCACCGTCTCGATCACGCGACCATCGCGCTTGGAGCGCTGGTCGGCGACGACGACGCGCCAAATCGGGTTCTTGCGCCCGCCAACGCGGGTCAATCTGAGTCGGACTGCCATGAGCGGGGTGAGATTAGCGTGATTGCGAAATCCGCGCGGCGCGCGCCGCTCAGCGGCTCTGGCGCATCAGCGCGCCAAGATCGGGCATCTTGCCCTGGGTCACCTGACGCATCACCTTGCGCATCTGCTCGAACTGCTTGATCAGCGCCTTGACCGCCTGCACGTTGGTGCCCGACCCGCGCGCGATCCGCAGCCGCCGGGAACCCTTGATCAGCTCCGGGTGACGGCGCTCCTCCGGCGTCATCGCGAGGATGATCGCCTGCAGACGATCGAACTCACGCTCGTCGAGCTTGACGCCGCGCAGCTCCTTGCCGACGCCGGGCAGCATTCCGAGCAGCGACTGCAGCGGTCCCAGCCGGCGGACCTGGCGCATCTGGTCCAGGAAGTCGTCGAGCCCGAACTCCTGCTTGCGGATCTTGCGCTCGAGCTCGGCCGCCTGGTCCTCGTCGTAGGTGCCCTGGGCCTTCTCGATCAGGGTCATCATGTCGCCCATGCCGAGGATCCGCTGCGACATCCGGTCGGGATGGAACTTCTCGAACTGGTCGAGCTTCTCGCCGGTGGAGGCGAACAGGATCGGCTTGCCGGTGATCGCCTTCACCGACAGCGCCGCGCCGCCGCGCGCGTCGCCGTCGAGCTTGGTCATCACCACGCCGTCGAACTGAACCACCTCGGCAAACTGCTCGGCCACCGCGACCGCGTCCTGGCCCGTCATCGCGTCCACGACCAGCAGCACGTCATGGGGCTTGACCGCCTTCTTGATCTGGGCCAGCTCGGTCATCAGCGCCTCGTCGATGTGCAGCCGGCCGCTGGTATCGATGATCAGGACGTCCTTGCCCTCGGAGATGGCGCGGTCGCGGGCCCAGGCGGCGATCTTGACCGGATCGCGGTCGGTGCCCTGCTCGTAGACGTCGGCTCCGGCCTGGGTCCCGACCTTGATCAGCTGGTCGACCGCGGCCGGGCGGTAGACGTCGCACGCGGCGACGGCGACCGAGGAGCCGTGCTGTTCACGCAGGTAGCGGGCGAGCTTGGCTGTCGCCGTGGTCTTGCCCGACCCCTGCAGCCCGGCCATCACGATCACCGTCGGCGGCCGGGGCGAGAACGAGAGCTCCCGCGCTGCCCCGCCCATCAGCTCGGTCAGCTCGTCGCTGACGATCTTGACCACCTGCTGGCCGGGGTTGAGCTGACCGATGATGTCGGCTCCGAGCGCCCGCTCCTTGACGGTGCTGGTGAAGCTCTTGACGACCTTGAAGTTGACGTCGGCCTCCAGCAGCGCAAGGCGGATCTCCCGCATCGCGGCCGACACGTCGTCCTCGGTCAGCGTGCCGCGCCCGCGCACGTCGGCGAGCGTGGCCTGCAGCTTCTCGGCAAGTGAGTCGAACATCCCCTGTGAGCCTACCGTGGCGTCGCGGAGTCTATTCGGAGCTCTCGGTCAACTCTCCGGCAGCCTGCTCGTCCCTGCGCAGGCCGAGCGCCTCGCCGAAGCCCCCGAACGCCTCCGCGAACTCCGACGGGATCACGAACACGAGCACAACGAGGGCGACGATTGCACCGGCCATGCAGTTCCTCCTACTCGGTTACCAGCGCCGTGGCGCCCTTGATCTCGACGACGTGGACCCTCGTTCCGCTCTCGATCACCTGATCCTCGTCGAAGGCGCGAGCGGTCCACACCTCACCGTCGATCTTGACGCAGCCGACGCCCTCGTCGTTGACGATCCGCTCCAGCACGATCGCCTGCTTGCCGACCAGCGCCGCCGTCCCGGTCCTGATCCGGGGCGCGTTCTGCCGGTGAGAGCGAGCGATCGGCCGCACGATCCCGAAGGTCAACAGCGACGCAATCACGAACACGAACCATGACGCGATGCCGCCCGCGCCGGCGGCGTCGGTGATCGCCGCCAGCGCCGCCCCGACCGCCAGCGGGGCCAGGAAGAACCCCGTCGTCAGCATCTCGCCGACGGCGAACACGCAGGCAGCGATCACCCACAGGACGGTCCCCGACATCT
>DATMGZ010000129.1:0-8885 GCA_035555155.1 Solirubrobacteraceae bacterium | reverse complement strand
CCCGCCGCCACGCCAACCTCCCCGTGACCGCGCCGGCCCGGACGCTGATCGACTTCGCCGCCGGCGCCTCGCACGCCCAGCTGATCCGGGCGCTTGCCGAGGCGCGGGTTCTCCGCCTGGTCGGCGACCGGTCGCTCGCCGCGGCGATCGGGCGCGCCGGCAGCCGGAAGGGCACGGGCGCGGTCCGGGCGCTGCTTCGCGCCCAGGCCGGCCCGACGCTCACCCGATCCGACGCCGAGCGGCTGTTTCTGCGGCTGATCGACGACGCCGAACTGCCGCGACCCGCCTGCAACGCACGAATCGAGGGCTACGAGGTCGACTTCGTGTGGCGCGCCGAGAAGCTCGTGGTGGAGGTGGACGGTCGCGCGTTCCACGCCCACCCCGAGGCCTTCGAGCGCGACCGCCGGCGCGATCAGGTGCTGGTGGCGGCCGGCTTCGTGGTCATCCGGGTGACGTGGCTGCAACTCGTCGAGGCCGGGCTCGCCGTGGTGGCGCGGGTGGCCCAGGCGCTGATCGCCCGCTCGCAACGCTGAGGTCCTCGGCGGCTGCCATGCTACGGGCACGCCATGCGGTACTGGGACGCCGTGTTTGCCTTCCTTGTAGCGATGGCCGTGGCCGCGCTGCTGACGCCGCTCGCGGCCCGCGTGGCGCGGCGCGTCGACGCGGTCGACAAGCCCAAGGACCGGGGGCTGGCCAACAAGGAGACGCCGCTGCTGGGCGGGATCGCGATCCTGCTCGGAGTGCTCGTGGCGGCGATCATCTGGATGCCGCAGAGCAACAGCATGCCCACGCGGGCGATTCTGCTCGGAGCGGTGGTGATCACGCTCGTGGGCGTGATCGACGACATCTGGGACCTGCAGCCCTGGCTGAAGCTGATCGGGCAGATCGGCGCGGCGCTGATCGCGGTGCAGGCGGGCGTCAAGCTGACCGAGCTGACAGTGCCGTTCTTCGGCCTGCTGACGTTCCCACACGAGGGGCCGACGCTCACGGTGATCTGGCTCGTGGGCATGATGAACGTGGTCAACTTCTCCGACGGGGTCGACGGGCTGGCGGCCGGGTTGTGCGCGATCGACGGGATCGCGTTTGCCGTCATCGCGTTCGACCTGCAGGGCGGCGGCAGCGAGGCCGCCGTGCTGGCGGCGCTCACCGCGGGCGCCGCGCTGGGATTCCTGTTCCACAACTTCCCGCCGGCCTCGATCTTCATGGGCGACTCGGGGGCGAATCTGCTCGGCTACCTGCTCGGCGTGGTGGCGATCCAGGGCACGCTCAAGACGACCGCCGTCGTGGCGTTGGTCGTGCCGCTGTTCATCCTCGCGGTGCCGTTCCTCGACACCGCCTTCGTCGTCGCCAAGCGGCTCAAGTACGGGCGCAAGCCGTGGACGGCCGACGCGAACCACTTCCATCATCGAATGGCCCGGATCGGCTTCAGCCAGCGCAAGACGGTGATGTACCTGTACGGCTGGACGCTGATGCTGGCCGGCCTGGCGATCGCACTGCGGTTCATCCCGTACCACGACCACGGCCGGCCACATCACTACCACATGGGCTGGGTGGTGGTGATCGTGGCCCTGTCCGCGCTGGCGCTGGCGGCCAGCGTGTACCTGATCTACGTGCTGGAGATCTTCAAGTTCAAGGGCCTGCGCGCGCGGGAGCTGCGGGAGCTGGACCCGGACACGAGCGAGCACGAGATCGATGAGCGCGTCCGGCGCGACCTCGAGACCGGCGAGTTCGACCGCGTGGACGAGACCGGCGAGTTCGAAAGGGTGGAATAGTCCGGACCGTGCAGATCGCCAACCTCACCGCACTCGAGTCCTTCATCACCGCCGACGGTTCGTCGATCCGAGAGCTCGCGCATCCCGCCTGGACGGCGTCGGTGAACCAGAGCCTGGCCGAGGCGACGCTGCCCCCGGGACTCCAGACCGCCGAGCACCATCACCCTCGGGCGGAGGAGCTGTACTACTTCGTCTCGGGATCGGGCCGGATGCGCCTCGGCGATGAGGAGTCCGAGATCGCGGCCGGCGACTGCGTGGTGATCCCGCCCGGCACCCCCCACAAGCTGTGGAACCCGGGATCGGAGCCGCTGGTGCTCCTGTGCTGCTGTGCCCCCGCGTATTCGCACGACGACACAGTGATGACGGGGCGCTGAGCGCTGGCCAAGCTTCGGCGCAGCGAGCGGGTGGCGCTCGTGGTCACGGCGCTGCTCACGGTGCTCGCGGGTGTGGCCCGTTACGCGAGCGGGTTCTCGGACGTGCTGGCGTTCGTGCTCGCGACGCTGGCCCTCGCGGGCTTGGCCTGGATCGTCTCCTTCGCCACGGAGCAGGCGAGCTACCGGTTCGGTTCATCGGTGACCGGCGTCCTGCACTCGACGCTCGGCAACCTGCCCGAGTTCTTCGTGGTCATCTTCGCGCTCGGGGCGGGCGAGGCGGTCGTCGCCGAGACGGCGATCCTCGGTTCGATTCTGGTCAACGCGCTGCTCGTGCTCGGGCTCGTGATCATCGCCGGGGCGCGGCGGAGCAACGACGGGCTGATGCGCTTCAACCCGCGTCTGCCCAACGACACCGCGACCCTGCTGCTGACGGCGACGTTCATCATTGTGCTGGCCGGAATCGCGAGCTCGTCACACGATGCAGCCAGCCGCCACCTGCGGACGATCTCCGTGATTGGCGCCATCGCCGTCCTGGCGGTGTACGGGACCTGGCTCTACCAGTACCTGCGCACGCCCGCCGCCGGCGCCGAGGACTCCGACCCACCGCGGATCCCACCCGGCCCGAGCGTTGTGCTGCTCGCGGTCGCCGCCACCGCCTCGGCCTTCGTCTCCGACTGGTTTGTGCACGCGCTGCAGCCGACCATCACCACGCTCAACATCTCCAAGGCCTTCGCCGGCCTGGTCATCGTGGCCATCGCCGGGAACGCGGTGGAGAACATCGCCGGGGTGGTGCTGGCGATCAAGGGACACGCCGACCTGGCCATCTCGGTGGTCAAGAACTCGGTCGCGCAGATCGCGGCGTTCGTCTACCCCGCGCTGGTGCTGGTCTCGCTGTTGACGCCGACGACGCTGACGTTCGCGATCGCGCCCATCTACATCGGCGCGCTGTTCGGAACGGCGATCATCGTGTGGCAGATCACAGGCGACGGCGAGGCGACCGTGTTCGAGGGCACGGCCCTGGTCGCCGCGTTCGTGATCCTCGCCACCGTCGCCTGGTTCGAGCCCTAACCCGGGCGCCTTGGCGTCCCGGCACACCGGTGCTATTCTGACGTTTACGTAAGAATCAGTTTCGTAGGAGGTGGCTGTGGCAACGGTTCAGCAGCAGCGTCCGGCCCGCAGGTTCGGGGCCCAAGCCCACGAGGATTCGTACAAGTGGTGGGCGCTCTCGTGCACGAGCCTGGGCATGTTGCTCGCCACGATCAACTCGGGCACGCTGATCATCGCGCTGCCGAACCTGGAGCGCAGTCTGCACACCGGCCTGCTGGAGCTCGTGTGGGTGATCCTCGTGTACATGATCGCCTCGACCGTCCTGGTCCTGAGCGCCGGGCGCCTGTCGGATCAGTTCGGCCGCAAGAAGGCGTACGTGGGCGGCTTTCTCGTGTTCGCGCTCGCATCGCTCGGGGCCGGGTTCGCGGCCAACGGGACGCAGCTGATCCTGTGGCGGATCCTGCAGGGCGTCGGTGGTGCCTTCCTGTTCGCCAACGCGGCCGCGATCGTGACCGACGCCTTCCCGCGCGAGCAGCTCGGGCTGGCGATGGGCACCAACACCATGGTCGCCGCCGTCGGGCTCGTGATCGGCCCGGTCCTCGGCGGCGCGCTGGTGGCGCTGGCGTGGCACTGGGTGTTCTGGTTCAACGTGCCGCTCGGGCTCGCGGGCGCCCTCTGGGGAGCCAGCGTCCTGCACGAGGTGGTCGGGCGATCGGAGGATCGATCGTTCGACTTCGCGGGCACATTCACGTTCCTCGTGGGACTGACCGGGCTCGTGCTCGGGATCTCCAAGGGCGGGATCTCGGGCTGGAGCTCGCCGCTGGTGATCGGCGGCCTCCTCGCCGCCGCGATCATGCTCCCCGCCTTCGTGCTGATCGAGCACCGCCACAAGGCGCCCATGCTCGATCTCTCGATCTTCCGCAACCGCCTTTTCTCCGCCGCCGCGGGGGCGGCGTTCATCAACGGGCTGGCGCGGTTCGCGCTGATGTTCCTGTTCGTCTTCTACTTCCAGGGCGTGCAGGGCGACTCGCCGATCCTGGCCGGGATCAAGCTGGCTCCGCTCGCCCTCGGGATGCTCGTGTCCTCCCCGGCCGCCGGCGTGTGGGCCGACCGCCGCGGATCGCGCTCAATCGCCGTGCTGGGGATGCTCGTGACCGCGGCCGGGCTCGCTCTGATGACCACCCTCGGACGCGAGACCAGCTACGTGGAGAGCGGCGTCTACCTGTTCATCGTCGGGATTGGGTCGGGCATGTTCAACTCGCCCAACACGGCCGCGATGATGGGCGTGGTGGCTCCGCACCGGCGCGGCATCGCCGCCGGGGCCCGGGTGCTCGTGCAGAACACGGGCGCCGTGATCTCGATCGCCTTCGTGCTCGCGATCGTCACCTCCGCGGTCCCCAAGAACGTCCTGTTCAGCGTCTTCTCGGGCCTGGCCAACCACATCTCGACGACCCAGCTCGAGCCCTTCATCGCCAACATGCACACAGCGCTGTGGACGCTCGCGGCCGTCTCGGTGCTCGGCGCATTCGTCGCCGCGGCGCGTCCGGCTCACTCCGAGTCCGGGCTCGTGGGCGAGCCCGTACGGGAGGGTGCGCTCTCGTGAGCGCGACGACCGAGAAGCCGCTGCGGATCGGCGAGGTCGCCGAGCTCACCGGCACCACGCCGCGGACGATCCGCTACTACGAGGAGATCGGCCTGCTCCCGGGCTCGTCCGATCGCGGGCAGGGGAAGCACCGCTGCTACACCGAGGCCGACGTCGCCCGCGTGCGGGAGATCGTCAGGCTGCGCGACCTGCTCGGGCTCTCGCTCGATCAGCTCTCGCAACTGCTCGAGGCCGAGGCCGCGCGCGCCGACCTGCGCCGCGAATGGAGCCGCACCGACAGCATCGCCGAGCGCCGGCGGATCATCGACCAGGCGCTCGGCCACATCGGGACCCAGCTCGAGCTGGTCCGCGATCGCCGCCGTGAGCTCGAGCAACTGGAGGGCGAGCTGGTCGGCAAGCAGCGTCAGCTGCACGAGCGGATCCGGGAACTCGGAGCGTGACGGCCGCCCGATGCAGATCCCCGGCCGGTGTCTGGAGGCGCCGGAGGCGCTCAGGAAGAGCAGGACTGCAACCGACAACGACGTAACAAAGGGACAGCGGTGCGGTATTTTGATGTTGAAGGTCGGACTGCGTCGCGACACACCCGGTTCATCGGGCCCTGGCCGCGCGACATCACCACCGACCCGTCTGCACTCTGTGACTGCTCCGAGCTCCCGCACCTCACGCTGGCTGCCGCGCATCGCCGCTCTCTCAGCGGCGATCGTCGGACTGGTCAACATCGCCTCGGCGCTGACGCCGAACATCCGCTGGCGCGGCCATCTGCTGCTGGACTTCGAACCGGTCGAGGCGATCCGCCTGTTCCACGCCCTCGCACTGCCGGCCGGACTGGCGCTGCTGCTGGTGGCTCCGTACCTGGCCAAACGCCGGCGGCGGGCTTGGCAGACGGCGATGGTGCTGTTGGTGGTGTTGGGTTGCTTCGACCTGGTCAAGGGACTCGACTTCGAGGAGACGGCGATCACCTGGGGGGCGGCCGCGGTCCTGTGGCTGACCCGCTCCTCGTTCCGTGTGCGCCACGACCCGATCACCCTGCGCTCCGCGATCTGGCGCGCCCCGCTCCTGGGCGTGATCGGAGTCGCGGTGGCGGCGATCGCCGCCTGGGCCTCGCAGGGCCATCCGTCGTTCACGACTGTCTCGCGTGAGACCGGTGACCTGCTGCTGTGGCGCAGCGGCCCGCTTCATTTCCGCGATCACGTCGCTCTGCACCACCATTTCGCCTGGATCCCGCTCAGCGTGCACCTGATCGAGGTCGGGACGCTGCTCGCCGTGGCCTACGTGATCTTCCGTCCGCTGGCCGCACCGCGGGCGCTGCCGGGACCAGGAGCCCGCGACGCGGCCGCCGAACTGGTCCGGAGCTACGGCACCGACACGCTTTCCTTCTTCAAGCTCCGCGCCGATGAGCAGTACTACTTCGGCAACGACGGCCGCGCGTTCGTCGGCTACCGGATCGAGAACGGCGTGATGCTGCTGTCCGGTGACCCCGTCGGGCCGCCCAGCGCGCTGCCGGGCCTGCTGCGGGAGCTGCGCCGCTTCGCCGACGCGCGCGGCCTCAGGCTCGGCGCCGTGGGCGCCAGCGAGGCGCTGTGCGTGCTGTACGAGGGCATGGGGCTGCGCACGATCTACTTGGGTGACGAAGCGATCGTGGAGCTCGAGAAGTTCTCTCTCGAGGGTCGCGCGATCCGCAAGATCCGTCAATCGGTGAGCCGTCTGTCCAAGGCCGGCTTCGCGGCCGAGGTGCACACGCTTGACACGCTGTCCGCCGGCACGGTGACCGAGCTCGAGGATGTGCTCGAGCGCGGGCGGGACGGGGCGCCCGAGCGCGGCTTCTCGATGGCGATGGACTCGATCCGCGGCGATCACTCCGGCGAGACGCTCGTGGTGGTGGCCCGGGACTCCGAGGGCGCCGTGCGCGGGGTCCTGCACTTCGTGCCCTGCTACGGCCGGCCGGCCGTGTCGCTGTCGTTCATGCGCCGCGACCCCGGGACACCGAACGGACTGACCGAATTCCTCGTGGTCCGGGCGATCGAGCTGCTGCGCGAGCGGGGCCTGCAGGAGATGTCCCTGAACTTCGCCGCCTTCGCCAAGTACATCCACAGCCCCGAGCGCCCATCCGAGCGGCTGCTCGGGAAGCTGGCCGCGCTCGCCAACCCGTTCTTCCAGATCGAGAGCCTGTACCGCTTCAACGCCAAGTTCTTCCCCCGCTGGGAGCCGCGCTTCCTGGTGTACGAGGGGGCGCTGGGACTGCCGCGGGCGGGGATCGCGGCGATGTGGGCCGAGGGTCATCTGCCGAAGCCCGGGTTCCGGGACCGGCCGCCGGCCGAGGGTGTCGAGCAGCCGCCGCCCGACCGCCCGCGGATCGCCGCCTGAGGCCGCCCATCATTGGAGTGCGGCGGCACGCCGCCGAACGATAGACTGGACGTTGCCGTCACGGCGAGGGGATGCGCGGGGCTCATCCGAGCTCACCCCCTCGATACGGATCCCTCCGTCCGTGGCGCCGTGTCCAGATGCCCAGAATCAGATCCATAGACGACCGTTCCGTCGAAGGGCGAGCGAGCGCCGATCGCGATCTTCGGGGTGTTCGTGGATCTGTCGGTCGGGTTCAGCGTCATCTACCAACGGTTTAGGGGCCTCTGAGCAGATGGCCGTCGTCCGCTACTTCGATTTCGTCGTGCTCGCGCTTGCGCTGCCGATCTTCGTCGTCGCCGGTCTGCCGATCGCCGGCTACATCACCGCCGCCGCCTGCTGGATCTTCCAGCGCGCGATCCAGATCGAGACGACGCGCCGGGCCCAGGCCAGCAAGGACCCGCGCACGGTCGTCGGGCTGATGGCCGGGAGCATGATCGGCCGCGGCTGGCTCGTCGCCGCCGCCATCTTCATCGTCGGGATCAGCGTCTCGAGCCAGGCCGGTCTGTCCGCGGCGGTGCTGTTCATCGTCCTGTTCACCGTCTACTTCACGAGCAACATGATCCTGCGCCCGTTCGACACCACGCCCACCATCCCGCCGAAGACCTCATGAGCCGCCGCGCCAAGCTGATCCTGTTCGGCGTCGGCCTGCTGGCCGTCGTGATCCTGCTGTACGTCATCTTCGGCTCGACCGGCCAGAACAACGATTTCCAGCCCCAGAACGAGTTCAAGCTCGATCCGTGGGTGAAGATCAAGCTCGGCTCCCTCGATCTGTCGATCAACAAGGCGGTCCTCTACCTGATCCTCGGCAGCGTCTTCACCGTCCTCTCGATGACCTGGGTGGCCCGTCGCATGACCGCGAAGCCGAACCGCGTGCAGACCGCGGTCGAGTCGGCGTACCAGCTGATGCGCGACAACATCACCGCAGGCAACATGGACGAGGCGATGGCCAAGCGCTGGTTCTCGTTCATCGGCACGCTGTTCCTGTTCATCTGGTTCTCCAACATGATCGGCTACCTTCCGCTGCCGACCAGCACCGAGCACAAGATCAACATCTTCGGCGCCCACATCCCGAGCTTTGCGCTCTACGCCGCCACCGCCAACATCTCGGTCACGCTGATCCTGTCGTTCGTGGTCTGGATCGCGTACCACGTCGAGGGGATCCGGGCCAAGGGATTCTTCGGCTACTTCCGGAGCTGGCTGCCCGCCGGAACGCCGAGGGGCCCCGGAGGCCTCGGCTACGCGGGCATCTTCCTGATCGAGGTGATCTCCCAATTCGTGCGGCTGATCTCGCTCTCCGTCCGACTGTTCGCCAACATCCTCGCCGGCCATCTCCTGATCCTGTTCATGGGTGGCGGGCTCGTCGTCCTGCTCGGCCTGGCCGCGCTGGGACCGATCACCTTCATCGTCGCGGTCGCCTTCTTCATGTTCGAGGTCGTGCTGATCGCCACCCTGCAGGCGTTCATCTTCGCCACGCTGGCATCGATTTACTTCGGCGGCGCGACCGCCGCCGCCCACTAAGACACCCGGAGGAACACGACAGCATGCTCCAGTCACTCTTTCATTTCGCTGCTTCTGCGGCCGACACTGTGGCCGCGAATGAGGCGATTGCTCGCAAGGCCGGTAAGGCGATCGCGCTCGGTGTGGGTGCGGGTCTGGGGACGATCGGTCCTGGTATCGGTGTGGGTT
>DATMGZ010000128.1:0-14483 GCA_035555155.1 Solirubrobacteraceae bacterium | reverse complement strand
CCGCGGACATCCGCGAGTTCGAGCAGGTTGCCGTAGTGGATATCGACAACGGCGCGCGCTTTGAGACGTACACGATCGCGGGCGAACGGGGCTCGGGCGACATGAAGGTCAACGGCGCGGCGGCACGGCTCGTGCACCGCGACGACACGATCATCGTGATCTCCTACGCCGGCTATCACCCCGACGACCTCGAGCACTACACCCCACGCGTTGTCCACGTCAACGCGCAGAACGAGATCCTGACTGTCGACCAGGAGGTTGCGACCCTACTCGGGGCGTCAACCACCGTATAGAGAGGACGATTACGCATGTCTGCTCACCCCCGTGTGCCGGTGCCTCCGACGATGGAGGCGCCGTTGCCGATGACCCTGCCTCGCCTGGCCGAGAAGAAGCGGCTCGGCGAGCCGATCGTGATGGTGACGGCCTACGACTACCCCTCCGCCCAGGTGGCCGAGGCCGCGCGCGTGGACATGGTGCTCGTCGGCGACTCCGGTGCCATGACCGTGCTCGGCTACCCGTCGACGGTGCCGGTCACGACCGACGAGATGCTGATGCTGGCGTCCGCGGTCCGGCGCGGGCTGAAGTCGCCGTTCCTGGTCGGCGACCTGCCGTTCGGCTCGTATGAGGCCTCCAACGAGCAGGCCGTGGCCACCGCCCAGCGCTTCGTCAAGGAGGCGGGCTGTGATGCGGTGAAGCTCGAGCGGGGCGGCACCAGCGTCGAGCGGGCCCGCGCGATCGTCGATGCCGGCATCCCGGTGATGGGCCACGTCGGACTGACGCCGCAGACCGCCACCGCGCTAGGCGGCTACCGCGCTCAGGGCCGGACGGCCTCCCGCGCGCTGTCGGTCGCACGTGACGCGATCGCCCTGCAGGAGGCCGGGTGCTTCGCGATCGTGTTCGAGGCCATCCCCTCCCCCGTCACCGACGTGCTGATGGAGCGGCTCGAGATCCCGGTGATCGGGATCGGCGCCGGCGCCGGCACGGACGGGCAGGTGCTCGTGTTCCACGATCTGCTCGGCATCTACGACGGGCACGCCCCGCGGTTCGCCAAGCATTACGCCGAGGTCCGGGCCGAGATGGTGGCCGGCGTGGCCGAGTACGCCTCCGAGGTCCGCTCGCGGGCGTTCCCGGCCCCCGAGCACGCCTACTCGATCGATGACGCGGAGCTGCTCGAGTTCACCGCGGCGTTCGGCTGACCCGGGAATGGCCGGCCGATCCCCAAGTGGCCGGCTGATCTGAAGCGGTCGGGGCCCGGCGCGGCTCGCGCCGGGCCCTCCGACCAATAGCATCCGTGCGGATGCCGCGACTCTCGCACGTCTTCGCCGTCCGAGACCGGGTCTACTTCGGACTGTTCGAGGAGGCGGGCCAGAACATCCTGCAGGCCTGTGAGCTGCTCGACCGGATGCTCAGCAACTATCCGGACAGCAAGGACCTGGCCCGGGACATCCTCCTCTGCGAGCAGGAGGGGGACCGGATCACCCACGACATCATCGACCGGCTGAACCACACGTTCGTGACGCCGATCGAGCGCGAGGACATTCTCGCCCTGGCCTCGGCGCTGGACGACATCGTCGACTACACCGAGGAGGTCGCCGACTACCTCGGGCTGTACAAGATCGAGGCACCGATGGACCAGGCGATCCGGCTCGCCCACGTGCTGCTGGCCGCGGCGCGCCAGGTCTCAGAGGCGATCCCGCGGTTGCGCGGCTTCCGCGACATCTCGCACTACACGGTCGAGATCAACCGGCTCGAGAACGAGGGCGACCGGATCACACGCGAGGCCGTCGCCTCGCTGTTCGACACCGGCATCGACCCGATGGTCGTGATCCGCTGGAAGGACCTGTTCGAGCGCCTCGAGGCGGCCATCGACGCCGCCGAGAAGGTTGCGAACATTCTCGAGGGGATCGTGATCAAGAACTCGTAGGGCCGCGTGGGGTGTCCGGGCGGCGTGGGGTGTCCGGGCGGCCGGCGGCGGGCTCCGGCTTGCGGAACCGTTCCCCGTCGCCCGTTCCTGCGGCCCGCGCGGATCGTGCCTGCGCCCGCGCGCTCTGCTGCGAGCGCAGGCGCTGCTGGATCTCGACCGCCGTGCCGACCAGGCGCTGCGCTTCGCCGATCGCCAGAGCGGAGCTCGCGCGCAGCTCGCGCGCCGGGCTCGGGGCGGCCGGACCCTGATGCCGGCGTTTGGACTCATACATCGCCAGGTCTGCGGCGTGCAGCAGCCGCTCGTCGCTGGCCTCCTCCGCCGTCGTGGCCACCCCCGCGCTGAAGTCGAGGTGGCTGTGGTCGGGCAGCGCCATCCCGTAGGCCTCGTGGATGCGGCCCACGATCCGCTCGGCCTCCTCCTGCTGGACCCGCGGCAGCGCAAGCACGAACTCGTCGCCGCCGAGGCGACCGGAGATGTCGCTCGGCCGGACGCAGCCGAGGATCGAGTTCGCCAGCGTCCGCAGCGCGTCGTCGCCGACGCCGTGACCGAAGCTGTCGTTGATCCACTTGAGGCTGTCGAGGTCGATCGCCACCACGCTGACGGGATAGTGCTCGCGACGGCTGCGCGAGAGCTCCTCCTGGAGGCGGTCATGGAAGCCGCGATAGTTGAGCAGGCCGGTCAGCGGATCGGTCATCGACACCTCGCGGAGCCGCTCGACCTCGGCGCGGAGCACTCTGATCTCCGTCTTCGCCCGCCGCCGCGCTGGGGCCGACCGGCCCGGTACCCGTCCCCCGAGCCGACGGCGTGGCGGCGGGATCACCGCTGCCCCCTGGCGCTTCCGGCCAGCACCTGCAGCCAACCTGCCCTTCCGCGGCGCTCCCCGACCGGCGCGCGCACCCGTGTCTAGCGATCGTCACAAATCGTAGCCGTGGCGGGCGCCGATTACCACGGGCCATGTCGTATGAGTTCGGGGTGCGGGACACGCCGCGGTGGCGCGGCTCAGCACTCGATCCGCCGGAGCACCTGGGCGGGCACGCCGGCGGCGATCGAGAACGCCGGGATGTCGGTGGTCACGACCGAGTTGGCGCCGATCACGCAGCGCTCGCCGATCGTGACGCCGCTGGTCACCACGACGTTGGCGCCACACCACACATTGTCGCCGACCCGGGTCGGGCCCTTGGTCGTGAACCCCTGCCAGGTGATCGGCCGATCCGGGTCGTCGAAGCGGTGGTTGCCGTCGGTGACGAAACTGCCGTTGGCGAACATGCAGTGGCAGCCGATCTCGACCAGCTCGACCGCCGCCACCATCACGCCCAGGTTGAGGAACGTGCCCTCGCCGATCCGCACCCGCGCCGTCGGGGATGCGGTGATCCACACGCCGGGTTCGAACAGGACCTGCGGCCCGACCTCGAGCCGGCCCTCCTGGAGCAGCTCGAGCACATTGCCGTGCAGCGGCCAGCGGGCGAAGGCCTGCCGGCGCATGAGCTCCCAATGGATCCGGGCCCGGTTCCAGGGCAGTGAGTTACGTTCGTACCAGCGCCACTTCTGCGCCCAGAGCTTGACCAGCGCGGTGTCGACCAAGGGCGGCATTGTCTCAGCAACCTCCCGCGGGCCCGAGCCCGAGCGCCCAGTCGATCCCGCCGGCCGCGAGCGCGAGGAGGCGGGCATCCTGCCACGTCTGCGGGAAGTGACCGAGCGCGTCGTAGAAGACCCGGCCGTGGCCGACGCGCCGGCACCACGCGAGCGGACGGTCGGGCCCGCCGGGTCCGGTGTCGAGACGGACGAGCACGTGCGAGGTCCGCCGCGGATCGTGGGTGAAGACGTAGAACTCCTCGTGGATCCGGAAGCTCGCCGGCAGCGTCCGCGTGGCGGCGTTGCGGCGGTCCTCGACGATCAGCCGATGTGTCGAGGGCAGCGGGTGGTGGCTGAACTCGCCGCCGATCATGCCGATGTAGCCCGGCCAGTGATGAAACGTGTCGGTGGCCGAGTGAAAGCCGATCAGCGCGCCGCCGCCATGCACGAACGTGCTCAGCGCCTGCTTGCCCGCGGCGCTCAGCGGCAGCTCGCCCGAGGTGAGCAGGAACACGACCGCTGCCGCCCTGTGCAGGGTCGAGGTCCCGAGCTGCGCCGCGCTCGCCAGCGGCACGAGCGTATAGCGCCCGTCTGAGCGGGCCATCCGCTGCAGCGCGGCCAGCGCGGTCGGGATCGACGCATGGCGGTAGCCGCGGGTCTGGGTCAGGACCAGGACCCGCAGCGGGGGGCGCGTGGTGCCGGCTCCCGCCGTGGTCGCGACGCCCGCCCCACACGCCGCGAGCACGGCGGCGCCGGCGAGGCCGAGGATCGCGCGGGATGCGCGCACCGCTCACCGAGCCGCGGCGGTGGCGCGCGGTCGCCGCCGTGCACGGGGCTTCGCCTTCGCGCGTACGGGCAGGATGTCGGCCAGGAACCGCCCCGTGTAGGAGCCGGGCTCTGACGCCACCTCCTCCGGCGTCCCCGTCGCGATCACCGTACCGCCCTCCTCGCCGCCCTCGGGGCCGAGGTCGATGACCCGGTCGGAGACCTTGATCACGTCGAGGTTGTGCTCGATCACGACGACCGAGTTGCCAGCCGCGACCAGGCGCATCAGCACCTCGAGCAGGCGCTGAATGTCGGCGAAGTGCAGGCCGGTAGTCGGCTCGTCCAGGATGTACAGGGTCTGCCCGGTGGCGACCTTGGAGAGCTCGGCCGCGAGCTTGACCCGCTGCGCCTCGCCGCCCGACAATGTCGTGGCCGGCTGGCCCAGGCGCATGTAGCCGAGGCCGACGTCGCCCAGCGCCTCGACGCGGCGGCGGATCTTGGGGATGTGGGCGAAGAACTCGAGCGCCTCCTCAATCGGCATCTCGAGCACGTCGGCGATCGTCTTGCCCTTGAACCGCACCTCGAGCGTCTCCCGGTTGTAGCGCTTGCCGTGGCACTGCTCGCAGGGCACGTACACGTCGGGCAGGAAGTGCATCTCGATTTTGATCTGGCCGTCGCCGCGGCACACCTCGCAGCGGCCGCCCTTGACATTGAACGAGAACCGGCCCGGCTTGTAGCCGCGGGCCCGGGCCTCCTGGGTCTTGGAGAACAGATCCCGGATCTGGTCGAAGAGCCCGATGTAGGTGGCCGGATTCGAGCGCGGCGTGCGGCCGATCGGCGACTGGTCGACCGAGATGATCTTGTCGAGCTGCTCGAGCCCGCTGATCCGCTTGTGCGTACCCGCGCGCTGGTGCGAGCGGTGCAGGCGGTTGGACACCGCCTTGTAGAGCACCTCGTTGACGAGCGTCGACTTGCCCGACCCCGACACGCCGGTCACCGAGCAGAACACGCCGAGCGGGATCTTGACGTTGATCGCGCGCAGGTTGTGCTGCGAGGCCCCTTCGATCGTCACATGGCCCGACGGCTTACGACGGCGCTCCGGGACCTCGATCACGCGCGTCCCGGCCAGGAACTGGCCGGTCAGCGAATCGGCCACGCGCTCGACCTCGGCCGCGGTGCCCTCGGCGACCACGTGGCCCCCGTGCTCACCCGCGCCGGGCCCCATGTCGACGAGATGATCGGCCGCGCGCATCGTGCCCTCGTCGTGCTCGACCACGAGCACCGTGTTGCCGAGATCGCGCAGGCGCTCGAGCGTGCCGATCAGCCGCTCGTTGTCGCGCTGGTGCAGGCCGATCGAGGGCTCATCGAGGATGTACAACACGCCCACCAGCGAGGAGCCGATCTGCGTCGCGAGCCGGATCCGCTGCGCCTCGCCGCCGGACAGGGTCGCCGCAGCCCGCTCCATCGACAGGTAGCCGACGCCGACGTTGTCGAGGAACTGGAGCCGCTCCTCGATCTCCCTCAGCACGAGCCGAGCGATCCGCCGGTCGTGCTCGCTGAGGTCGAGCTCGCGCACCCACTCGAGCGCCCGGCGCGCCGACAGAGCGGCGAAGTCGTGGATCGCGGTGCCGGACACGAGCACCGCGCGCGACTCGGGGCGCAGCCGCGCGCCCCGGCAATCCGGGCACGGCCGCAGCGTCATGTACTCCTCGATCTTCTCGCGTGAGAAGTCGGAGTCGGTCTCGCGGTAGCGGCGCTCGAGTCCGGGGACGATCCCCTCGAACCGGGTCGCGTACGAGCGCCGGCGCCCGAACCGGTTGCGGTAGGAGACCTGGAGCCGGTCGCCGTTGGTGCCGTAGAGGAAGAAGTCGCGCGCGCCCTCGGGGAGCTTATCCCACGGGACCTCGAGATCGACGTCGTAGCGCTCCGAGATCGCCTGCGCGAGCTGGTCGTAGTAGTTCGACGCGCTCGCCGCCCACGGCGCGATCGCCCCCTCGCCGATCGACAGCGACGGATCGGGCACGACCAGCTCGGGGTCGATCTCCATCTGCGACCCGAGGCCCGTGCACCGCGGGCATGCCCCGTGCGGGGAGTTGAAGGAGAAGATCCGCGGCTCGAGCTCGACCAGGCTCGGGCCGTGCACCGGGCAGGCGAACTTCTCCGAGAAGGTGAGCGTGCGCGGCTCCTGGCCGGCGTCGACCAGCTCGATCTCGACCAGGCCGTCGGCCAGCGCCACCGCGGTCTCGATCGAGTCGGCCAGGCGCTTGCGCAGGTCGTGCTTCATGACGAGGCGGTCGACGACCACCGCGATGTCGTGCTTGTACTTCTTGTCGAGCACGATGTCCTCGTCGAGCCGGCGCAGCTCGCCGTCGACCTTGACGCGCGAGAAGCCCTCGGCCCGCAGTTCCTCGAACTGCTTGCCGTACTCGCCCTTGCGCCCGCGGACGATCGGCGCCAGCACCATGAAGCGGCTGCCCTCGGCCAGCTCCATCACCTGGTCGATGATCTGCTCCGCCGACTGGCCGGCGATCGGGCGCCCGCAGATGTGGCAGTGCGGGTGGCCGACCCGGGCCCACAGCAGCCGCAGGTAGTCGTAGATCTCGGTCACCGTGCCGACGGTCGAGCGCGGGTTGCGCGACGTCGTCTTCTGGTCGATCGAGATCGCCGGCGACAGCCCCTCGATCGAATCGACGTCGGGCTTGTCCATCTGGCCCAGGAACTGGCGCGCGTAGGCCGACAGCGACTCGACGTAGCGGCGCTGGCCCTCGGCGTAGATCGTGTCGAACGCCAGCGAGGACTTACCGGACCCCGAGAGGCCGGTGATGACGGTCAGCGACCCGCGCGGAATCGCGACCGTGATGTCCTTGAGGTTGTGCTCCCGGGCGCCCGAGACGACGAGTTGGTCCACTCACATCGATTCTAGAGAACCGAACAGACGTTCCCCTGTCTCACGGGACCCGAAAAGCCGCTCCGAGCGAACTCCGGTGTGCGAATCGGACCGCGCATCCGGGCGCGCGCGGCGCGCGCCGGCCGCCGGCCGCCGGCCGCCGGCCGCGACGCTGCCTCACCCGTCGACGCTGGCGTACACCTCGTCGAGCAGGCTCTTGGGGTTGGCGAGGCTGAAGTTCTCAGCCAGGTAGCGGCCCGTCTCATCGCGCGGGGTGCCATTGAGCGCCATGTTGAGCGCGATCAGGCGCGCGCCCTCGGTGTCGTCGTCACCGCCCGCCGCGGCCGGCTCGGCGGCGGACGCCGCGGCGGCGACGGGCTCGTCGGACTCCACATGCGAGATCTCCGGCTCCACCTCGACCACGCCCTGCTCCTCGTACAGGTCGACCTCGTCGACGACCACCGACGCCTCCGGCGCGAGAGCCGCCGCGGCCGCGGCGGGGGCTCGGGACGCGGCCGGCTCCTCGGGCTCGAAGCGCGAGCGCGTGGCGGCGGCGTCGGTGAGCTCGCTCAGATTCCCCTCGAGCAGCTGCAGGTCGGCATTGAGGCGGTTCGAGCCGGTGCGCAGCGATTCCACCAGCGCCGAGAGCTCGCTCTCCATCGCATCGAGCCGCTGCAGCATCACGGCGGTCGACTCCGAGACGCGGCCCACGTACTCGCGGGCCTGCTCGGTCGCCTGCTCGCGGGTGCTCTGGGCCTCGGCACTCGCCTCGCCCCGGATCTCCCGCGCGTCCTCCTCGGCCTGACGCTCGATCTCGGCGGCGCTCGTCTCAGCGGCCTCGACGATCGAGCGGACCTGCTCGGAGGCCGAGGTGGCGAGCGTCTCCGAGCGGCGCCGCGAGGCGCGCTTGAGCTCGTCGACCTGATCGGCGAGGAGACTCAGATGGGCGTCGACGGCGTCAGGTTCGTAGCCGCGGCGACCGATGGGAAAGTCTCTCTTCTCGATGCTCTCACGTTCCAGGGCCACGCGAACTACCTCCGTATCAGGATCAGAGCTCCAGCCCGGGCAGGCTAGCGGACCTTGGCGGCGCTGGTACTCACCCAGTGCGGGCGGCCGGGCGGCGTCAGCCGGCGGGCGCCCGGCCCTCGGCCAGGGCGATGTCGAGCTCGCGCTTGAGGTCCCGGATCTCGTCCCGGAGCTTGGCCGCGTACTCGAACCTGAGGTCCTCGGCGGCGGCCAGCATCTCCTCCTCCAGCTCCACGATCGTACGCTCGATCTCGGCCGGCTCCATCGATCCGGCCGGGCGCCGGCGGCGGCGCCGAGAGCGGGGCACTTTCGACTCCGACTGCAGGAACTCGGCGATGTCGCTGATCCCCTTGACGATCGTCTCCGGCGTGATCCCGTGCTCGATGTTGTGGGCGCGCTGGATCTCACGCCGGCGGTCGGTCTCGCTGATCGCGGCCCGCATCGCCGCCGTCTCCTTGTCGGCATACATCACGACCTTGCCCTCCACGTTGCGCGCCGCCCGCCCGATCGTCTGGATCAGTGAGGTCTCGCCGCGCAGGAATCCCTCCTTGTCGGCGTCGAGGATCGCCACCAGCGACACCTCGGGCAGGTCGAGGCCCTCGCGCAACAGGTTGACCCCGACCAGCACGTCGTACTCCCCGAGCCTGAGCTCGCGGATGATCTGGATCCGCTCGAGCGTGTCGATCTCCGAATGCAGGTAGCGGACGCGGAAGCCCATCTCGAGGAGGTAGTCGGTCAGATCCTCGGACATCTTCTTGGTCAGCGTCGTCACCAGCGTGCGCTCGTTGCGATCGACCCGCGCCCGGACCTCGTTCATCAGGTCATCGATCTGGTTGCGCGTCTCGCGCACCTCGATCTCCGGATCCACGATCCCGGTCGGCCGCACGATCTGCTCCACGATCCGCGGCGAATGGGTGCGCTCGTACTCGCCCGGAGTGGCCGACACGAACACCATCTGCGGCGTGATCGAGAGGAACTCCTGGAACTTCTGGGGCCGGTTGTCCATCGCGCTCGGGAGCCGGAAGCCGTAGTCGACGAGGGTCGACTTGCGCGAGCGGTCGCCCTCGTACATGCCGCCGATCTGCGGCACCGTCTGGTGGGACTCGTCGATGAAGCAGACGAAGTCGTCGGGGAAGTAGTCGATCAGGCAGTAGGGACGGTCCCCGGGCCGGCGCCCGTCGAGGATCCGGGAGTAGTTCTCGATCCCGGAGCAGAACCCCATCTCGCGCAGCATCTCCATGTCGTACTGGGTGCGCTGGCGCAGCCGGTGGGACTCGAGCAGCTTTCCCTGAGCGTCGAGCTCGGCGCAGCGCTCGTTCAGCTCGCGCCCGATCTCCCCCACCGCGTCCTCGATCTGGCCCTCACGCACGTTGTAGTGGGAGGCGGGCCAGATGCCGACGTGCTCGAGGTCATCCTCGAGCACCTCGCCGGTGATCGGGTCGAAGTGCTGCAGGTGCTCGACCTCATCGCCGAACAGCACGATCCGGAACGCCGTCTCGGCGTAGGCAGGGAAGATCTCGAGTGTCTCGCCGCGCACGCGGAAGGTGCCGCGGCCTAGCGCGGTGTCGTTGCGCGTGTACTGGATCGAGACGAGCTTGCGTAGCAGGCCGTCGCGGTCGATGAACTCGCCCTTGCGGAGAGTCTGCAGGTTTTCGTCGTAGACCTCGGGCGAGCCCAGGCCGTAGATACAGGACACGCTGGCGACGATGAGGACGTCGCGGCGCGCGAACAGCGCCGCCGTGGCCGAGTGGCGCAGCCGGTCGATCTCCTGGTTGATCGCCGAGTCCTTCTCGATGTACAGGTCCTTGCTCGGGACATAGGCCTCGGGCTGGTAGTAGTCGTAGTAGGAGACGAAGTACTCGACCGCGTTGCGCGGGAAGTAGGCCCGGAACTCGTTGCACAGCTGGGCCGCGAGCGTCTTGTTGTGGGCGATGACCAGGGCGGGCTTCTGCACCGCCTCGATCGTCGCCGCCATCGTCATCGTCTTGCCGGTGCCGGTTGCCCCGAGCAGGGTCAGGAATTGCTCGCCGGCTCCGATCCCCTGCGCCAACGACTCGATCGCCGCCGGTTGATCGGCGGCCGGGCTGTAGGCGGCATCGAGTTCGAACTTAGGCATACGCTCGATCTCTGAGCGTAGCGTCAGGCCGGGCGGACGTCCCGAGGCCCGTCCTCGGGGACGACGCACGCCCGCCACGACGGCGGTGCCGAGCGGCGCTCACCGTAGACCTGCTCCGCGGCCACGAGCTGGGCGACCCTCGCCGCGAGCAGGTCGAGCAGCGCCGCGGCGGGCCTGAATGGGTCCGCGATCACCGCCCCGTCCGCCAGCGACAACGCCGCCCGCAGCTCGCTGTCGACCTCGGCGACGATCAGCGGCGGCCTCGGCGCGGCGGCGCTGTCGAGCACCGCGAGCCGGGCAAGGCCGGCCTCGTCGTCGGGGAACGCGTACCGGATCGTGACCGCACCGTGCACCGGCGCATGGACCGTCTCAAGGCGCGGCGCCACGAGCCGGCGCAGAAGGCGGCGAGGAGCGTGGTCGTGGCCGCGCGCAGTCACGATGTGGGCGAGGCGGTCTGCAGCGGCCGCGCGGCGGCCATCAGCCTATGGAGATCGGGTGAGAACATGGCGGCTGTAGCGCTCGGCGTAGGCCGGCGGGGCAAGCCCGCAGAGCGGGTCGTTGATCGGCGCGCCGGCGTGGAGCTCGAGCGGGATCACGCCCGCCCACACGGGCAGCGCCTGGTCCTCGGCCGCGTCGGCGGGCGGGCCGGTGCGGATCTTGGCCGAGGCCTCTCTCAGCGGCATCGCGACGACCTCGGTCGCGGCCAGCTCCTGCGCACTGGGGCCGCGGGCGTCGTCGGAGCGCCCGGCGGCGACGTGCTCGACGATCGCTCGGAGCGCCTCGTGCCGCTCGCGCTCGCCCGTGACGAGACGGGCCTCGCCGAGCACGACGACGGAGCGGAAGTTGACGGAGTGGTGGAAGGCCGAGCGGGCCATCACGATGCCGTCGAGCAGGGTCACGGTGAAGCAGGCGCGGACGCCGGATGAGAGCTCGGTCAGCAGCCGGCTGAGCGGACTGCCGTGCAGCAGGATCTGATCCCCCGAGCGCGCGTAGATGACCGGGATCACGTACGGCTGACCGTCCGCGTCGCAGATCCCCACGTGCCCGACCAGGCCCTCGTCGAGGATCGCCTCGATCACGGCGCGGTCATAGCTGCCGCGGCCGGCGCGGCGGTGCATGGTCGAGCGGGCCGTGCGCTCGATCGGCGCCGGCGCCGGCCGGGCGTCGGTCACCGGGGCGCCCCTCGTCTCCATGTCCCGTTCAACGTCTCCGCGAGGCTTCATGTGAGAAGCCGCCCCTCTCGTCACGTGTGTTTGTTATAGTACGTTCTGATGCTTGAACTAGCACAATACCAGATCGTTGGGTCGACGGCCCGTGAGATCGCGGCCAGCGCGGAGGCGGCGATCCGCGACGGCGGGCTCGAGCCAGGCGCCGCGCTCCCAACCGTGCGGTCGTTGGCGGCCGCGCTCGGCACGAGCCCGGCGACCGTCAACGCCGCCTACCGGGTCCTGCGCGCGCGCGGGCTCATCGTCGCCGACGGCCGCCGCGGGACGCGCGTCGCGCCGCGGCCGGCGCTCCGCACGCCCCAGCCGGCCGAGCTCCCGGCGCACGTTCGCGACCTCGCGCACGGGCTGCCCGACCCCGCGTTGCTGCCGTCACTCGCGCCGGTGTTCGCCGGGCTCGACTTCGCGTCGCGGATGCGCATGAGCGAGCTCGACTCGGCCGACCCCGAGCTGCTCGCGGCGGCCGCGGACGCGTTCCGGGCCGACGGGCTGCCTCCGGGCGCGATCGCGGTCGTGGGTGGCGCCTTCGACGGCATCGAGCGGGTGCTGCAGACCCACCTCCACCCCGGTGACCGCATCGTCGTCGAGGATCCGGCCTACGCCGGCATCCGGGACCTGCTGCCGGCGCTGGGGCTGGTGCCGGTTCCGGTGCCGGTCGACGAGCTGGGGCTGATCCCCGCGGCGCTCGAGGCGGCCCTGGCGCGCGACGTCGAGGCCGCGCTGATCGTCCCGCGCGCCCAGAACCCGTACGGCTCCGCCCTCGACGCCGAGCGCGCGGCCGTCCTCTGCGGGCTGCTGACCCGGCGGCCCGGCCTGCTGCTGGTCGAGGACGACCACGCCGGCGTCGTATCCGGCGCGCCGTTCGCCACCCTGGTCGACGCGAGCCGGGAGCGCTGGGCCGTGGTCCGCTCGATGTCGAAGATGCTCCACCCGGACCTGCGGCTGGCGTTGATGACCGGCGACGAGACCACGATCGCGCGGGTCGAGGGGCGCCAGGCACTGGGAACGCGCTGGGTCAGCCACATCCTGCAGGCGACCGTCGCGGCGCTGCTGAGCGACCCGGGCCTCGCGAGCACGACGACCCGCGCCGCGGCCGTCTACCGCGAGCGGCGCCATGCGCTGCTCGACGCACTGGCCGCACGCGACGTGCCGGCCCACGGGCACTCCGGCCTCAACGTGTGGGTGCCCGTGCGCGAGGAGGGCACCATGGTCAGGGCGCTGCTCGACGCGGGCTGGTTCACCGTCGCCGGCGAGCGGTTCCGGATCGAGACCCCGCCCGGGATCCGGATCACGGTCACCGGGCTCGAGGAGGGCGAAGCCGATGCGATCGCGTCGGTGATCGCCGCCGTCGAGCACGCCGGTCGGCCGCGGCGGGCGTACTAGCGGTCGCGCCGGCGCCCGGCGGATCGCGCCGGCGCCCGGCGCCGGGGGGCGGTTGCCGGGCGGGCGGTGCCGGGCGGGCGGCGCGAGACCGGGGGGCCGCGCCGCCGGCCGGCTACTGGTAGCCGAGCTCGGACGGGTACGTGCGCCGGTAGTCCTTCTGCGCCTGCAGGACCTTGGCCACGTAGGCGCGGGTCTCGGGGAACGGGATCTCGGCCGCGGTCAGCCGGTGGCCGTGCGCCCGGGCGTCGGCGACCCAGCGGTCCACGTTGGCCTGACCGCCGTTGTAGGCCGCGAGGGCCAGCATCGTGTCGCCGCCGTAGCTGTCGAGCAGGTACCGCAGGTAGTAGCTTCCGTAGGCGATGTTGACCTGTGGGGTGGCCAGGTCCGCGGGGGTGAAGGTGGTCGCCCCGGACCGGCGGGCGAGGAAGTCGGCGGTCTCGGGCAGGATCTGCATCAGCCCCTGTGCCCCGGCCGGTGAGGGTCGCGGATCGAACTTCGTCTCCGCGTAGATCACGGCCGCGATCAGCGCCGGGTCGAGGTGCTTCTCCTGGGCCTGCTGACGGATGATGTCCTGGTCCTGGAGCGGCAGGCCGAGGTCGTTGACGGCCTTCTTGAACAGCGGAATCGCGAGCACCACCGCGAGCAGCAGCAGCCCGAAGGCGCCAAGAAACAGCACCGAGCGGCGGCGGCGGGCGGCGGCCTGACGCCGGCGGGCGTCATGGGAGTGGCGGGCGGTGGCTGCGGCGGCGGGAGGACTCACGACTCAAGCTTGTCAAGGGCGGCTGACAGTGCGGATTCGAGCTCCGCGGACGACCCATCGTTGCGCACCACGTACGTCGCCTGGGCCGCTTTCTCCTCCTGCGAGAGTTGGCGCGCAGCGCGCTCGTCGACGGCCGTGTGCCCGCGCGAGCCGGCGCGCCGCACCCGGACCGGCTCGTCGGCGACGATCGCGATCGTGGCGTCGAACGACTTGCCCATCCCGGCCTCGAACAGCAGTGGAACCTCGACCACGGCGGCCCGTGGCGGGGGTGATCGATGCTCGAGCTGCTGGCGCCAGGCGAGCATTCGAGCCCCGACCAGCGGCCACAGCAGACCCTCGAGCCAACCGCGCTCCTCGGCCGAGGCGAACACGAGCGCGGCGAGCGCGGGCCGGTTGACCACGCCGTCCCGGGCGATGTCGGCGCCGAAGCGATCGATGACCGCGTCGCGCACCTCCGCCGTCCCGTACAGCTCGTGGACGATCCCGTCGGTCGAGATGACGGCGGCGCCGAGACGTTCGAGCGCCGCCAGGGCGGTCGACTTACCGGCGCCGATACCGCCCGTCAACCCGATGAACGGGATCACCCGGGGAGCTGGGTCAGGTGCTCGAGTCGTCCCCGCCGGGCACACCGTGCGCTGCCGCCTCATGGGCCGGCGTGACTTCCGCGTGAACCGGCTCCGGAGCGGGCTCCGGCTCGGTCGCCGGCGCCTCCGGAGCGGCCTCGGCGGTGGGCGCCTCGGCCTCGGGCGCAGGCGGGGCTGGCTCCGCAGGCGGGGCTGGCTCCGCGGTCGCGGCGGCCTCCGCGGTCGGGGCAGCCTCCGCGATCG
>DATMGZ010000127.1:0-2541 GCA_035555155.1 Solirubrobacteraceae bacterium | reverse complement strand
GAGGGAATCGAGGACGGCCTTGACCGGCTCGAGCAGCGAATCGAGGGTCTCGGCAGCTCGAGCGCGATCGAGCAGCGGCTGAGCGCGATCGAGGCGGCGCTCGGACGCCTGGAGGCGGCGCAGGGCGCTCCTGCCGCCCCCGCCTCCCAGCCCCACGCCGGCTGAGCGCCGGCCGCGGCTCAGACCACGTTCCTAGGCGGGCGCGCCGCCGGCGAGGGCCCGCGTCGCGACCGTACCCATCATCTCCTCGGCCCGCGCCAGGTCCTCGGGGTCGATCCGCACGCGCTCGGGTAGCAACAGGTCCGAGATCACGAGGATCGCGGCGGCGTCGAGGCCGCGGCGGGCGGCGAGCGCGAACAGGCATGCCGTCTCCATCTCGACCGCCATCGCCCCGCGCTCGAGCCACGCCTGCTCCTGGCCGGCCCGGTCGTCATAGAAGAGGTCGGTCGTGACGACAGCTCCGGACCGGACGCCGGGAGGGGCGGCGTCGCTCAGGGCCGACAGCAGCGCCTCGCTCGCCTGGGTGCGCTCGCCCGCGCCCAGCGCGCGGCTGGTGCCGTCCTCGGACAGCGCCGCGTCCACGATCAGCAGCTCGCCCAGCGACAATGCGGGATCGAGCGCGCCACACGTCCCGACGCGCACCAGACGGCGGGCGCCGAGCTCGGCCAGCTCGGCGATCACGATCGCGGCGCTCGGTCCTCCCATGCCCGTGCTCTGGATCGTCAGCGCCGTGCCGTCCCCGGCCAGCCCCGTGTATCCCCACAGGCCGCGATTGTGGTTGAACATCTTCGGTGCCTCGAGCAGCTCCTGCGCCAGCCGCAGTGCTCGACCGGGGTCGCCGGGCAGGAGCACCCGCTCGGCCAACGCGGCGCTGGGATGAAGGTGGATCGTCGGGGGCACGGCGCCGCGAGCTTAGATCCTCGGCCGTCGGACCCTCCCGCACCGCATCGGCGGACGGTCCGCCACCCGCGGTTACACTCCCGCGGAATGGCATCACGGCGGCCCGGCGACGCAGCGGACACGGTGAGAAGCGCGGTCGACCGTACCTTCCAGGCGACGCTCGGTGGCGCTCAAGTCACCCGCGAGCGCGCGCAAGAGCTCGTCGACGACGTCGCGCAGGCGGCCAACCGGGTCAGGGACGTGCTCGACGATCTCCGCGTCGCGACCGGCGAGGACGTCCGGTCACTGCGCTCGAGCATCGAGGCCCTTGAGCGCCGCGTGTCGGAGCTCGAGCGCAAGAACCCCGAGCACACGCACAAGAGCGCCGCGCGCAAGAGCCCTGCGAACAAGGGCCCTGAGCACAAGAGCCCCAAGCACAAGAGCTCTCGTCCCCGCAAGCAGTCCTAGCTCTCATCCTCCACACCACCGGGGAGCACCAGCCGATGAGCGACGCAGGCGAGCCGCACCCGACGGGCAGCTTCACGTCCGACCAGGAGTTCCGCGAGGTCATGGACCGGACATTCGCCCTGATGAGCGATGATCCGGAGATGGGGCCGCGGCTGCGCGATGCCGATACGCCGCAGCGGTTCGAGTTCACCGACGTGGACATGGTGGTGAACATCCGTCGGGGCGAATCCGGTGGGCCCAATCTCGCCTGGACCTGGTCGGACGAGATCGACTGGGAGCCGAAGGTGAAGATGGCGATGAGCTCCCACACCGCCAACCGGTACTTCCAGGGCAAGGAGAACGTGGCGATCGCCATCGCCCGGCGCCGGATCAAGGCCGGCGGCGACGTCAAGGCCGCTCTCGCGATCATTCCGATCACCAGGCCGCTGTTCGCGCACTACCGGGCGATGATCGCCGAGGACTATCCCCACCTCGAAGTCTGAGTGGCGTGGTTGACAGGCGCGCCGATGGCGAGTAGACCTCGTATTTCAATCAAGGCAACAGGCCGGATCGTGGATGTGGCCCCGGGTTTGCCCGGGTCTGCGCGCGCGAGGCGCCGCCGGAAACGTGACGAGCGCCGACGGCCGACGCAGCGGGCCGTGACGCCCGCGGGCGGCGGGGCTTCCTTAGGGTCCCGCCGCCGCTCATTTCGGACGGCAACCGACGCAGACCGCGGTGCGGCCGGCGATGAACATCGGTGAGGCGGCCCGACGAGCGGGGGTGAAGCCGGCGACGCTGAGGCGCTGGGCCCGCGACGGCGTGATCCCGCAGTACGACGGCGACTGGACGCCGGCCGCGGTCGGCCATGCGCGGGTCGTGGCCCGGATGCGCGAGCGCGGCCACTCGCTGCAGGAGATCCGGCAGGCGACGGCGGAGGGGCGGCTGGCGTTCGGCTACGTCGACGTGCTGTTCCCGCACAGCGAGGTCAGCGCCACGCTCGAGGAGGCGGCGCGCGAGACCGGGCTCGAGCCGGCGCTGATCGAGCGGATCACGACCGCGCTCGGCATCAGCCCTTCCCAGGTCGACGCATTGACCGAGGAGGACGTGCAGCTGCTGCGGTACGCCGCAGCGGTGCTGACGGCGGGCTTCCCGCTCGTGGCCATGCTGCAGCTCGTGCGCGTGTATGGACAGGCACTGGCTCAGGTCGCCGACGCC